>JBEAUF010000020.1:0-4916 GCA_041161565.1 Planctomycetota bacterium | reverse complement strand
GCTGAAATCCCGTGGCCGGATTGAGTCACGAAAACGCAGTGTGGCGTGCGGCCGATGTCAATCGGCCAGTGCGGCCCTGGTGCGTTCCTGAAGCGGTGCTGCCCGCGCGGTTACGGACCCTAACCGGGGGATTGACATCCCCTGCTCGCCTTTCCCACTTTTTTGCGGCGATTGAGAGAAAGCCAATGGCATTGGGCCTCCGCCCACCGCTCAGAGGCGCTGGTTTTTGTAATCTACAGCAACCCGAAGTTCACCAGCGACTGCCAAACGGACAGTGCTGCCAGTCCTGTGTAAATGATGGCACAGGCTGCCAGGCCCAGACAGCGCCAGATGGGTGGGCGGACGTGATGGGGAAGGAATCGCAGGTTGACTCGCAGGATCTGGACCGCACCGATGGCGAGGATGGGACTGGCGAGCAGTCCGAGGACTTTGAACAGGCTCAGTGCGCTGTCGCCGAGCCAGAGTGCTCCAACGCCCCACAGAGTGAACAGCATCAGCAGGGTGAAATAGATTTGTCCGGCTGCGAAGCGACGCAGTGCGGGCCAGCCGGCCCAGAGTGCGTCGGTGCAGACTCGTGTCAGTACGTCTGTATTTCCCAGCTGCGTGGAGAACAGGATCCAGAAGCCATTCAGCAGTGCCAGTCCCCAGAATCCGGACCAGAGCTTTTCGGCCATGTACTGTGCCTGAAATGCTCCGGCTGCGTTGTCCGCTGGAATTGTGTCGGGTGTGATGATGGCCTGGGCGAGGTTGACATTCAGGAACATGCCCAGCACGCAGCCGCCGGCCCAGAGGGCGGCCTGATCCAGCAGTGAATAGTGCCACCAGGTCCGCCATCTGCTGAGATTGGCTGGCGTGGGGCGGAAGACTGTTCCGACGGCTGCGACGGAGTGTCCGTCACCGCGGAGCATACTGCCGATTGAACCGGACCATCTGCCCATTCCGAGCCCTTTATCGCGGGTCCAGTTGGAAATCGCGAGATTACCGAGTCCTCCGGAGCCTGCTGTGGCAGCGAAGACTCCGAGCAGCACCCAGTCGGCGTTTTTCGGCAGCGTTCCTGGAGTGAGAAAACCACGTGCGGTGCGAGTCCAGATTTCCCAGGGGACGAAGAGGCAGTTGGCAACGACCAGAAACACAAAGATGGCGGCCACCATGGCCCACGAGAGTTTCTCCAGAATCCGTTCGATGGAACGCCCGGACTGGAGGAGGATGACACTGAGGAGGAGGACGCCGAGGGCAATTCCGAAGAGCGAATTGCGGTGGCTGCCATCGGGATCGGGGAGGTCGCCGTGCCATGCTGTGAAGAGCACATTGGCGCAGCTGAGAGCCATCGCCGGGGTGGCCAGCTGGGCGGCGCCGACGAGGATGTAGAAGATCGCCCAGAATCGCGACCCCGGATGCAGTCGCATGATGCCGGTGAGTACGGGTTCACCGGTGCAGAGCGTGTAGCGGATGGCTTCGAGGTTGAAGATCATCTGCAGAAAAATGCCAAGTGTGGCGATCCAGAGAATTTCCGGGCCGTAACGGACGGTCATCAGCGGTCCGACGATCCATTCGCCGCCACCGATGGATCCTGCGAGCAGAATCGCGCCGGGACCGATGGTGCGGAGGACATTGGGGAGGGAAATGGGGAGTGGTTCCGGGAGGTCACCGACCTGCCAGCGGGGGAGCTGTCCATGGTCAGCAGTGATCAGCGAATCAGCGTCTGCGGTTTCGGAGGGAAATCCGTGGGCCATTTCCAGAGTCTTTCTTTGCCAGCGCGCCTGCTGAAATACCTGCTGCCGGAGCTGCCGGCAAATTTTCCCAATTCTGACAGGTGCGCCGCTGAAAACAACTCGCGGCTGCAGGAAGTGGTTGCACGTGATTTGCCACTGCTTTTTTGCTATCAACCACCTGAATCGGGTTCCACCGCGTCCCTCCTCGGAAAACCAGCCCATGGATCGTGTTCCAGACAGTCTGCCGGGCATGTGCCCGCATGCCGCTCAGTATTTCACCGTCGTGGACGATGTGCGTCCGCTGGCTCGGGATACCTGGGCTGTGCGTGTGCGTTGTCCGGAGCTGGCAGCCGCCATTCTTCCCGGCCAGTTTTTCATGATTCGGCCCGAGTCCGGCAGCGACCCTCTGCTGGGTCGCCCCTTCGCGCTCTACGACATTTATCGCGACGCATCCGGTCATCCCGCGGGCGTGGAATTCGGCTTTGTCAAAGTTGGCCGACTCACCTCAATCATGCCCACCTGGCAGTCCGGCGATCGGGTGGCGATCTGGGGGCCGCTGGGAAACGGCTTTCCGGTTCCGGCCTGCCGTCGGCTGATCTGTGTAGCCGGTGGAATTGGTCAGACGCCGTTTCTGGGTGTCACCCGTGAGGCGCTCGGACTGGCTGCCTATGGCCGGCCTGGGCGCAGCATTTCCACCAGACCGGAGCGAGTCACGCTGTGTTATGGCGTGCGTTCAAAGGAGTGGCTGGCCGGGCTCGATGACTTCCAGCTGCCGGGTCTTGAGCTGCAGATTGCCACAGACGACGGGACTGCGGGTCATCATGGCTATGTGACTGCGCTCCTGCAGCGTGAGCTTGATTCCGCAGGTTCAGCCGGGGCGGGCAGCCTTGATGATGTGCACGTTTACATCTGTGGTCCGGAACCGATGATGCATGCGGCCGCTGCCATCTGCGAAAAGGCCGGCGTTCGCTCCTGGCTGTCGCTCGAAACGCCCATGGCCTGTGGTTTCGGGGCCTGCTTCAGCTGTGTGACGAAGGTGCGTACGGAGGACGGCGGCTGGGACTACCGTCGAACCTGTGTTGAAGGCCCGGTGTTTCCCGCTGAACAGCTGGTCCTCAACGAACACTGATTCACGCCACCCACTTTCAAAGCGCCTCGCATGCGATCCGGCTCCCCCCTGACACCTGCTGCGGAATTCGCCACTGCTGACACGCCACCGCTGCTGGCGATTACCATGGGTGATCCGGCAGGTGTGGGCCCGGAGCTGCTGAGCATGGCGGCGCAGCCGGATGCCCTCTCCGATCCCTGTTTGCCGCTGCTGATTGGCTGCCCGGAAGTTCTGCAGCGGGCTGCCGCTCTGCAGAATCGCTCCCTGCCCCTCACTTTGCTGGATTTCACCGGCGTTGCTCCCGACGAATTCCGTCGGCAGGTGGCTGAAGTGATCAGTCAGAGCCGAGTCGCCTGCTGCAATCCCACGCGGCCCGATGCTGCCCGGACTCCACCCGGCACCATCAGCGCAGCCGGAGGTGATGCGGCCTTTCGCTGTCTGCAGCTTGCCGCCAGCCTGGCGCTTTCCGGCCACGCGGATGCGATTGTCACTGCACCGCTGAACAAGGAATCGCTGCATCAGGCGGGACACCGTTATCCGGGGCACACGGAAATCCTCGCAGAACGCTGTGGTGTCAGCGAATTTGCCATGATGCTGCATCTGCCGGAAACCGCTCTGCAACCACTGCGAAACCTGCTGCTGGATTCCCCCGCGGCTGAGCAGGCCGGCGTCGCTCACGGATTGAGCATCGCGCACGTGACGCTGCATACCTCCGTGGCCAGCGTCCCGGGACTGCTGACGCCGGACGCTGTGAACGCCACCGTGCGACTCATGCACGGATTTCTCAATTCCATCGGCTGTCCGCGGCGGTCAATCGCCGTGTGTGCACTGAACCCCCACGGTGGTGAGCATGGGTTGTTTGGTGACGAGGAGGGTCGGATTATCGAGCCGGCGATTGCCGCGGTCGAAAAACTCTGCAATGTGCACGGGCCGCTTCCGGCCGATACAGCAATCCGCCGCGCTGTGCTTGGCGAATTCGACGGCATCGTGGCGATGTATCACGATCAAGGTCACATTCCCGTAAAACTTATCGGCTTCGACGCGGCCATCAATATCACGCTCGGTCTTCCGATTATTCGCACCAGCCCCACTCACGGCACCGCCTTCGATATCGCCTGGAAACAGCCTCAAAGGGTGAAACCCTCCGGTTTTCTGGAAGCCATGCGGATGGCCTGCAGAATGGTGCAGGGTGCCCGCGCCGCAGGGAAAGGCTGTTAACTCCCGCCACTCGCCCCCGTCTGCAGCGCCGTTTTTTGACACGAGACACCTCCCATGCTTCTGCTGTCTGTTGAGACATCCACCCATACGGGTGCTCTGGCCCTTTTCAATGACGAACGCCTGATTGCCGAACGAATCCTGGAATCAGCAGGGCGACGGCACGCGCAAACTCTGGTGCAGGAGGCTTCCACGCTGCTCGCTGAACACGGCTGCTCCGTAGCTGGTCTGCAGGCGATTGCTGTGAGTGTTGGTCCCGGGAGCTTCACCGGGCTGCGGGTTGGTGTCGTGTTCGCCAGGACTCTGGCGTGGGTCACCGGAATCCCACTGCTGGCTGTGGATACTCTTCAGGCCATCGCCTGCCAGCTCTCTCCGGACGACATTCCGGCCGGTGAGCCATTGCGGATGCTGGTGATCAGCGATGCTCAGAGGAATGAAGTTTTTGTGGGCGATTACGAGTGGGATCCGGCCGTCGGCATTTGGCAGCGCGTCGGCGATGTGCGGATCGCGGCTGTGGGGAATCTGACAGGCAGCCCACTGATCGTCGGGCCTGCGGTGACCCGACACAGGGAGCAGCTGGAGCAGAGTGGACGATTTCGGCGGTGTCTGGAACTGCAGCCGCGAGCACGGGAAGTTGCGGCCGTGGGACGCTGCCTGCTCCGCTGCGGGCAACTGGCGAATGTGGCGGACCTTGAGCCCGTGTATATCCGTCCAAGCTATGCGGAGGAGAAGCGGGCTTCCGGAGCTGCAGGAACCGCAGGTCTCCCGCTCCCCTGAAACCCGGGATGGCATAACACACGGCCGCGGCGATTGTTCGACCACAGAGTACACAGAGAAACACAGAGAATGCAGCAAACGTGTAAAGGAGACAGGCGGCAGGA
>JBEAUF010000015.1:0-2575 GCA_041161565.1 Planctomycetota bacterium | reverse complement strand
GCCCCCGGTTCCCCCATGAAAACCAACCCCGTCAAACGAGCGCTCAGGGCCGGCCAGCCGTCGGTCGGGACGTGGCTGTCCTTCGGCGATGTCTTCACTGCTCGCCTGATGGCCAAAACCGGCTTCCCATGGCTCACAGTGGACCTCGAACATTCCCCGATCGACTGGTCCACCGCCTCGCTGATGTTCGCCGCCATCGCCGATGCGGGCTGTGTACCGCTGGCACGCGTGCCACGGGGTGACCATGATTTGATCAAGCGAGTTCTGGACGGAGGCGCGTGGGGAATCGTCGTGCCGATGGTCAACACCGTGGAACAGGCGAAAATCGCGATCGCCGCCGCCCGCTATCCCCCACAGGGCAATCGCTCAATCGGCGGCAGCATTCCCGCTCAGAACTTCCAGACCACTTCCGGCGAGTACTACCGCCGCGCGAACGATGAAGTCCTTGTGATCCTGCAGACCGAGTCGCCCGAGGGCGTGGACAACGCCGAAGAAATCTACAGCCTGCCTGGCGTGGATGCGATCTTCGTGGGTCCCAACGATCTGTTCTGGCAGATGAAACCCGCGGACGGCTCAGATCCGTCGCCGGAAGCATTCGAAGCCATGCTTCAGCGGGTCCTCGCAGCGGGCAAAAAAACGGGCACCCCCGTCGGCATTCACTGCTTCTCTGTCGAAGAAGTGCAGCGGCGAATCAGCGAAGGCTGGCAGTTCCTCGCACTTCAAAGTGAACTGAAAATGATGGTCAGCCGCGCGCAGGAACTCGTCCAGCAGCTCGGGCTGGCCACTGCCGAGGATCTGGCGAGGTACTGATTCCCTGCACCACGAAAGCCCGTTTCACATGCACCAGCGAAAGCTCGGTTCTTCCGGCCCTGCACTCAGCGTCATCGGACTTGGCACCTGGGCCATGGGCGGCGGTGACTGGAAATTCGGCTGGGGCGACCAGGATCGCTCAGCCGCCATCGCCGCCATCCTCCGCGCCGTTGAGCTCGGCATTAACTGGATTGATACAGCGGCCGTCTACGGGGAAGGCCAGAGCGAACTGCTGGTCGGCGAAGCCCTGCAGCAGCTCCCGCCCAACTCCAGACCGCTCGTGGCCACCAAATGCGGCCGCGTGCCTCTGGGAAACGGCGAAATCGGCAAATGTCTCCGTCGCAGCAGCGTGATCGCCGAATGTGAAGCCAGCCTGCGACGGCTGCGTACGGATTGCATTGACCTCTACCAGCTGCACTGGCCCGAACCCGATGAAGAGATCGAAGAAGGCTGGCAAACGCTCATCGACCTGCAGGCCCAGGGAAAGGTGCGTGACATCGGCGTCTCCAACCATTCCGTTGCCCAGCTGCAACGGCTGATTCCGATGCACCCGGTGCGTTCACTGCAACCACCCTACTCCATGATCGCCCGGGATGTCGAAACGGAATTGCTCCCGTTCTGCGGCCAGCAGGACATCGGCGTGATCTGCTACAGCCCGCTCGGCAAAGGACTGCTCACCGGTGCCTTCTCAGCCGCCCGTGCAGAAAGCCTGTCAGCAAAGGACCACCGCTCCCGCGATCCGCGGTTCCAGCCACCGCAGCTGGAGATCAACCTTGCGTTCGTCAGCGCCCTCCGCCGGATCGCCTCAGGACTCGGCTGGACACTCGCTGAACTCGCCATCGCCTGGACGCTGCGGCGTCCCGAACTGACGGCCGCCATCGTAGGTGCCCGCAGCCCGGAACAGATTGAACAAACCGCCGCCGCAGGCTCCCGCATACTGGACTCAGCCTCCGTGGATGCCGTGGAAGCCGCGATCCGGCAGCGAGACAGCGATCTGGAAGCCATCGGCGGCCCCGCACGACCACGGGTTTGAGTATAAGCGCAACGTGGGTGGAGAGAAGTGAGAACGCACATGAGCCGCCGGGCGGCAGGCCGCACGAGCCGCAGGGCGGCAGCCCAGATGAGCCGCAGGGCGGCAGCCCAAATGAGCCGCAGGGCGGCAGCCCGCGGGTAAAGTGCCCTGGCACCGCGATGCTAATACCGCGGGCCGCGTGGGCACCAAGGTGCCGAATCGCAACCGGGGGCTTCCGCCCGACCGCTCAGGATTTCGGCAAACGCGATGCCAAACACACATGAGCCGCCTGGCGGCAGCCTGCGGGTAAAGTGCCCCGGCACCGCGCTGCTGACGCCGCGGGCAGGGGCGCGCACCAAGGTGCGAAATCGCAACCGGGGGCTTCCGCCCGACCGCTCATCATTTCCGCAAACGCGATGCCAAACACGTATGAGCCGCCTGGCGGCAGCCTGCGGGTAAAGTGCCCCGGCAACGCGACGCTGACGCCGCGGGCAGGGGTGCGCACCAGGGTGCGAATCGCAACCGGGGGCTTCCGCCCGCCCGCTCAGGATTTCGGCAAACGCGATGCCAAACACACATGAGCCGCCTGGCGGCAGCCTGCGGGTAAAGAGCCCTGGCAACGCGCTGCTGGCGCCGCGGGCAGGGGCGCGCACCAAGGTGCCGAATCGCAACCGGGGGCTTCCGCCCGCCCGCTCATCATTTCCGCAAACGCGATGCCAAACAAGTATGAGCCGCCTGGCGGCAGCCTGCGGG
>JBEAUF010000014.1:0-2746 GCA_041161565.1 Planctomycetota bacterium | reverse complement strand
GTCGCTGTCCCCTCGTGCAGCTTCCGCCCGGCGGCTCTCTGCGGCCGCGGAGACTCGGGCTGGCTTTTTTTCGTCGCGACCGCTAGAAAACCAGTGTCGCAGCGTGGAATGGCTGCGGTTTTCCCAGGGACGAGGGAGCTGTGGGCGGTGGGGCAATTTGATTTCTGTCTGGCAATGACGGCACTGTGTGAGGACATTTGTGCCCGGCACCCCGAGTTTGGTCACGTGCAGATGCCGCGTGTGGCCGTGACGTTTGCTCAGACACGTTCACCGGTTGAATGGGGCGTACAGGCGCGGCTCACCCCGCTGCGATTCCAGGGCGGGGCGACGGTGGAACGCCGCAAGGGGCGCCTTTGGACCGTCCAGAAAGTTGTGCACCGCGGCCAGGAAGCCCTCTACCTGCTCACTTTTCTGCTCCCGCGGTTTCTGAATCTGCCGTTCGACGAGAAGCTGATTACGGTCTTTCACGAGCTGTATCACATCAGTCCGGAATTCAACGGGGATATTCGCCGGTTTGGCGGCTCCTGCTACGTGCACACAGGCAGCCAGAAGAATTATGACCGGCAGATGGCGGTCTTCGCGCGGCAGTACCTGTCGCAGCAGCCCCCGGAACAACTCTACTCCTTTCTCAGGCTGGACTTCGCACAACTGCGGCGGACAGTGGGCGAGGTTGTTGGGCTGCGGATTGCCATTCCGAGACTGATTCCGCTTGACAAGGTGGCATAAATAAAAAACGCCTGACCGCGGGGGGCACGGTCAGGCGCAGTGGTTGTGGCCTGCGAGCAGCAGGTTCGGTGCAGAGCCGCTTAGAAGTCTCCGACCACTTCGCCGCCGTTGAGCGTGATGATCCCAACGAGGGTCTGGGCTGACATGTTTTCAGACAGGAACCGCACGGAGCCATCAGCCAGGACGGTTTGTACCCCGCCGGTGTGGAAGGAATACATTTCGCTGTCGTTGGTGCAGTTCATGGTGCACTGCCCCACGATCGTTGTTCGTCCCGAGCCGCTGGTGTCATTCTGCAGACCGGCCGTGTTGGCCCCGTCGACGCTGAAGCCGTTGTTGATGTCCGCCCAGCCCCAGCCGTCAGCGGTGAACTGGGTGCCGAACGCCACGTTGCCGACGCGGGGATTGGCCCCGGACTGGCGACCGATGTACTGCCGCGGACGGCCGGCATCTTCAGCAATCATCATCGTGTTCGAAGTGCCGTCCGTGATGTCGCGGATGCGAGTACCACCTGGGCCGCGGCCCATGGCACCCATGGCGTCTTTCGTGTTGATTGACGGGAGTCCTGCCATCACGATGAATGCGTTGCGAACGGCGTTCACGGAACCGTAATCGTTGTAACCCCAGATTGGAGCATCCGTACGCAGGCCGCCGGAGATGGCCGTGTAGAGCGCAGCGGACGGGAGCGGTCGACTGCCTGGCGTGGATGGGCAGACAAAGGCCGGCAGCTGTGTGGTGGTAATCCGATCATTGATCGGGTCGAACCAGTTGCGGTTGAAGTTGTACTGAGCATACATGTTGGCCTGCTCGAGGTACGGCAGCACCATCGTGTTCCACGAAACCTGAAAAGTCGGATTGCTCAAATTGATGCGGCTGGGCGGGAACATGTTGAACGTTCCTTCGTAGTTGTGCAGCGCCAGACCGATCTGCTTGAGATTGTTTTTGCACTGAGTCCGGCGAGCTGCCTCGCGAGCCTGCTGGACGGCAGGCAGCAGCAGCGCCACCAGAATTGCAATGATCGCGATCACCACCAGCAGCTCGATCAGCGTGAAACCCCGCTGCTTTCGTCCCGAATTCAAACTCCGCATGTGTCACACTCCTGCATCACACGTGGCCCCTGTTCAAAGGGCCCATTAAAACATCCTGCGGCCGGTCGACCATCGACAGACCCACATCAGAAAAGAACGACTCAACCAACTATTTGCTTTTCAGCTCCAGCACCACCGGGTCCCGCAAATCCTCGCTGGCTGCAATCACCAGACCGGATTGGTTGGAATCCTGATACCGCTGCGGCAACCGCTCACGCCCATACTCCGGCTCACTGCCCCCTGAAATCACCTCGGGCCACGAAACCGTCACCGAATAGGAACCCTCGGCAGCACCGTCCAGAGGCTGATATGTGGAAACCTGAAACTGACCGTTCTCGTCCGTAACGCCCGTCGGCGAAATATCCGTCGCCGATGCCCCCTGCAACGCATGCAAAACCACCTTCGCTCCCGCGATTGGCTTGCCGTCCAGAGTCACCGTGCCGGAAACCGGATGCAGCGGCACCTGCGGCACGTCCTTCGCCGCCTCGCCACATCCGACCATGCTGAGTATCAACACACAGCTGAGTTTTAAACAGGACCATCTGCAACGATATCCCCGGTCATCCATCCCTTAAATCACCCCTCAGCAGAACCAGATGATTGCTGCGGTCACGCATCCCATTCGCACAGCGTCTGTGTGAGGTTTTCGTTCACGATTGTTAAGGAAAGATGAATGCACCGGCTTTTTTTTGAAAATCCTCCGTGATCGTCCCGCCATCCATCCGGCAGTCTCACAAACTGCCCCAGCATGCATGAAACGCGGCAGGTGCTGAGCAGTTGCTGGCCAACGCATGAGCCGCAGGGCGGAAGTAAGTTGAGCCGCAGGGCGGAAGCGAGTTGAGCCGCAGGGCGGAAGCCCGCGGGTAAAGTGACCTGCCAACGCAACACCAACCCCATCCATCGCGCGCACCAAGGTGCGAATCGCAACCGGGGGC
>JBEAUF010000002.1:0-7950 GCA_041161565.1 Planctomycetota bacterium | reverse complement strand
GACCAACGCCCCCCCCCCTCGATGTTTGGCCAGTCTCATCCGTTGGCGATAAATCCGCGGGCAACCAAACCCGACCCACAATCGTCATTTCGGATACGCTTCGCGGGTAATCCGCACGCGGTCAACTTTACCGGCTGCCATCGGCGAGGTCGTTTTCCTCGCCGTTCGCGCCGTTCGCGAATTTCGCCCATTTCACGCCTTTCAAACGATCGAAAACCATCGTCACAGCGGTCGGTGCGACCCCCAGGTGGGGCCGAGTTTTACTGCAGACCGCGACACGGAAATTCCCGCTGCCCCGCCTGTCAGTCTTCCCACCGGGCCCACGGCCGAAGAATCCTCGCAACCCTGCCAGTCAGGATCTTCGTCACAATCATCACAACCATCCGCGTCGTCCCGTGGTCCGCGCGTTCCCTGCAGTGACTGTCCCCGACCTCCAAACGGTGACTGTCCCTGACGGCCAGGGGGCCCCGTGAGCCCCTGTTCGGCAAAATCGCTGCAACCCTGCCAGTCAGGATATTCGTCACAATCATTACAACCATCCGCACCGGCCCGTAGTCCGCGCGTTTCCGTCAGTGACTGTCCCCGTCCTCCAAACGGTGACTGTCCCCGACGGCCAGGGGGCCCCGTGAGCCCCTGTTCGGCAAAATCGCTGCAACCGAGCCTGTCAGGATCTTTGTTACAACCGTTACAGCCATTACAACCATCCGCACCGTCCCGTGCTCCGCGCGTTCCCTGCAGTGACTGTCCCCGTCCTCCAAACGGTGACTGTCCCTGACGGCGAGGGGGCCTGCGTTTTGGCCCGGTTGTCGGTTTCGCTCCGCGTCAACGGTACGCTTCGTCTCTGGATTCTCCAGCCGCCTCCTGCTACACCTCACACCTTGTTCTTGTGTTCGGGCTGTTTTGTTTTGCCTGTTTTGCGGGAGTCCCCCAATGACCGCTTCTTCTCGCCGTCATTTCATCCGTTCTGCTCTGACTACAGGCTCTTTTGCGGTCGCTGCGGCTACCGTTCGCACCGCTCCTGCCGTGCATACTCGTTCCCGAACCGGGGCCGAGACGATCATTGGTGAGGGCGATTATCGTTACCGCGTTAATCACGCATTTGCTCAGCTTCCGGACAAATACACCTGGCAAACCACCCACAACGTGGCTCTCGACAAGGCAGGCAATCTGTACGTGATCCACGAGGGTCGCCGCGAACAGAAGGACCATCCGTCAATTTTTGTCTTTGATCCCGAGGGCCGTTTTATTCGGGCATTTGGGGCTCAGTTCCAGGGTGGCGGGCACGGAATTGAAGTTCGTCAGGAAGGTTCGCAGGAGTACCTCTATGTGGCCGCTTACCAGCAGGTCAAGGCTTTCGCCAAGCTGACGCTCACGGGCGAAATTGTCTGGTACAAAAAAGCGCCGATGGAATCCGGCATTTACGCTGCCGGAGAGGACACATCCACGGAGCCTTCGTGGAATCGTCAGGGCTTTCTGCCCACGAATTTCGCTTTCCTTGACGATGGTGGTTTTTTGCTGGCTGATGGCTACGGGACGTTCTGCATTCACCGTTTTGACAGCAACGGAAACTGGAAGGGTCATTTCGGTGGCGCGGGGGATGGCAAGGGAAAATTCAACACGGCTCACGGTCTCTGGGTGGACAATCGGCCGGGGCGTGTACCGTCAATCGTCGTCACTGATCGCGCCCACAATACTCTGCAGATCTTTTCGATGGATGGTATCTATCAGGAAACGCTGTCCGGTTTCGGGTTGCCAGCCAACATCGACACTCATGGATCGCTGATGCTCGTTCCTGAACTCAAGTCCTGCGTGACTCTGCTTAACGAAAAGAACGAAGTTGTTGCCCGACTCGGCCGCGCCGTTGAAAGACTGGACGAGGTCAAGGATCTTCGCGGGAAACCCGATCAGTGGAAGGACGGTCAGTTCGTTCACCCCCACGATGCCTGCTTTGCTCCCAACGGCGACATTTATGTTGCTGAGTGGGTAGCCACGGGCCGCATCACTCGCCTGCAGAAAGTCTGAAGTTCTCCCGATGAAAGCCATCCGCCTCGAAGAACCTCGCCGCTTTGAAATCATCGACATTGCCGAGCCGGCTCCACCCGGACCGGGGGAGGTGCTGGTGCGCACCCACCGTATGGGCGTCTGCGGCACGGATCTGAGCGGCTATCTGGGCAAGTTTCCGTTCTTCCGTTATCCACGAATTCCCGGGCACGAACTGGGTGTCGAGGTGCTCGAAGTCGGTCCAGGTGTCAGCAACGTCAGACCCGGCGATCGCTGCAGCGTGGAACCCTACATGAATTGCGGCACCTGTTTTGCCTGTCGCCGAGGTCACGGCAACTGCTGTACTACTCTGAACGTGATTGGAGTGATGATTGATGGCGGGCTCTGCGAACGCTTTCTCATTCGCGCCGATAAGCTGCACTCCTCCAGCCTGTTGAACTACGAACAGCTGGCCCTTGTGGAAACCCTGGCCATCGGTTGTCACGCGAATGAACGCGGAAACCCGGGAGCTGGGGACCACGCACTGATCATCGGCGCCGGACCAATCGGGCTGGCAACACTCGAATTCACCCGTCTCACCGGCGCCCGCATTACGGTCATGGACATGGTGCAGTCGCGTCTGGACTTTGTTCGCAGTACCTACGGGGTTGAAAACACAGTTCTGTTCAAAGACAACGACAGCACTCTGGAGCAACTCAAAGAGATCACTGCCGGCGATCTTTACTCCGTGGTTACTGACGCAACGGGCAATCGCCACTCCATGTCGACGGCGTTTCGGTGGTGCGCGCACACCGGAACTTTGGTTTACGTGGGCATCACTACGGAAGAGGTGTCCTTCACACATCCCACTCTGCACCGCCCCGAGATTACGCTCAAGGCTTCGAGGAATGCGCTCCCGGCCGACTTCCGCCGAATTATCGGGCTGATTGAGAACGGCACGATCAATACAACGCCCTGGATCACCCATCGCACCTCATGGGATCGGATGATCGATCACTTCGAATCATTTACCCGGCCAGAAACCGGAGTGCTCAAGGCGATTATCGAGTTGTCCTGATCGGGGTGCCTGTGTGTACCCGGGACCTGTCTTGACGGGAATATGCGGCATCCGTCACGAATCTACCTGGCCCTGATCCAACATACCCTGCCCGACTGTGCAGCCGGGGTAACTGCTGTGCTGCCGCGGCTGTTTTGTGGGTGCCGACAGTGGGGCTTCAGGCTGTCACCAGTTCCGCATCTTCGACATCGCATGCATCAAACGGATCGGTCCAGAAATCGTTTCCGTTCTCCGGGTCCTCGATGTGCAGTTGAACCTGGCCGCCGTCTACCGCAAGGACGGTGACAATGAAGCGGCCAACGCGAACTGAATCACCGGGGACGAGATCGATCTGGTGAAGTTGCATGGAGAATCGGCTGCCTGTGAAGAATAACGTCGACTGCCAGCGCGAGCAGACAAGGGTGATCGGAGAGGATCAGAGCTTGCGAGACAGGAGACGGTGAAGAGGGGACAGAACGACGTGGGCACAGGCCTGGAGGATGAGCTAACGATTGTGGGGCATGGAGCAGGCTGTTGTCGTGCTGAAGGGATGCACAAAGTTATAGCGGCGATTGCGAGCTTCATCAATCGCGGCTGGCTGCTCTCTGCAATCTTGCTGAACGTTTTTTTTGAATCATATTTTCTGCCCCGCAGGCTTTTCTTTGCTGGAAAAATCCGTACCGCGAATTTTTTCCCACGCGGCAATCTTTGCCGGACTGCACTTCGCCCGCTGCTGCTCTGCAGGTACAACAACTCAACGCAGCCCCGATTTCCGCCTGCTGATTCTCGTCACCACACTCCTGCAACCCGAGCCCATGACTTCCGCATCCAATCCACTGCTTACCGATTCCGGTCTGCCACTCTACGATCGCATTCAGCCGGGTGATGTTCAGCCCGCGGCCACCGAAATGCTTTCCCGCTGCCGGGCACTTCTGCGGCATGCTGAAAATACTCCCGACTCTTCCTGGCAGTCGCTCATGGAGCCACTCGAGAAGATCGACATCCTTTTCGAGTATGGTTGGTCGCCGGTCGGACACCTGCTCAGCGTTGCCAACTCAGATGCACTCCGTGAAGCTCACGATGCAGTGCTTTCCGAGATCGTCAACTTCGGTCTTGAACTGCGGCAGAGCGAAGCCATCTACCAGAGGCTGCTCGAAATTCGTCGGTCAGCGGAGTGGATGGGGTTCAGCAGCGCGAGGCAAAGGATCATCACTCGGATGATTCAGTCTGCTGAACTCTCCGGAATCGCGTTGCAGGGACCGCAGCGGGAGCGTTTCAACGCGATCGAACAGGAGCTCTCTCAGCTCGGATCAGACTTCTCAAATAATCTGCTCAACGCCAACAAAGCCTGGTTCCTCGATCTCCATGAGACTTCTGCCACAGAGGGACTCCCGCAAACACTCCTGCGAATTGCCGCTGCCGCCTGGTCCGCAGCCCCCGAACACAAGGATCGTCCTCCTGCCACTGCGGAAACAGGTCCGTGGAGGATAACGCTTGATCACCCATCCTTCGGGCCGTTCATGGAGCATTGTCGCAGCCGCGAACTTCGTGAAACGGTCTATCGTGCATGGATCACCCGCGCATCCTCCGGCAATTTCGACAACTCCCCTCTCATCGCCCGCATCCTGCAGCTCCGCAGAGAACAGGCACAGCTGCTCGGTTTCGACTGCTTCGCCGATCTTAGTCTCACTCGCAAGATGGCCGGAGACACTGCGGCCGTTCAGCAGATGTTCGACAAGCTTCTTGCGGCGGCCTTTGACCCCGCCAAGAAAGAACTCGAAGAACTCACCGAATTCGCTCAGACCGCAGGACACGCCGGACCGCTCGCCCACTGGGATATTGCGTTCTGGGCGGAGCGCATGCGGGAGGCACGGTTCCAGTTCACCGAAGAACAGCTCCGTCCCTGGTTCTCTCTCGACCGCATCCTCGACGGCCTCTTCCAGCTCTCGCAGACGCTCTTCGGGATCCGCATTCAGCGTGCCGATGGTGCAGCGCCCGCATGGAACGTGGATGTCCGTTTTTATGAAGTCTTTGACGAACAGAACAGGCACATCGCCAGCTTCTACCTCGACCCGTTCTCCCGTCCACACAACAAACGCGGTGGCGCGTGGATGAACGACTGCGTAACTCGCTCTGTGGGACCCTGCGGAGTCCGGCTGCCGGTTGCACATCTCGTCTGCAACAGCACGCCGCCGGCCGCGGGAGTGCCCTCGCTGATGACTTTTCGCGAAGTTGAGACTCTTTTTCATGAGTTCGGTCACGGCCTCCAGCACATGCTAACCACAGTCGATGAACGCGATGCCGCAGGAATCAACGGTGTCGAGTGGGATGCTGTGGAGCTCCCCAGCCAATTCATGGAGAACTGGTGCCTCCACCGCGAAACGCTCATGAATATGGCTCGACACTATCAGACCGGTGAACCGCTGCCCGAAGACCTCTTCCAGAAACTCCGCCGGGCCAAAACGTGGCGCGCCGCAAGCCAGCTCCTGCGACAGCTCCAGCTCGGCATGACCGATATGGCGCTGCATCACGGGTTTGATCCCACAGGTGATGAGACACCGTTCGATGCCGAACGCCGGGTGCTCTCCATCACCAGCCTCCTGCCTCCACTCCCGGAAAATCGCTTTCTCTGTTCTTTTCAGCACATTTTTTCCGGCGGATATGCTGCCGGGTACTACAGTTACAAGTGGGCTGAGGTGTTGAGTGCGGACGCGTTCGGTGCATTCGAGGAGGCTGGGCTGGAAAATCCTGCCGCCGTTCGAGAAGTCGGCCGTCGCTTCCGTGACACGATCCTCGCTCAGGGTGGCAGCCGCCATCCGCTCGAAATCTATCGAGATTTCCGCGGCCGCGACCCCGACCCCGAAGCCCTCCTCAGACACTGCGGACTTCACAGTTCTCAGCAGGAAGCAGCAGGCGAGCAGCTCTCCCGTTGACTACCCGGCCTCAGGAAATCCCATGCAGCACCCCGCAGATAAAAAATTTGACGTAGTTGTCATCGGCACCGGTCCCGGCGGCGAAGGGGCCGCGATGGAAGCGACCAAGCAGGGCAAACGCGTTTGTGCCGTTGAACGCATGCCCCGCATCGGTGGAGCCTGTACACATCTGGGTACAATCCCTAGTAAATCCCTGAGAGCCGCCATCTACCGCCTCATGGATGTCAACTCCTCTCCCATCTTCCGGCAACTCAACATCAATCTCGAAATCAGCTTTCGAGACCTTCGTCGCAGCGCCCAGGCCGTGATCGATCAGCAGGTCACCATGCGCCGCAGTTTCTACGACCGAAATGATGTCGAAGTTCTCGCCGGCCAGGCCCGCTTCCTCGATCCCCACCGCATTCAGGTGGAACACGAAGATGGAAGCATCACCATTGCCACTGCGGAACACGTGATCATCGCTACCGGCTCACGACCGTACCGGCCGCCCGATGTCGACTTCAGTCACCCTCGCGTGTTTGACAGCGACACCATCCTTAACCTCCCCGAAACGCCCAAATCCATGACGATTTATGGCGCTGGAGTGATCGGCTGCGAATACGCCTCCATGTTCCGCAACCTGCAGGTCAAGCTGAACCTCGTCAATACCCGCTCCCGAATGCTGGAATTCCTGGACGACGAAATCTGCGATGCCCTCGCCTACCACATGCGGGATACCGGCGTTCGGATTCGCCACAATGAAACCTTCGATCGACTCGAAGCCTTCGATGATCACGTCGTCCTGCACCTCAAATCCGGCAAACAGCTCAAGAGCGATGTGCTCCTCTGGGCCAATGGACGCACCGGCAACACCGAAGGTCTCGGACTCGAAAATACCGGCATCCAGCCCAATCATCGTGGCCAGCTTGAGGTCAACGAGAATTTCCAGACTGCTCAGCCCCACATCTATGCTGTGGGCGACGTTATCGGGGTGCCAGCGCTGGCCAGTGCGGCATACATTCAGGGACGCTACGCCGCTCGACATCTTGGAGATGCCGGCTCCGATAAATTTCGCATTGCCGATATCCCCACCGGTATCTACACCAGTCCGGAAATCAGCAGCATTGGCCGAACCGAACGCGAACTCACGGAAGCCTGCGTCCCCTACGAAGTCGGACACTCCAGCTTCAAGGCACTCGCCCGCGCCCAGATCATGGGACGCCCCATCGGCATGCTCAAACTCCTCTTTCACCGGGAAACCCTCGAAATCCTCGGTGTGCACTGCTTTGGAGTCAATGCGAGTGAAATTATTCACATTGGCCAGGCCATTATGACTCAGCCTGCACCCAATAACTCCCTGCTCTACTTTATCAACACCACCTTCAACTACCCCACCATGGCCGAGGCCTACCGTGTGGCCGCACTGAATGGCTACAACAGGATTCACTGAAGGTTACTTCGCCCACTTTTTACCGCGCCGTGAGTCCTGCGGACCCGAAAATCCCTCCGCTTCCGTGGCCTTGCCGAAAGCTGAAGGGCAACCGCTGCGGGACTTTCGTTCTGAGTGCTGCGGTGCAATGGCGTTGACTCTCTGTCGCCGGGCTAAGACAAGGAGCAGTGGTGCAACGCATGAGCCGTCGGTCGGGAGCGCATGATCCGCCCGGCTCCCGCCCAATGGCATTGGGATTCTCTGAAATTCTGTGAAAAGACGGGTGAAGACCTGGGCGGGCGAGGCTCCTGCCGAGCCGCTGAACGCTGGTCCGCGCTGTGAGCGTTTGCCAGCGTTTTGCGGCGCAGCGGGGATTGAAGAATCGCTCGCGGCAGGGATGCGGCTCAGCAGGAGCTTCGCCCTGGGATGACGAAACGATGTGAATCGGGGTGAATTGGGAGGTTTCAGTTCCGCCTGCCAGTTGAAATCCCACGGCCGGATCGAGTCACGAAAACGCAGTGTGGCGTGCGGCCGATGTCAATCGGCCGGTGCGGCCGTGGTGAGCTCCGGCT
>JBEAUF010000481.1:0-5906 GCA_041161565.1 Planctomycetota bacterium | reverse complement strand
GCATCGCCCCGCCCCAAATCACGCCCCCAAACCTGTAGTGCTCGCCGTGACTCCGGCATATCGTGGCCCAATACGCCCTGCCCTCGGACGCCGCAAACATCAGGAACTCAGCTGAATTCTGCGTGTTTCTCTGTGAAACTCTGTGTCCTCTGTGGTTGAAAAACGATCCGCACCCGCGCGGCGTTTCACCATCCCTGCCCTGCCCCCACTGCCCCCTCAGACAGAACCTCCATGATTTCCTGCGGCTCAATCGAAAAGGACGTCATTCGCCGGCACTACGATGTGTCAACATTCTTCTACCGACTGCTTTGGGGACGCCACATTCATCATGGTCTGTGGGAAGGCAACGAAAGTCCCCAGCAGGCTGCTCAACAGCTCACCGAAAGACTGGCAAACGAAGCGGCCATTGCTCCCAACAGTCGAGTGCTCGACATCGGCTGCGGGATGGGTGGCTCGTCCATTTACCTTGCAGGTGCTCGCCAGTGTCGAGTGACTGGAGTCACACTGAGTCCGTTCCAGCGTCGCTGGGCGACAACAGCCGCATGGTTTGGCAGAACAGGCGGGCGCGCAGATTTTCTGTGTGCTGATGCGGAGCGGGTCGAATTTCCCGCTGGCAGCGCGGATGTGGTCTGGAGCGTGGAATGCACCGAACATCTGTTCGACAAGCCGGCCTTCTTCCGCCGCGCTGCGGACTGGCTCAAACCCGGCGGACGAATGGCAATCTGCGTGTGGTTTGCCGGCGACGGCCCGCTGACAGCGGCTCAGGAACAACTGGCCTATGGCGTCTGCGAAGGTTTTTTCTGTCCATCCCTCGGCAGCGAAGCTGAGTATCGGGAATGGATGACCTCGGCGGGCCTGACAGTTACAGCAGGGTTTGACTGGACTTCGCAGGTTTCACGAACGTGGGAGATCTGTCGGGACCGCGTCAATCGCTGGGGCATTCATCGAGTGGCCCACTGGATTGACCCCGGTCAGATTATTTTTCTGGATCGTTTTCAGATGCTGCTCGACGCCTACAACACCGGCGCCATGAAATATGGCTGCCTGATCGCGGAGAAGCGGTGATGAAGGACGCTGCAGACCACTCTCCGGCTGGCGTGGCCTGCTCCGCTGCTGCTCCGGCACGCAGCGACCTCAGCTGGAAACGTCTGGCAGGTTTCGCATTTGGCGTCGGGGTCCAGGCACTGTTCGTCGTCACCGTCGTGCACCTTTACGCTTTCCTCCGCTGGGGTGTCTCCGCTCCGGACGCAAACTGGATGCAGACCGACCTGCTGCTGGCCCTGCAATTCGCCATCCCCCATAGTGTGCTCCTGCACCCCCGCTTTCGTTCGCTCTTCAAACGCTGGTTGCCGGCTGAGCTGCATGGGGCCTTTTTTTGCCTCTGCACATGCCTCAGCCTGCTGCTGCTGTTCAGCTGCTGGCAGACATCGCCTGGTGTTCTTTGGGAACTGGAAGGCGGAGCGGCCGCTGTGGTCCTCGCGTGTTTTCATTTCTCCTGGGCTGCGCTGCTCTACAGCATCAGCCTCACCGGGCTGGGCTACCAAACCGGTCTTACACAGTGGGGTCACTGGTATCGCGGAATTCCTGCACCTCGTCGGGATTTTCAGGCACGGAGTTTGTACAGATATCTGCGGCACCCGGTCTATCTGAGTTTTCTGGGGTTGATCTGGTTCACCCCCGTGATGACCTTCGACCACCTCGTGCTCACAGGCACATGGACGCTCTACATTTTTATCGGCAGTATCCTGAAGGACGCCCGTTTGTTATATTATCTCGGCGACTCCTATGCAGACTACATGTCGCAGGTTGCGGGTTATCCCGGAGTGTTCTTCGGATCACTTGGTCGGCGTTCACCCCGACAACAGCTCGCTGCAGATGGTCCTCAAAGGAATCTCCCCGGGGCTGCGCGAGCCGCCTGATGTCCTCCGTTGCCTCCAACAGCTGCGAGCCGCGGCATGAATCCTGTTCTGGTCCGCATCCGGCTGCTGCTGGTGTACCTGCTCTGCCTTCTGCCCTTCATCGTCTGGGGCGCAGTACAGGCGCTGCAGGCCAGCAATAATTCGCCGATTGACTGGGTCGATGACTCCTTCACAGCACGGCAGAGCTACGACGAGTTTGTGCAGCTGTTCGGCCCGGGTGATGCCGTCGTGGTCAGCTGGGCCGAGTGCCTCCGCACCGATGCCCGACTCGATCAACTGCTGACCATGCTGCGGGAAGACCCCGAGTTTCTGGATGCTGACGGAACATCCTTTTTTTATTCCGTCACCTGCGGCCGCGAAGTCCTCCAGCAACTCACCGGGGCAGCCGCAGGCGATCTGCAGCAGCCCACCGCGGAAGACAATACCCCCGCATCTCCACCGCAAGGCCCGCCGGATGCTGCCGCCAGTCCGAATCCCCCCAGACCCCGCCTCGCCCTCTCAGAAACAGCAGCCGTCGAAAGACTACGCGGCACACTCCTCGGACGCGACGGACAAACCACCAGCGTTGTCTGCATTCTCAACAGTGCCGGACTCGCTCGTCGCGCCGCCATCGTGAACGAACTCAAACGCAGAATTCAGCAGCTCTTCGAAATTCCCGAGACCGAACTGCATCTGGCTGGGCCGGTCATTGACGGCCTGACAGTTGATGAAGCCAGCCATCGCTCCCTGACACAGTTCGCCCTGCCGTCTTCAATTGTGATCTTTCTGATCTGCCTCGTGTCACTCAGATCCTTTGTCGCCGCAATTGTCGTTTTTCTGACGGCCTCCCTCTGCCAGGCCCTCGTGCTGTCCGTGATTTTCTACAGCGGTCAGCGACTGAGCGCACTGCTGATCATCCTGCCGCCCCTCGTGCAGGTGCTCACCGTTTCAGGTGGTATTCACCTGATGAATTACTACCTCAATTCCGTCAAAAGAATGCCGCCACAAGCAGCCGCGATCGAATGCTTTCGGCAGGGCTGGCTGCCAACGGCGCTCTCGCTGGGAACCACCGCGATCGGCACCGCATCGCTGATGGTGAGTGGCCTCGAACCCATTCGACTGTTCGGAATCTACGGCACGGTTGGAGTCCTGCTGACGCTCGCCGCCGTACTCGCCGCTGTTCCCTGTGCGATGTACGTCTTCGGAAAGGAGCCACGATATCCGGGCAGGAATTCCAGTGAAACTGCCCCGGCAAACGCATCACCGCAAGTCCACACACACACACATGGTCGACGCACCGCATGGCATCTGCTCACCAGACTCCTGCAACACCTCAACACCGCCAGTCTCGTCCTGCTGTTCGGACTCATGGCCCTCGCTGCCACCGGACTTCCCGCGCTGCAAACCTCCGTGCGCATCGAAACCCTGTATGAACCACACAGCAGAATCATACAGGACTATGCGTGGCTGGAAGACCGCATCGGCCCACTGGTCCCGATTGAAATCCTGCTGACCGTCGATGCCCAGACACCACTCACCGACCGCGGTGTGCTCGACCTGCTCTGGAAAATCGACCGCCGCCTCACGGAATTGCCGCAGGTCGAAGCCACGTTCTCAGCCCTCAAAGTATTCCCCGATCTCCCCCAAATGCCAGGCCTCTCACCCGCTATGCGGGCCCGACTTCTGAATAAGGCGATTTCAGAAGCCCGCCCGGCATTTGAACGTTCAGGAGTGCTGAAGGTGCAGGAACAGCGCAGCGTGTGGCGACTCACCGCCTGGGTGAGTGCACTCGCACCGCTCGATTATGGTGACGTCCTCGAACAGGTCACCGCAGCCGCAAATCCACTGCTGGAAAAACTCCCGGAAAACGCCCGAGACCGCGTACGACTGAGCGTATCCGGCATCATGCCGCTCGTGCATCAGATTCAGGGCCGACTGCTCACCGACCTCTTCAGCAGCCTGATGTCAGCACTGCTGGTGATCACAGTTGTCATGACAGTTGTGCAGGCCGGTTTCCTGAATGGTCTCCTTGCGATGGCCTCAAACGTATTTCCAATCGTTATCGCCTTCGGAGTGATGGGACTGCTCAGACATCCCATGGATATCGGTTCGGTCATGACGGCCAGCATCGCTCTCGGAATTGCAGTCGACGACACACTCCATTTCCTCACGTTTTTTCGCCGCACTCTGGCAATCCCGGGTACCACGCGCGAACAGGCTGTGCTTGCCACCTTTCTGGACTGTGGCCCGGCCATGATCCAGACTTCGTTCTCCTGCGGTCTCGGACTGCTTGTGTTCGCCTTCAGCGATTTTGTACCCACCAGTCGCTTCGCGGTACTTATGGCGTGCCTCCTGCTGCTGGCACTGCTGGGCGACCTGCTGCTGCTCCCCGCAATGCTCCTGTCCCCCGCCGGCCGACTGTTTGCTGCGAACGAATCGCAGCCTCGATCACCACTCGAAAAGCCGGATTTGGCAAAAACTGCCGAAATGGCGTAGCCCCCGCCGCTGAATTCCTGGTAGGATTCAGGGAACGGGTTGTCCCCGTTTTCACCTCGGGGGCTCTGCGGCCGCTCGTACTGTTTTCTCAATCCTCAAGGGAACTCCGCACATGACCATTCATCTCGGCCGCCGCGTCGGCCTGTCGCTTGCACTGCTGGCTGCCGCCGCACTGCCGACCGTCTGCTCAGCCGACGAAGGCCTCACCATCGGCTCGAAAGCCCCCTCAATCAACGTTGAACACTGGGTCAGCGATGGCAAAGGCGCCTTCAAGCCCATTAAGGAATTCCAGGCAGGCAAAGTCTACGTCGTCGAATTCTGGGCCACATGGTGCGGTCCCTGCGTCGCCAGCATGCCGCATCTCGTCGAAGTCCAGACCAAATACGCCAAACAGGGCGTGCAGATTGTCAGCATCAGCGACGAAGACCTCGAAACCGTCGAAGGCTTCCTGAAACGCCCCTACGAAGCCCCCGAAGGCTCCAAAGATGCCCCTGCCACCTACGGCGAACTCACCAGCGCCTACTGCCTCACCACCGACCCCGACCGCTCCGTCTACACAGATTACATGGAAGCAGCCGGCCAGAATGGTATCCCCACCTGCTTCATCGTGGGCAAAACCGGACTCATCGAATTCATCGGACACCCCATGCAAATGGACGCCCCACTCGCCGATATCGTCGGCGATAAATGGGATCGCGATGCCGCCCTCGCAAAGTTCAAAAAAGGACAACTCGTCAATGTGCTCCTCTCCAAAGTCCAGCGACTGATCCGCACCGGAAAAACTGACGAAGCACTCGCACTCGTCGAAGAAGCCCAAAAGGAAGTCGGAGACGACCCCGCCGCGAAGATGGCTCTCAACCAGATCGGACTCCAGGTGCGATTGATGCCCGCCATCCAGCAACTCCAGCAGGGTGAAACCGATGCCGGACTCGAAACACTCGCCAAAGTCGCCGAATCCGCCCCCGCCGATGTTAAGGACCAGATCCGCGGAGTTCAGGTGCGAGTCATGCTGCAGGTTGAAAAAACCGATGAAGCCGCCGCACTGCTCACCTCCATGGCGAAGCAGGACAAAATCAACGCCAATTCCCTCAACGATGTCGCCTGGTTCATCTACGAACAAGCCCAGGAAAAACCGGACTTCTCCAAACCACTGATCGCCGCCGCCCTCGCCGCCGCCGAACGTGCCGTCGATGCTGAACCGAAAAACTCAGCCATCATCGATACCCTCGCACACCTCGTCCATCTCAGCGGTGACCTCGACCGCGCTATCACACTCCAGACCGATGCGGTGAAAAATTCCGCCTCCGTCCCCGGTGAATCCGCCCAGGGAATGGCAGACTTCCTCCAGCAGCTCAAGGACGAAAAGGCGAAGAAATAACGCCCCCCTCGCCCTGAACCCAAACCAAACCAACCAGCGCCCCCACGGGCGCTGGTTTTTTATTGACCCCCGCCGCAGATCGATCTACAACTCCTGGCCAACAACCGTCCACGGCCGGCAGACAACAACCACCC
>JBEAUF010000478.1:0-3412 GCA_041161565.1 Planctomycetota bacterium | reverse complement strand
GGTCTTTACCCGCGGGCTTCCGCCCTGCGGCTCAGGACGGCTCAGGACGGTTCAGGACGGGTCGGCGGGGTGTTGTAGGGTTGTTTACCCCTCACCCCCGATGGGGGAGAGACGGGCTGTGTCAAGGAAAATTCGCGGGGGGGATTTTCGAATTTTGGTGGTGGGGTTGTCTTTCCGGAGACGGTTCGAAAACAGGTAGCCACATCCCGCAGGGGGCGTTAAGATTTCCGCAGTTCTTCTCAGATTTCGCCGCGAACACAGGTGTCTGCCATGTTCTGCCTGACTTGCCGATCGATTGCTGTCGCTCTGCTGACCTTCTGCATTTTCGCTGCGGATGCCTGTAAAGCACAGGACTTCACTCCGGGGGGGCTCGATCTGCCTTTCAGCCTCGGGGATGCTCAGGAAGATTCCCAATCTCCCATCATCACGGGGGTGCTCAGGAAAATCAACGACTCCAGCTGCCGGCTGGAAGTCTCCGTCACGCTTCCCGAAGGCTGTTACATCTATTCCACGGATCCTTCCTTCGCGTCCGCCACCACAATTGAGATCACGGAGGCTGGCGGTTTGCAGCCCACAGAAGACTGGCGGGCGGACCGCGAGCCGAAGTCCGGCTACGATGAGATCCTGAAGCAGCAGATCGAAAAATTTTACGACAAAGTCACGTGGAGCCGAGTTTACAAGGGTGCGGTCAAGTCGGATCTTACGCTCACTGGAACGCTCAGTGGCCTCTACTGCAGCGACCGCGAATGTCGTCCGCTCCGGAAGGCAAAGTTCACAGCAACGTTCCTCGAAAATGCCGCGGCCGCCGCTGCCACATCGTCTGCAGATGCCCCAACGAATGCGCCGAACCAGCAAACCGTGACCCCGAAGATTGGTTTCGGCAAGTCCGCCTCCGCCGGTGCTGTGGTGATCGATGTCAGCCTGACTCCGGCGACCGCCAAACCTGGCGATGAAGTGCTGCTGCAGCTGCGGACGACCGTCGAAGACGGCTGGCATATTTTCGCCGTTGATCAGGACCCGGAGATGAACGGCCAACCCACCGAGATTACGGTGGAACCTGTCGGCCTTGAACCGCTCGATCCCGCGTTCACTCCATCCAGCGCCCCCGAAATCGAAACTCCGCTTCCGGACATCAACCAGCGGGTGCACTACGGTGAGATCACGTGGAGCCGGCGTTTCCGAGTGACGGATGCTGCGGCTGCGATTTCCGGTTCAATGCGATTTCAGATCTGCGAACGCGTCTGCAAGCCTCCGACCACCGCAAAGTTCGCCGTATCACTGACTGGCGCACCACCTGCGAATCCTGAAACGACACCCGTTGAAACAACCCCCGCGACGGCTGGTACGGAAGCTTCCAAACCCGACACGGCCCCTGCAGCGTCCGTCAGCCCCAACGACGGCTCAGCGCCCCGCGGCACGGCCGGAGCTGCGCCGACCGGCCAGAACTTTTTTGCCTTTCTGGTGGCGGCCATCACGGCCGGTTTTGTGGCTCTGGCGACTCCCTGCGTATTCCCCATGATTCCGATCACCGTCGCTTTCTTTCTGAAGCAGGAAGAGAAGCGTGCGGGCAGTTCGCTGCGATTGGCTGTGGTGTATTCGCTGAGCATTATCTTTGCCTTCACCATCCTTGGGCTTGCGATGGCGCGGATCTTCGGCGGCACCAGCCTCACCAGCCTCGCAAATAACCCCTGGCTGAACGTGTTCTTCAGCATTCTGTTTGTGGTGTTCGCTCTGATGCTCCTGGGCCTCTTCGAATTCCGCGTCCCCTCCTGGCTGCTCAACTGGACATCCCAGCGCGAATCCACCGGCGGAGTTGTGGGTGTGATTTTCATGGCTCTGACCTTCACTCTGGTGTCCTTCACCTGCACGTTCGCCTTTGTCGGTTCGCTGCTGGTGATTGCCGCTCAGGGCGACTACCTCTGGCCAATCCTCGGCATGCTCGGCTTTTCCACAGCCTTCGCATCCCCCTTCTTCTTCCTCGCCCTGTTCCCCGGTCTGCTCAAACAAATGCCCCGCAGCGGTGGCTGGATGAGCGATGTGAAATTCATTATCGGGCTGGTGGAAATCGCGGCCGTCGCCAAGTTTCTCAGCGTGGCGGACATTGGGTTTTCGGCGAGTGGAATCCCGGTGTTTGTGACCTACGAAGTGTTCCTCTGGAGCTGGATTGTGCTGGCGGCCTTCGCCGCGGTGTATCTGGTCCGGCGTCAGCACGGTCGCTGGCCAAAGTTTTCACTCATCCGTCTGGGTTTCTTTGCCGGGTTTCTGTTGTTCGCCGGCCGCATGGCGGCGGGACTGCTGCAGCTCCCGATGCCTCCCGACCCTGTCTGGAACATGGTGGCCGCGTTCGCTCCGCCACAGATCCGCAGCGGTGATGTGCGGCAGGTGGACGAGCTGGGCTATGTGATTATTCATCACAACCAACCCTGGTCGCTTGAATTCAGCAAAGCAGTGGCGGCCGCTGAAAAGGCGTCCCGGCCGATCCTTGTGGAAATCACCGGCGTCAACTGTGTGAACTGCCGTCAGATGGAACGCACCGTGCTGGCCCAGGAGAACGTGCTGGAAAATCTGAACGCACTTGTCCGCACCCAGCTGTACATTGACAAGGTCCCCGGGATCAGCGACCCGGCGCTCCAGGAATCCATCATCGACGCCAACATCGCCGTGGCCTCTGAGCTGCTGGGGGACCTGACGATGCCCAGCTACGCGATCGTCTCGCCCGACGGCAGGCAGGTGTTCAGTACTCACGTGGGTCTCGATGAACCGGGCGGTGCGAAATTCCTGACGTTTCTGAGGGAAGGCGTGGAGAACTGGGAAAAGTCCCGCCGCGTCGCTGCTTCCCGCTGATTACTTCTTTCCTGCAGCCCGACAAGGCAGTCTGTCCGATGAAAATTGAACATCTTGCGCTGAATGTCCCCGACCCGCTGAATATGGCTCGCTGGTACGTTGAGCATCTTGGGTTCACGGTGAAGCGGCGTGGCATTGAACCCCCGTACGTGCACTTTATAGCCGACGACAGCGGCACTGTGATGCTGGAGATCTACGGCAACGCGGACGCTGCGGCACTGGAATTCCCCAGCGTGCAGCCCCCTGCCCTGCATCTGGCGTTCACTTCGCACGATCTTGAAGCCGACGTGAAACGTTTGAAAGCGGTTGGTGCGTCGATCGTTGCGGACGTGCACACGATGCCCAGCGGCGATGTGTTCGCCATGCTCCGCGACCCCTGGGGCCTGCCACTGCAGCTGGTGAAACGCAAGCAGCCGATGATTGGGTGAGAAGCTGCGGGAGAGAGGCGGGGGAAGTGAGAACGCAATGAGCCGCCTGGCGGAAGCCTGCGGGTGAAGGACGCTGCGCGAGAGGGGAGAGGGGGGGAGTAGGGAGTAGGAAGTAGGAAGTGAGAAGTGAGAAGTGAGAA
>JBEAUF010000475.1:0-10326 GCA_041161565.1 Planctomycetota bacterium | reverse complement strand
CTCCTGCTGGCCCTCTCCTTCCTCTGCACCCCAATCGCCTCCCTGCAGGCCGTCAGCATCCCCCTCGTCCTCGCCGCAGCAGTGCTGTTTGCCGCTGTGAGAGTGGCGCGGGCGTTTCAGGACAGTTCCTCGCGAGGCGAGCGGGATATGGTAGCTCCGGGCTGAATAACCCGCGGCCCATGTGTTGGTGCTGCGTTTGTCGGGATCCTGAGCGGACGGGCGGAAGCCCCCGGTTACGCCTTCGCACCCTGGTGCGCCCCCCTGCTCGCGCCTGAGCGGACGGGCGGAAGCCCCCGGTAACGCCTTCGCACCCTGGTGCGCCCCCCTGCTCGCACCTGAGCGGACGGGCGGAAGCCCCCGGTTACGCCTTCGCACCTTGGTGCGTGCCCCTGCTCGCGCCTGAGCGGATGGGCGGAAGCCCCCGGTAACGCCTTCGCACCCTGGTGCGTGCCCCTGCGCGGGGCGTCAGCATCGCGTTGCTGGGCACTTTACCCGCGGGCTGCCGCCCTGCGGCTTATGCGTGGCGGAAGCGCTCGGTTGCGTGCTCGCACCCTGGTGCGCGCCCCTGCTTGCGTCGTCAGCATCGCGTTGCAGGGTACTTTACCCGCGGGCTGCCGCCCTGCGGCTCATGTGTGGCGGAAGCCCCCGGTTACGATTCGCACCCTGGTGCGCGCGGCGTCAGCATCGCGTTACCAGAACTCTTTGCCCGAGGGCTTCCGCCCTCCGCTCAGGCGTTGGCAAACGTGTTGGCAAAGTCGCCTGCGGAGAATTCGGCAGCACCACTCGAGATGGCGGCGAACCCGACAGCCGACCGCTCACTCCGGGTGATCTGCTCGCCAGCATCGATCGAGTCGTGGGTGTGGATCCGGGAATGGTCATTCCCGATCGTCAGCAGCGGCCGGTGCCCGTGCTTGCAGAAGGCTCGCCAATTCGCGAATTGTTCTGAATCCCTTCATCGTCACGCGACAGCCGGCAGAGCGGACTGCCAGGTTCAAAGTCGCGGCAGGCCTGAGGACGAAATTCATAGTGCCGACAACGCAGTGTGGCCTCGTCAAGCCAGACACAGGGGAGCAGTTCAAAGTGTTCGTCCCGGCGGATGCGTTCGTGGACCGGTTCCAGCATCCATGCGGGCACGTTCCAGACTGCTTCCTCACCCGGCTGAAACGGCGGCACAGGCGTGCGTTTGCAACAGGCAGCGCAGCGATCGCAGGAGACGATTTGCGGCAGGGCCTCGGACATTCAGCAGCTCTCGCAGTTCACCGCCGCAGGCGGGCCGGACCGGAACGATCACGGGCCAGAGGCAACAGAAACTGGGCCACCAAAAACAGCACGACCGGGGTGAACCAGAGAATTCGGGCGATCTGCCAGAACCAGTCGGGCAGATCCAGCAGCTGACCGGCGATCAACAGAGCCACCATGCTGAAGAGCAGCCATGTGAGCACCCCGCAGCCCATCGCCGTCATCTGACTCTTGAACACACTCCGCTCGGTGCCAGCGTCAAAGTGTACGTCCACCGTGCGTCGGCGACGGAGCGATTTGGCGGCGGCTTCGGCAAGTTCAAGCGTTGTGGAGCAGGCGTCGAGCCATCGCTGACACCGTGAACGGTCTTCGCAATACCAGCGAATCCGCGGCAATAACTCAGCGGCGTCCGCTGTCCCCACCTGAAACTCACGCACTTCACCCGTGCTGTATACCGCCCGCAGCGTTCCGCCCGCGGCAGGCCCGGGACGCAGTGTGAGCGTCGCGGGAGGCAGCGGCAATTCGGCCTCAGGCTGCGTTCCCAGAGTGATCAGACGAGACAGCAGAATGCCACCCGGCGCTGCCGAGTCCAGGCAGGTCACCTGCGAATAGGGAAAACCGGAGGCAGACAGTACGTCGAGACCGGTACGCGTGGCCTCGGCAAGGCTCTCCGGCGAATCACCCTGAAATTGCATCTCCAGCAGCAGCTGGCGAACGTCTGCGGGTGGGAGAGCCAGGTCCATCGCGGCAGCCGGAAGATCCGGCAGCAGCCAGCGACCAGCCACCGGTATCACTGCCGCACGCGACTCGTCCGCGATCAGCTGCAGCTCAAACACCAGCGCCGGGGATGCTGTCAGCAGCGGCAGCAGCACCACCACGTGACGCTCCGCCTGCACCGCCGCCCGAGTCAGTCGCAGGATCTCCTCGGGGTCGTCCAGAGCCAGCACCACCGTGTCGAGTTCAGACTGCAGCAATGCGTCTTCCGCTGCCGTCGTCAGACGCAGCGGAAGACGACCGGCGACTTGATCAAGCAAAGGTCCTGAAATCGCACAACCCGCCAGCGCAGCACCCGATGCTCGCTGCAGTTCCTGCAGCAGCGGCCATGCGGAAAGTTGGTGACCGATGATTGCGACGTTCATGGAATTTCTGAGCTTTCTGCTGTCAGCTTTCAGCAGTGGATTCTGTCAGCAGTGGATTCTGAATGGTTAGTTGCTGTCCGGCAATGAATTGCTGATCGCCGAAAACTGAACGCTCATGCGGCTCCCAGTCCTGCCATCCTTCGCCATGCGCTCAACTGGCCAAGATGCATCATCATATGACCGCCGCAGTAGAAAGCATGCATCGAACCGAGTGTGGGAAAGAGTTCGCTGAGTCGACCTGGGTTGGGGTTGGGTTTGCCAAAGACTTCATCCGGAGCAGCACGCAGAGCCGCACTGGCGGCGCGGTAACCGCTGAAATAGCAGTCAACAACCGCTGACATCGCTGGATAAAGCGTGCCCTGGGGGTCGTCGGCACATTTGGCGTCCTTGGAAAACACCGACTGGAACGCCTCCGGCACGGCCGGCACAGGTTGGCCAAGGTCGCCGATAATCCGGGGAGCGTAGAGCGCGAGGTGTCCGAGAACAAAGGCGGGGTGATTGGAATCGACCGGATGTCCACCCGGGGCTGCAAACCGGGCGAACTGAGCGGCCGGGATGTCCTTAAGCAGTCGTTCGGTGTAGCCAAGGCAGAGATCAAGGGAGTCGGCGATGATGTTTCCGAGAGAACGCTCCATGAAGTGGCTCCTTATGCAAGGTGGGAATTTTGGGGCAGCGTCGTTGGCAGGGCAACCGGCCGGTCGCCTGAATGCTGCCACCCGAATTCTAGGAAATCGCCCGGAGAAATCCGAACTGGCGGGAGTTATCCGCAGGAAATTCCGGACGCCAGTTGCCGCGCGGGGAACATCGGTCGCAGAAAATTCCGATGGGGGGCATTCGGTTTCCCAAAGAAAGCCCCAATTTTCCCGGCCCTGCACACCACTCCCGCACGACAGCAGGGAATCGGTGGTTCCCAGGTTCGGTTTTTATGGCGGATCTCCCGGACACTCGATATCCTTCCCCCTTCGGTTTTTTCGAGGTCTCTACGGATTCAGCTATGTTGCTCCTGCTGTTGGCCGCCGGTGGCGTTTCTTTGGGACTTTGGCATCAGACGTTCAGCGCCAGCGACCTCGGTGTGGTGGGGCTGCTGGTATTGCTGGAAGGCGTGTTGTCGATTGACAACGCACTGGTCCTCGGATTGCTGGCTCGCAGGGTTCCCAAACACCTGCAGAAACGAGCACTCACCTATGGCCTCGTGGGGGCCTTTGTGTTTCGTATCCTCGCAGTCGCAACCGCCAGCTTCCTGCTGCGGTGGCGAATCGTCAAGCTGCTCGGAGGTGCATACCTCATTTACATCGCCGTCAAACACCTGTTCTTCGAATCAAAGGAACAGCAGGAAGAAGTCCTGTCAGTGGATGCTGAGGGCGAACCGGAACTGCGTCTGGCCAGCGGTGCTCCACTTTCACCCGAACAGGAACTGCTCGAAATTGAAGAGCGTGTGCCGTTTCCCCTCCCGGAAGAACTGCAGCAGCCCGTTCCGAAAAACGGGGTGTCGGCCGCAGCTGGAAAAACTGCCGCAAACGGCCGGCCACTCCCGACAGGAAATTTCTGGACCACCGTGGCTGTCATTGAACTCACGGACATTGCCTTCGCTGTCGACTCAATCCTCGCCGCCATCGCCCTCGTGGGCTCAGCCCCTGCGGATCACCCCGCCAACGCACCCCACCCCAAACTGTGGGTTGTCATCGCCGGCGGAATCATCGGACTGATGCTCATGCGAGTCGCCGCGGCCCTGTTCATTCGACTCCTCGAAAAGTTCCCCCGCTTCGAGGTGGCTGCCTACCTCCTCGTGATCGTCATCGGCCTCAAACTCCTTGTTGACTGGGGCTTCAACCGCGAAGGCAGTCCCTACCGCGTTGACTTCCATAGTTATCGGACTCCCGAGTTCTGGGTGTTCTGGATCTCAATGCTTGTGGCCCTCTGCATCGGCTTCATCCCAAAGAAGTCCGAACCGGCGGCGACCCGCTGAGCATGGCTTCCGTGAAACTCCGCAGGATCCCCGAAGACTTTCAGGTAGACGAACTGGCCGCTCCGCTCAGCAGCGGCGGACCGTTCGCCCTCTACCGCCTCACCAAAACCTCCATTGGTACTCCGGAGGCCGTGCAGGCGATCGTCCAGCGCTGGGGTGTGCACCGCAAACGCATCAGCTATGGCGGTCTTAAGGATCGCCATGCTGTCACCTCACAGCACCTCACGATCCACAACGGTCCCCGCAAATCACTCCAGCAGAAGTCTCTGCAGGTTGAATATCTCGGGCAGACCAGCGCCGCTTTCACGGCCGCAGAAATTGTCGCCAATCGGTTTCTGCTCACCCTGAGAGATCTCACCGTCCCGGCCGCCGCTGAACTGCTCAAACATTTCTCTGCAGCGGCTCAAACCGGGATCCCCAATTACTTCGATGACCAGCGATTTGGATCCCTCGGACAATCCGGCGAATGGATCGCTCGCTCCTGGTGCCGCGGTGACTGGGAACGTGCACTCTGGCTGGCCCTCGCGGATCCCCATCCCAACGATCCCGCGGCAGAACGCCGCCAAAAACAAATCCTCCGGGATAACTGGGGGAAATGGCCTGAATGCCAGGCACTCCTCGATCGATCACACCGCCGTTCAATCGTGACTTACCTCGCCGATAAGGTGAAGGTTGGTAAACCAGCCGATTTCCGGGGAGCCCTCGCCCGCATTCAGGTGGATTTACGCGGGCTGTATCTTTCCGCATGGCAGTCGGCGCTCTGGAACAGACTGCTCAGTCGCTTCCTCGAATCCGGCTGCCCCGGGCAGGTGCTGCCGCGCATCGAACTCACCTGCGGCTCAGTCGTCCTTCCCGCTCCCAACGACCCGACCGCGTCAGCTGCATGGCTTGAACAGCAGCTGCCGCTGCCCTCGGCCCGGATTGATCGCCCGGAAGGGCTCGTTGGCGATCTGCTGGATCAGGTGCTGGCGGAAGAAGGAGTGGAACTTCGCGAAGTGCGTGTGAAATATCCACGCGACAGTTTCTTTTCCAAAGGCAGCCGTCGCGTCTGGATCCTGCCGACAAATGCCACATCCGCGGAAGCCGACGACGAACTCTACCCAGGTCGACGCAAGGTTCAGCTGAGCTTTGAACTGCCCCGCGGCAGCTACGCGACGATGCTGGTCAAACGCGTGACCGAGTGCCCGTCAGCCGTTCTTTCCTGAGCACCTCCAGCTCACGACGGCCGCAGGTCAGCTGTCGTTTGTGCTTCCGCAGATCGCCGTCGCCATCACTCGCCGGCGTGATTGAGCAGGGGCGACCCGTCCGGGTTACCGGACACTCCCAGCAACACCCGGCTGCCGCACAACTCCGCACGCAGTGACGATTTCTCCACGGGGCATTCAAGGAGTGTCCCTGTGAGTCGTGTGCCGGGTCTGAGCGGCTGTGAGGCTTCCGGCCAGCCAAGCGCGGCAGCGGCTGATGTGGTGATCATGCCCAGCACCTGCAGCGGGTCAACGGCCGGATGATGCCGCAGAACGTGCTGCAGTTCATTCCAGATTCCATGATCGGGGTTCGACGCCCTGCTGTCTGTTGCCAGCACCACGCGAACACCCGCTGACAGCATTGCCTGGAGCGGATAGGGAGGGTGGCCAAACCAGTGGTGCGTGCGAGGACAATAGACCACCGAAATCGTCGGATGCCGCTGCAGATAGTCCCATTCGGGGCGTTCAAACCAGTTGCCGTGAATCGCCAGAGCCTGCGGTGCGAGTGTCAGTTGTTCGAGATACTCCGTGAATCTTCGGCCACCGCAAAACAGTTCGGCATCGAACAGTTCCAGCGACCGCAGAAAGTCGGCGAAGGGCCCTGTCCCCCTTTCCAGCAGCTCCCGCTCCTCCCGCGTTTCACCCAGATGCATCGCCAGGGGCAGTCGGTCTCGCTGCGCGGTGACCGCCAGCTGCTGCAGAAAATCCGGATGAACGGTGTAGGGAGCGTGGGGGCTGATGCCGACCCGACCGCCGGCCGCTTCAATTTCCGGCCGCAGCTCCAGAAAGCTCTTCAGCACCGACCATTGCTGCATGATGCGGGATGGCTGCAGCCCGATCACCTCGCGAAAAAACAGGCACCGCGGACGGATTTGGGTGATCCGGACGGGATTGGAGGTGGCGATCTCACCGACAAGCTGCACACCCCGCTCTTCGGATTCTCTCAGACCCACCCGAACTGCTGCCTGCTGTGGGTCCGACGCGATCCCGTCGGCACTCTGCTGTTCAGCTGCCGCTGTGGCACTGACTTCACTTCGCCAGCGCAGCACACTGCGAATCCAGTCTGTGAATGGTGTGGCCGGTTCCAGTGGCCGGTTGAGTGCAGAGAACTCAAGGTGCGTGTGGGCATTCACCAGGGGCGGCACCAGCATCAGTGGTGGTACTGCACCGTCTCCCACACCCGCTGGTCGAATGTCCGTCAGCACGCCATCCTCAATCACAATGCGGCAATTCTCCTGAGGCTGCTCGCCGGGATTCAGCAGCCAGCGGACACACAGCATCTGATGGCCACTGTGCAGCTGCTGCCAGCCTTCAGTCAGATTGCGTTGCATGGATCTGGTACCTTCATCGTGTTCAGGCCTGGGATGGTGAAACGGTGTTAAGAACACCGGAAGTCGTTTTTCGGACTCCGCCCCCCGTTACAGGGCGTGTGGGGGATGTCAATCCCGGGTAACGGTGCGTGCCCGCGCGGCCAACACCGCAGCTGGAGCTCACCAGGGCCGCACCGGCCGATTGACATCGACTGCACGCCACACAGCATTTTCGTGACTCGATCCGGCCCTGGGATTTCAACTGGCAGGCGGAACTGAAACCTCCCAATTTGCCCTTGCTCACATCGTTTCGCCATCCCAGTTCAGGCCACCCGGCGAAGATCGTTGTCGCCGACAGCAGGCAGCAGGGGCTGCGCGGAGGCATTTCGCAGCAGCTGTTGCCAGCCAGCCCTCAGACTTCGTAGTGAAGGCAGCAGCAGCAGCCTGCGAGCCCGCCAGATCACCGTCACTGCTGCGATATTCCAGAGCATTCTTCCGAGGCAATAGCCAACGGCTGCACCCTGGACCGACGCCAGAGTTCCGAAACAGAAAATCAACAGCATCTGCAGAGGTACCAGTGTTGCCAGAAGACGCAGATAGGTTCGTTCAAGTCCGAGTGTCTGCATTACGGAAAAGGTGGGGCCAGTGGCGCAGTCGGCCAGCATGGCAAGGAGCAGGGCCGGTATGAGCGTTGGCACAGGCGCGTAACGCGGATCGAGCACCAGTGGGATGAGTGGTGCGGTCAGCAGTATCAGAGCACTCAGCAGCAGTGCAATTGACAGGCTGGCGGTCGCGGATTTCTCGACAATTCGCTGCTGGCCGCCCGTGTCACCCACCTGATACATCCGCGCCAGCGGTGGAATCAGATTCAGATTCAGAATGCCCATCGGAATGGCAGGGATCCCGGTAATCAGCAGTGCGTATGAAAAGTGAGCGATCTCTTCAAATCCGCAGCAGGCTGCCATCACAAGTGGAGTAAACCGCTGGCAGAGCATCGGGCCGACTGCCATCGGCACAAACTGCAAACCCTCGGTTGCTCGCCCGCGCAGATCTGTGCAGAAGTCCGACCTGCCTCGAATGGCGCTCAGATAGAGCCGTCCGAGCTCTCCCCGAAACGTCGACATCGCCCACACCAGAATGGACAGCACAGTGAAAACCAGGGCTGCTGTCGTGGCAGTGAGCGTCACTGACAGCCCCTGCAGTGCTCCAAATATCACCACCGTCCCGGCAGGAATCAGCACCTGCTCGGGCAGAACTGCTGCCCGAGTACCCACCAGTGGAATCGCTGCCCACTGACGCAGCCATGTCAGTGTGAGCGGTGTCAGCAGCAGGGAACCCAGCAGCAGTGTTTCGGACCAGTCGCTCCACCCAGCCAGCCTGCAGACCCCCCCGGCAAGCACTCCGATAGCCAGCAACAGAACGCCAAAACGCAGGGCACAACTGTGCGCGATCGCCAGTTTAGCCGCTCGGCCGGTGTCGTCCGAAAGCACCGACAACTGCCGCACCAGCACCCGGTCCATACCCAGCGGTGCAAGGGCTGCCAGCAGCGTGGCCAGCGACAGCCCTGCACTCCATGCCCCAAACTGTTCCGGGCCCAGTAACCGCGCGGTGATCGTGGTCGAAACAAAAGCCAGCAGCACCCCAAGGATGCGCACCGCCAGCGTTCGTACCAGTTCGGAACGTACAGCCACCAGATACGTCCGCCAGACCACTGAGGTTCTCCTGTTCCTGCTCAGGCCACCCAACAACACATCGCCGCTTTAATCACCGTCGGGCAGCACCAGGGCGATTGACGCCTTAGAACTGTATCCGGAGCCTGTCAGACCCATTGTTCCAACGTCCGTAGCCGTTGGGGAAATTGCCGCGACCTGCTCCGTGGCCTCTGGGGCGCATATCCTAGCCTCCGGCAGATTTTCACTCAACATGGGTTTCAGTGGCGGTTTTTGCCGGTTCAGGCAAGGATTTCCTGCACAACACGGCACTCGCGATTGTCGGTGGGCGTCTGCAGACGGGCGTTGTGCAGAAAAGTGAGCTTTGAATGGTCAAAGCCCAGCAGATGGAAAATCGTGGCCTGATAATCGTTCGGAGTCACCCGATTGACGACCGCAGAATGGCCCAGCGGATCCGTTTCTCCGTAGGTCATCCCACCGCGAATTCCACCACCTGCCAGCCACGTGCTGAACCCCTGACCGTTGTGGTCGCGGCCGGCCGTGTTCGGGTCGCCGTGGTTTTCGGTGACCGGCAAACGTCCGATTTCACCTCCCCAGTGAACTATGGTGGTCTCCAGCAGCCCGCGTTGTTTGAGGTCCATGACGAGTGCGGCGGAAGGCTGGTCCGTGCGGCGACAGATGGCAGGCAGCGTTTTCCGGATGGTGCTGTGGTTGTCCCACGGCTGGCCACCCAAAAACAGCTGCACAAATCGCACGCCCCGCTCCACCAGCCGTCGCGCGATCAGACAGCGGGTACCGTACTCACGGGTCTCGGGCTGGTCGAGCCCATAAAGCTGCTGGGTGGCCTGTGTTTCCTGGGAGATGTCGAGCGCTTCCGCGGCGTCCACCTGCATGCGTGCTGCGAGTTCGTAACTGGCGATGCGCGCCTCAAGGTCTGCTTCGCCAGGAAACTTCTGCTGGTGCAGGCGATTGAGTGTCTGCAGGAGCTGCAGGTTCTGCTGCTGGGGAACTCCGACCAGATGCGGGGGCGGTGCGAGATTCAGAATCCGAGGCTCCTGCGGACGCAGCACCGTGCCTTGAAACGTCGCCGGCATCCAGCCACTGGACCAGTTGAAGACTCCGTCCACCGGATGGCCCTCAGGGTCGGTGAGCACCATGTAGCCGGGTAGGTTGCGGTTCTCGGCACCCAGGGCGTACGTCACCCATGATCCCAGCGATGGTCGACCGGTCACCGCCGGGATGCCGGCATTCAGGTAGCGAATGGAAACTTCGTGCCCGTTGAAACCCGTATGCATTGAACGAATCAGGCAGAGGTCGTCCACGATGCGGGCAGTGTGCGGCAACAGCTCTGATAGCTCCGTGCCGCATTCTCCGTGACGGGCAAACTTCCAGGGACTTCCGAGCAGCTTACGGCTGGCGCGATTGACGAAACTGTAGACCACTTCGCCCTGGTAGTCGGTATCGTGGAATCGCGTTAGCTCCGGCTTGGGATCGAACAGATCCACGTGCGACGGACCACCGTGCATAAACAGGGAGATCATCGCCTGAGCCCGAGCCGGACGCGCAGCCGGGGTTTTCGGGAGCATGTCAAAATGCCGCGGGCCCGCGGAGACTTCCGGTGGAGCTGCGTGGGTGGTGTTTTCGTTGAGCAGACCGGCGAGCGCCATTCCGCCGAAACCGAGTGCCTGCTGGCAGAGAAATGTGCGTCGATTGAACATGGTGGTTTTAGTTGGGGGGATGGAGTCGGAGGGAGGGGGG
>JBEAUF010000469.1:0-3354 GCA_041161565.1 Planctomycetota bacterium | reverse complement strand
GTATGAGTGTGGTTAGCTTTCCCAGTCATCCTCATGCGATTCGTTCTCTGGCGACTCCGGTGCTCTGACCTCTGAAATTCTGTGCTCTGTCCCTCTCTGCGATTCCTGCGATTTTGCGATTGAGCACTGCTGCGACACGCGCAGCGTGGCGCGCGAGTTTGCGATTTGAAATGGGCCCTGTGCGCAGATGTCGGCAGGCCGCCACTCGACGACGCACAACAAGGCCGCGCAGGTACCATGTACCATAACAGGATTTTTCCTATGTTTCGGATGTTTTGAAGGCCTCTCGCTCCGTTGAAACGCCCCGACCCGATCATGCAAGGCGAGAGGTCGATGTCAATCGGCCGGTAACACGCTGGTGCGCTGCTGCTGCGACGTTGGCCAAACGATAACGGGCCGTTACCGGGGGATTGACATCCCCCGCTCGCCTGAAACGCTGTTTTGCGGTGGTTGAGAGAAAGCCAACGCCATTGGCTTTCTCTGAAATTCTGTGAAAAGACGGGTGAAGACCTGGGCGGGCGAGGCTCCTGCCGAGCCGCTGAACGCTGGTCCGCGGTGTGAGCGTTTGCCAGCGTTTTTGCGGCGCAGCGGTGATCGAAGAAACGCTCGCGGCAGGGATGCGGCTCAGCAGGAGCTTCGCCCTCCCGACACTGCGTCTTGTCAGAAAGCCAATGCCATTGGGCTGCCGCCAGGCGGCTGGGCAATCTTCCCGAATTTTTTCCAAATCCCGCGCAACTCCTGCAACCCTGTTGCCACAAACACAGTGACAGCACAGCCGAGTGGCCTGTGCAGAAGCACCACGTCCCTCGCCGGTCCTTTCGCCGAGCGAAAGGCGACAAACGGTGCCGTCGTCGCGCTTGTTTTTGCAGCCCACCAACTCGCTGGAATCTGGTTTCCAGGGGTATAGAATTTGAGCGGAAGCACTTCCAGCATGCATCTTTCACTGAGGTCCGGCGATGGCCGACGATGACGACATGAAAACGGTGCGGCAGTTGCGGCCCGCACAAACCACTGTGACCGTCGGCACCATGCTCCAGCAGCGTTACAAAGTGCTGGAACGGCTTGGAGCCGGTGGCATGGGTGAAGCATGGAAGGCCGCAGACCATCAGCGAGTGGTTGATGGACGCCCGGCGGACGTGGTCATCAAGCTGCTCCCGGAGGCTCTGCGTCAAAGCAAAGAAGCCAATGACGACATTCGGAAGGAATACAGTCGGGTCTGGCTGTTGGCGCACAAGCATATCTGTAGGCTGTTCGACATGGGCGAGCAGGACGGCGTCGGCTGCTTTCAGGTCATGCAGTATCTGCCGGGCATCACACTGCGTGAATGGCTGCGGACGCGTCGGGGAGTGCTATTGCCGGAACTGGTGCTGCATATTCTGCAGGCGGCCGCAGAGGCGCTTGACTATGCACACACGGCGGACACACCTGTTGTGCATCGCGACATCAAACCGGAAAACATCATGTTCCATCCGGAGACCCGGAGGGTGCATGTGATTGACTTCGGCCTTGCCGCCGAAATTCGCAACACGCACTCGCGATACAGCCGCGGACAGCTGCCGAACGGAGGCACCGAGGCCTACATGTCGCCCGAACAGTGGCAGGGACGCGAGGTCACGGCGGTCAGTGACCAGTGGGCACTGGGAATCGTTGCCTGGGAACTGCTGACCGGAGCCTGTCCCTTCGTGGGCAGCGGTATGGCTCTGGGGTTTGCCATCAGCACTGCGCCCCTTCCGCAGCTGCCCCGGGACCTGCAAAGGCTTCAGCCCGTCTTCGACCGAGTGCTGCACAAGGAACCGCACCGGCGTTATGGGACGTGCATCGAATTTGTACAGGAACTTCGCGTTGCTGTCGCTGCAGGGAGTCAGCCACAGCCGATGGCAACACCTCCGGCTTCCCCGCTGGCGCCAAAACCAGCCCAGCGTCCGGATCCGCTGCAGGCCCCGTTCACGGCCGAAGTCGCCACGGAATCGCAGGCCGCATGGGCAGCGTATCTGAAACGCGACGTGCAGTGGCAGGATGTGTTCGGGCAGGCGTTGCGCCTGATCCCTCCCGGCGAGTATCAGATGGGCAGCGATGAAACCGCAGAGCAGCTGGAGGCAGCCGGGTTTGTGCTGCCCGAGGAGCGCTGGCGTGAATGGATCAAAGCGGACAGTCCCCGCCACCGGGTGCGGATCACGAAGCCCTTTTACCTTGGAGTTTCATCCGTAACTCGCGGTCAGTTCGCCGCCTTTGTGCGTGCCACCGGTTATCGCACGGAAGCCGAAACCGACGGGAAAGGCGGCTGGGGTTATGTGGCAGCGACAAAAAGCAGTGCTCAGAAACCGGAATTCACATGGAAGAACACGGGGTTTGAGCAGACAGACGAGCATCCGGTGGTGAATGTGACGTGGAGCGACGCACAGGCCTATGTGAAATGGCTGAACGAGAGCCTGAAGAAATCCGGCAACGGAGGCCGCTATCGTCTGCCGCGGGAAGCGGAATGGGAATACGCCTGCCGAGCCGGCACGACCAGACGCTTTTTCACCGGAGACACGCTGGAAAGTCTCAAAGGGTTTGCAAATGTTCAGGACGAGAGTTTTGCGAAGGCGTATCCGGGAGTCGACTTCAGGAAGTGGCAGAAATTTCCATTTGATGACGGTTCCCCGTTCACATCGCCTGCAGGACGCTACAGCAGCAACCCGTTCGGGTTGTATGATATGCTGGGTAATGTTTGGGATTGGTGTGAGGATTGGTATGACGCAGGCTTTTACGCAAAATCCCCGCTCGAAGACCCAGCAGGTCCCCCTTCCGGGTCTTTCCGCGTTTTGCGGGGCGGCTCGTGGGGCACCGGACCAGTCGGCCTGCGTTCCTCGCTCCGTCACTGCCGCACCCCTGGCAGCTGGGACGACAACTTCGGTTGTCGTGTGTTGTATGAGTGTGGTTAGCTTTCCCAGTCATCCTCATGCGATTCGACCTCTGATACTCTGAAGCGCTGACCTCTGAAATTCTGTCCTCTGTCCCTCTCTGCGATTCGCGGGGCGCAGCCCCGCGTGATTTTTTTCCGCGGACTGCAGGCTCGCGGGGGCGTGTAGTGCGGTGAGCCGCTTGCTGGGCGAGAGAGGAGAGCAGAGAAGTTGGAAGTGAGGAAGTGAGAACACATGAGCCGCAGGGCGGGAGCCCGCGGGTAAAGAGCGCTGGCTACGCGCTGCTGACGCTGCGGGCAGGGGTGCGCACCAAGGTGCGAGGGCGTAACCGGGGGGTTCCGCGCGCTGCGCGAGAGAGTGGAGAGGAGATGGAAGTGAGAAGTGAGAAGTGAGAAGTGAGAACACATGAGCCGCAGGGCGGGAGCCCGCGGGTAAAGAGTACTGGCTACGC
>JBEAUF010000393.1:0-9246 GCA_041161565.1 Planctomycetota bacterium | reverse complement strand
GGGTAGAGCGGGATGCGGAGTGTCTGGCCGGGGGTGGCGTTCTGGTTAGCGAGTCGGGGCAGGGGGATATCGTAGCGTTCGGGAGTAACGACAATTTCGAGGGGTGCGGAGGCCAGCGTTTTATTGGCCTGCTGATCGTGGAGTTCGATGGTGAGTTTGTGGGTCCCCGGCTGAGTCTCGGTGGGGGTCCAGCGGAATTCACCGCTGGTCCCATCGAGCTGCATGCCTTCGAGCACCTTGCCGGCGAAGCGAAAGACGACGCCGCTGTTAGCTGGGAGGTCGGGAACGGCGACGATTTTCTGAGCGACCGACTGGCCGGGACGAATGCGGATGAGTTTGGGTGGGATGAGTTGAAACTGTGGGGTGCTGAGCCTGATGGAGGCGACGATCTGCGAGTGGGCGATGACCGTTTCAGACTGGTCAACGCGGTGGAGCAGCATAAACGGAATCGGGACAGCTCCTTCCGGCTGGGCTTCGGGAATTTTCCAGCGGATGTGTCCGGTGCCGGGATCGATGGCCGCATCTTTGGGGGCCCCGGCGACGAGTTTCCAGGTGAGCTGCCCGGTGGCCGGTTTTTTGGGGGCCGGACCGTCGAATTCGGGGTCGTAATCGAGCTGATCACCGGGGGCGTACCTGAGCGGCGGTGCGATGGCGAGCGTGGCGGTGGGTGGTGCGAGGTTTTCGGCGACCGGTGGTGTTTCGGACTTGCCGGCTTTGGAAGAGTCTGCGGCTGTCTGAGTTGTGGAGCGGTTTTGTCGGAAGACGACGAACGCCGCGATGCCGGCTACGATGACGCTGGCGGTGAGCATGGCCGCGATTGCCGTGCGGCGGCGGCGATGGCTGGAGAGGGAATCCGAGGAGCGGCGTTCACCGGAGATGGACCGGCGTTCCTGCAGCACGGGGAAGGTGGGTGACAGGGAGAATCCGCCGGAGGGCGTGTTGGTCATCATCAGATCGACGGACGCTCCGGTGTCCATTTCCCTGAGGAACTGTTGGTAGCCGGGATCCTGGGGGTCGGACAGATCCACGCGGCTGGCGGCATCGAGGACGATGGCTTCTTCGTCGGCGCCCTGTTCGCGTGCCCCCTGGCGCAGGGCTTCGATGGTGAGGGGCGTGCAGTGGGGTTCGAGGGCAGCGGCGAGTTCGGCGGGTGTCTGGTAGCGGGCATCGGGATCCCGGAGCGTCATGCGGCGGACGATGGCGTCGATGGCATCGGGGATTTCGGGCCGCAGCAATTTCGGAGCGGGTGCGTCTTTGGAACAACGGGCCATGAGCACCTGCAGGGGGTTATCCCCGGGGAACGGCATGCGGCCGGTGAGCATGCGGTAGAAGGTGCAGCCGAGTCCGTAGATGTCTGAGCGAATATCAACCCTGGCGGTGTTCCAGCCCTGTTCGGGGGACATGTAATCCGGAGTCCCCATGACCTGACCGGCGCGGGTGACGGCGGTGAGTTCTTCTTTTTCTTCATCCAGCCGCACAAGACCCATATCCATGATTTTGACCACGCCGCGTCCGTCGGCGTCCCAGTCGATCATCAGATTTCCCGGTTTGATGTCGCGATGGACCATGCGACATTCGTGAGCGTGCTGCAGTCCCAGCGCGGTCTGACGGATGATTTCGCAGGCGGTGGCCGGCGGAATGAGCGGCAGCCGGGACAGGATGCTGTCCAGCTGATCGCCATTCACGAACTCCATCACCATGAAGTCAATCTTTCCAACACGACCGGCATCGAGTGTGCGGACGATGTTGGGGCTGCTGAGCCTTGACGAGGCGCGAATTTCGCGGCGAAAACGATTGACAAGATTCTGGTTGGAGGACAGTTTTCGGGACATCACTTTGATGGCGACGATCCCTGAAGTACGGCTGTCCTGGGCTTTGAACACATGCCCCATCCCGCCGCGACCGATTGCTTCCAGCAGTCGATAGTGATGCAGCACGAAGCCTGTCTGGCCTTTGAGCAGCTGCATGGACTGCCAGGTGGTAAGCAGTCCTCGGCGAACAAGCTCCGCGGACAGCGCCGCGGGGGACGAGGTGCCTGCGGCCACTTCTTCGGCAATGGTCCACTGGGCCGGCGAAAGCAGGCCGGTTTTCTTCAGCAGAGCCATGTATTCCGGAGCAGGCATTGGGCAGCTCTCTGATCGCATTTTCCGTTGCAGAGCGCGGAACCATCGCGCGGCCGATTGTGTGTGGCGAACGTGTTACCGCTGTCTCTGACGATCTCCTCGGCGTGTTTTAACCAAATCCGGGGAAAAAGAGAATGGAATATTCGGCTATTTTCGTGGGCCGGCGGCCTGGACAGACAGGGGCGGGGCCGGAAACAATCCTTTCGAAGCCGCCGCTGACTCTCCGCTCGCCACCACAGCTGCCCCGCGTTTTCTCAGGAATTTTCATGTTTTGCCGCCTTATCGCCTCGCTGCTGCTCGCCGTCGCCGCCAGCAACTCCTGCCCGGCCGCTCCGCAGACACCGCCAAACACCTCCACCATCGCCACTCCCCCCCAGCCGCTCACATTTGAACTCGTCCATGGCCAGCAACGGCTGAATCTTTCCGGCGCACCTCCCGCAAAGCTTACCTGGCTCGACGACCAGCGCTGGATCCAGCCCACCGCAGACGGCTGGCAGGTTGTCAGCGCCGCGGATGGCATCAGCACCCCCTGGTTCGATCGCAACGCCGTCACCGAAACACTCCGGAAACTCACCGGCTGCTCCCAGGAAGATGCTGAAAAACTCAGCCGCGGAGGCTGGACAGATCTGCTGCCGCAGCAGCAACTGGCCATCTTTCAAACCGCCGGTCGGCTCATCCGCCTGAACCTTTCCGCACCCATGGAAGCGGTGGCTCTGGAACTTCCCGAGGCCGCAGAACTCGTCACATTCAGTCCGTCCGGCGAGACCGCCGCGTTCGTCCTCCGCCACAACCTCTGGATTGCCGACTTCCGCACCAGCAGCCTCCGACAGCTCACCACCGACGGCTCCCCGACAATTCGCAACGGCAAGGCGGACTGGGTGTACTTTGAAGAGGTCTACAACCGCAGCTGGAAAGCACTCCGCTTCAGTCCCGATGGTCAGTATGTCGCCTTTCAGCAGTTCAATGATGATCAGGTGCCCGTGTTTCGCATCAGCGACCACACCACGGTTACTCAGGTGTTTGAAGACGAGCATTACCCGCAGGCCGGCCAGCCCAACCCCACGGTGCGGCTGGGCATCGCCGCAGTCAGCGGCGGCGATGTGCAGTGGCTGCATTCCGGCGATTACCCTGCCGATGACTTTCTGCTGGTGAACTTCCAGTGGCTTCCTGACAGCAGCGGACTGCTGTGGGCAGCTCAAAATCGCGAGCAGACATGGCTTGATATCCTCCGCAGCCCCCGCTCCGGCACGCCCCCGCAAAAACTGCTGCGCGACCAGACACCCGCATGGACCGACAATCACGGCGACGTGCGATTTCTCAGCGATGGCAGCTTTTTGATGTTCAGCGAACGCAGCGGCTGGAAGCATCTGTATCGCGTTTCTGCCGACGGCACCACCACCAGTCAGCTCACCAGCGGTAACTACGAAGTCCGCGAACTTCTCGGTGTCGCGGCCGATGAGCAGTCGCTGCTGATGGCGGCCGCCTTCAACTCCCGCATCGCCGACGCTGTCTTCCGCGTATCACTCAGCCAGCCAGGCACTCCACCGGTCTGCCTCACCCCGGAAGCCGGCCAGCACTCCGCGTCAGCCAGTCCCGGCTGCATCTGGTTCGCGGATGCTCACAGCACCTTTCAGCAGCCCGTGCAGACAACCCTGCGAAAGACTTCCGGTGAGCCCCTGCGAGTGCTCACCGAGCGGCTGGCACTCCCGGTCGACAAATACCGCTTCGGGCGTCTGGAAATGCGTGATCTGCCGATGGCCGATGGCAGCACCACCGCAGCCATCTTCGTGCTGCCGCACAACTTTGACCCGCAGCAGAAATATCCGGTCTGGCTCCGCACCTACGGTGGCCCGCATACGCCGCTGGTAAAGGACCAGTGGAACCCGCGGCTCGCCGATCATCTGCTCGCCGAAATGGGCATCGTGGTCATCACCTTTGATCCGCGGACCGCAAGCGGCTACGGAGCCTGCAGCGCCTGGCCCGCATGGAAACGACTCGGCACGGAAGAAACCCGTGACCTGCAGTCAGTCTGCGACTGGCTCAAAACACAGACTTGGGTGGATGCTTCGCGAATCGGGCTGAGCGGCCACAGTTATGGCGGCTACTTCACTGCCCTCGCCATGACTCGCATGGACTGCATCGCCGCTGGAATCTCCGGCGCCCCGGTCACCGACTGGGCGCAATACGATACGATATATACAGAGCGATTCATGTCCACTCCGCAGCGGAATCCCGCGGGCTATCGGGATTCATCCGTGGTGCAGGCAGCCAGTCAGCTGCGCGGTCGACTGCTCCTGCTTCACGGCCTGAAGGACGACAACGTACATCCCGAAAACACCATTCAGCTGATTCATGCGCTGCAGCAGTCAAATCGGCAGTTTGAAGTGATGCTCTACCCCACGGCCCGCCACGCCATTCTCGGTGAACACTACCAGCGACTGCTGTTTGAATTCATACTTCGCACAATGGGCTGCTCCGAGCCTCCAGCGGCAGCCCCCTGAAGTCGACCTGCATTCAACACACCCCACCGCCCCGCCCGTTTACTTCTCTGCCACCAAAGGTTGCCCCATGCGAACTGCTTCCCTGCTGTTCCAGCTGCCAGGCCTGCTTTCCGTCTGTCTGTCCTCCGCGACGCTGCTGCTGCTCCCGGCAGTGCTGTGCGCGCCGAGGGCCGCGGGTGCCGCCGATCCAGTGGTGCTGGTTTCTTCCTTCACAGCAGCACCTGCAGGAGGCATCCTCAGCTTTCGCCTCGACCCCGCCACCGGAACACTCACGCCCGGACCACGCTCACCCGCCATTCCCAACCCTTTCTTCTTCGATGTCTCACCCGACCGCCGACGGCTGTACAGCATTCACGCGGAAACCTTCGGCGGGACTGCACCGGAATCACTGGCCGCCTTTGAACTCAACCTGTCCGCAGAACTGCTGCAACCGCTCAACCGTGAATCCACACGCGGCACCGCCTCCTGCTTCGTGGAAGTGGACCGCACCGGTCGCTGTGTGCTCGTTGCAAACTACAGCAGCGGTGATGTGCTCTCCTGCCGCATCGAAAACAACGGACAACTCTCTGCTCCTGTGTCCTTCATCCGTCACCGCGGACGCAGCGTGAACCCGGCTCGCCAGCAGGAACCGCATGCTCACTGCTTCGTTATCAGTCCCAACAATCGCTTCGCCTATGCCGCGGACCTGGGCACCGATCAGCTGTTCTGTTATCAGCTGGATCCCGCCACTGCACAGCTGACACCCGCCGCACAGCCCTTCGTGCGTCTGCCGCCAGGTTCCGGCCCGCGACACCTGACATTTCACCCCCTCCAGCCGCGGATGTACGTGATCAACGAGCTGCTCAATTCGGTGACAGCCTTCGACTGGAACTCCGACTCCGGAATGCTGATTGAACGCGGCACCGAATCCACACTTCCGGCCGACTTCACGGGTGAATCCTACTGTGCCGACCTGAAGATCACTCCGGATGGCCGATTCCTCTACGGCACCAATCGCGGCCATGACAGTCTGGCGATGTTTCGCATTGGCGAGGATGGCGGGCTGACGCGGACAGGCATTGTGCCGAGCGGCGGCAAGGGTCCGCAGAATCTGGCAATCACCGCTGACGGGCGACTGCTGCTGTGTGCCAACATGCCCGGCAACAACCTCGCCGTGTTCCGCATTCATGCCGAAACCGGAATTCTGGAAGCCGTCGGGCCGCCGGTGACCGTCACGATGCCATCGTGCATCCGGATTCTTCCCTGAACCAGGGAATTGCCGCCAGCGGGGACGCGCACGTTTCACCCCTTGCCCGTTTCCCCGGGGACTCCTAAACTTCGGAACAGAATTCGCTGAATCCGGCGAACACTGGGAAAGCTGGCCGGGATCTGTCATTTTGGCGGGTTGCGAGCGCATCAGGACGGTTTTCCCGATGGAAAAGGCTGCCTCCTGAAAGTCTCGGGATAAAAAATCCGGTTTTTTCTGAGATCAGCCGCTAAAGTAAGCCGTCAGTCCTTTACCAAACAAGTCGACAACACCGAGGACGTCGAATGTACGAACGTTTTACCGACCGGGCCCGCAAAGTGATGCAGCTGGCGAACCAGGAAGCCCAGCGATTCAACCATGAATACATCGGGACCGAGCACATTCTCCTGGGGCTGGTCAAAGAGGGTTCCGGCGTCGCCGCCAACGTCCTCAAGAACCTCGACGTGGATCTGCGCAAAATCCGCATCGAAGTCGAAAAGATCGTCCAGACCGGGCCGGATATGGTGACCATGGGCAAGCTCCCGCAGACACCGCGGGCCAAGAAGGTCATCGAATATGCCATGGACGAAGCCCGCAATCTGAACCACAACTACGTGGGCACAGAACATCTCCTGCTGGGGCTGCTGCGGGAACAGGAAGGCGTGGCTGCTCAGGTGCTGATGAACCTCGGCATGAAGCTGGACGACGTCCGCGAAGAAGTGCTCAACCTGCTGGGTCACGGCATGGAATCAGCCGAACCGGGCAGCGAGGAACGTGGCGGAGCCGCACCAGGCTCGGCCGCTCCCCAGAAGGGCGGCAGCCGCAGCAAAACCCCGGCACTCGACAGCTTCGGCCGCGACCTCACAGAACTCGCCCGCCAGAAAAAGCTGGATCCGGTTATTGGCCGGGAACGGGAAATTGAACGCGTCGTGCAGATCCTCTGCCGCCGCCAGAAAAACAACCCCGTACTGCTCGGAGAAGCCGGCGTTGGCAAAACAGCCATCGTCGAAGGATTCGCGCAGATGGTCGTCGATGGCGCCGTTCCCGATATTCTGGCCGACCGCCGCATCATCGTGCTGGACCTCGCCATGATGGTCGCCGGTACAAAATATCGCGGTCAGTTTGAAGAGCGGATCAAGGCGGTCATGAACGAAGTCCGTCGGGCCCGCAACACCATTCTGTTCATCGACGAGCTGCACACGCTGGTCGGTGCCGGCGGTGCCGAAGGTGCCATCGACGCCTCCAACGTGCTCAAACCCGCACTCAGCCGCGGTGAAATCCAGTGCATCGGTGCCACCACGCTCGATGAATACCGCAAGTACATCGAAAAAGACAAGGCCCTCGAACGCCGCTTCCAGACCGTCATGGTCGAACCCCCGTCCGCTTCTCAGGCCATCGAAATCCTCAAGGGTCTTCGCGACCGCTACGAAGAACATCACCGGGTGCAGATCACCGACGATGCTCTCGAAGCAGCCGTCGAAATGTCCAACCGCTACATCACGGCCCGGTGCCTTCCGGACAAAGCCATCGATGTAATCGACGAAGCCGGCGCACGCGTGCGTCTGAAATCCATGGTCCGACCACCCGACCTGAAGGAGCTCGAAGAAGAAATTCAGCGGCTCAACGCGGCCAAGGAAAAGGCCGTGGCCGAACAGCAGTTCGAAAAAGCAGCCTCCTTCCGCGATCAGGCCGAAAAGCTCCGCCGGAAAAAGGATGAGCTCACGGAAGAATGGAAGGAACGGTCCCGGCAGACGGACGGCGTTGTGGATGCCGAAGTCATCGCCGAAGTTGTGGCACGCATGACCGGAATTCCGCTCACCCGCCTGTCCAGCGAAGACGCCGTTCGACTGCTCCAGATGGAACAGGAGCTCCACAAGCGCGTCATCAGCCAGGATCAGGCCATCACTCAGGTCTGCAAAGCCGTCCGCCGCAGCCGCAGCGGGCTCAAGGACCCCAAACGCCCCACCGGTGCCTTTCTGTTCTGCGGACCCACCGGCGTCGGCAAAACCCTGCTCGCCAAAACGCTCGCCGAATTCATGTTCGGTGACGAAGACGCCCTGATTCAGATCGACATGTCTGAATACATGGAAAAACACAACGTCAGCCGACTCATCGGTGCGCCTCCGGGTTACGTCGGCTTCGAAGAAGGTGGACAGCTCACCGAAAAGATCCGCCGCCGCCCCTACGCCGTGGTGCTGCTCGACGAAATCGAAAAAGCACACCCCGACGTCTACAACATGCTGCTGCAGATCATGGAAGAAGGACACCTCACCGACAGCTTCGGTCGCCGAGTCGACTTCAAGAACGTGGTTCTGATCATGACCACCAATGCCGGGGCCGCCCGCATGGCTCATGGTGGCAGCATGGGTCTGCACACACTTCGCGAACGTGATGCCGATCGTTCCTACGACGACATGAAAACCAACCTCATGCATGAACTGCAGAAACAGTTCAAGCCGGAATTCCTCGGCCGACTCGACGAAGTTGTGGTCTTCCGCAAACTGACCCGCGTTGAACTGATGCAGATCGTCGATATCGAACTCCGCAAAGTCTTCGATCGACTCCGCGAACGCGGCAAGAATATGGTGCTCACCGACGAAGCCCGCGGTTTCATCATCGACAAGGGCGAAGCCGGAGATGGACTCGACTACGGTGCTCGACCGCTCCGCCGGAGTGTCGAGAAGTACATCGAAGATCCGCTCTCCGAAGAAATCCTCCGCGGCACCTTCGATGGTCAGAACACCATTAAGGTGGTCGTCCGAGAAGTCGGTGATCAGAAACAACTCGGCTTCGAAGGCAGCGTCACCGAAGAAGCCTCCACAGAAAAGAACGCAGCCCCCGTGGCCGCTGGCTGAGCATTCAAGGCTCAGGCTTCGGCCACCCGGTAATCACACCTCCCACACGCCTCGGATGCCCTCCGAGGCGTGTTTCGTTCACGGACCCGCAGGGACAGCACGTGCCACTGCAGCGAAGCACCCTTACCCGGCGCTCCCGCCCAGTGCTCAGGTGTTGCCAACGCCATCACGAACGCTATGCGAACGATGAGCCGCCGGGCGGCAGCCCAACGGCATTGGCTTTCTGGTGCTTCGCATGCTTTGCAGGACTCGCTCTCCGTTGAAACGACTGGACCCGATCATGCAAGGCGTGCGGTCGATGTCAATCGGCCGGTACCACACCTGGGGCGCTCCTGCTGCGACGCTGCCCGCGCGGTTATGGACCGTTACCGGGGGATTGACATCCCCCGCTCGCCTTTCCCACTTTTTTGCGGCGATTGAGAGAAAGCCAACGTCATTCGGCGGCAGCCCACGGGTAAAGGTCCGTGGCGCAGAACCCTTACCCGGCGCTCCCGCCCAGTGCTCAGATTTTCGTTGAGCATCCTCAGATCACGGAGCGATGA
>JBEAUF010000378.1:0-7413 GCA_041161565.1 Planctomycetota bacterium | reverse complement strand
GACGACGATGCAGGTTTCTTCGGGTTGCCAGGACGTGGGCGTCACGGTGGCGTGCCAGAAGCCTGATCCGGGGCTGGTTTCCGTGCGCGAGCGGGCGTTGAGGCTGAGTGGTTCGCCGGCGAAGGTGGTGGTGGGAGTGGTGGTGAGCAGGGCGTGCAGCAGAACGCCGGCCAGAAACAAAGCTGAGGAAACCTGCTGCCGGAAATTTGTCATGGCTGTGCCCTCTGGCGATTTGGTCTGGATACCGTGAGCCTGTTGGGGAGTGCTGATGCAGAATTGGTGCGGTCAGGCTTCGAGCAGCACGCTGGCGCCGGCTGCGAGCAGTTTCTCTGCGGCGGCGATGCCGACGCGTTCCGGATCTTCGGCCGGGCCGCTGACGGATTGTTCGAGCCGGGATGTGCCATCGTTGCTGAGGAGTACTGCGGTGAGTGTCAGCGTCTGATCGGTGATTTCGGCCCAGGCTCCCAGAGGAGCGTGGCAGCCGGCGCGGAGTGTGCGGAGCAGGGCGCGTTCGGCGATGACCTCTGCGTGTGTGGTGGTGCAGGTGAGCGGTGCGAGGAGTGCTTTGGCATGTTCGTCGTCGGCACGCGTTTCGATGCCCAGAGCACCCTGACTGACGGCGGGAAAGAACAGCGGCGGCTGAAGCAGCAGGGAGATTCTTTGCTGCAGGCCGAGCCGTCGCAGGCCGGCTTCGGCGAGCAGGATGGCATCGTATTCGCCGTCATCGAGCTTTCGCAGGCGAGTGTCGACGTTGCCGCGAATTTCGGAAATCCGGAGATCGCTGCGGTGATATCGGAGCTGTGCCTGTCGACGCGGACTGCCGGTGCCGATGCGGGCGCTGGGCGGGAGGTCTGCGAGCGAAGTCGGGGGTGTGGCCGTGGGGGGCAGTAGGAGTACGTCGCATCGCGGTGCGCGTTCGGGGACGCAGGCGAGCAGCAGTCCTTCGGCGGATTGGGTAGGCAGGTCCTTGAGACTGTGGACGGCGAAGTCGGCGCGGCCGTCGAGCACTGCTTTTTGGACTTCTCGGGTGAACACGCCTGTCCCGCCGAACTGTCGCAGCGCGTCTGTCTGGTTCTGATCGCCGGAGGTGACGATCAGAACCAGTTCGACGGTGGGTGCGGAAGGGAGTTCACGCAGGCGATCTGCCACGTGATTGGCCTGCCACAGTGCCAGGGCGCTTTTGCGGGTGGCGATTCGCCAGATGCGATCTGTCATGGAGCTGCCGGTTCGTGATTATGGCTGCAGAATGTGCTTGCCGTTTTCAAACTGCCGATGACAGGCGTTGCAGCTTTCGAGCATGGTTTTCCATGCGGTTCCGGCTGCCATGAAGTCTTTGGCTTTTGCGGCTGCGTAGAGCTGGCCGCCTTTTTCGCGGGCCGCTTTGGCGTGTGCTTTCCAGTCGGCCGCGTTGTCGTCGGGAGCGCGGTCAAACAGCAGATTGCAGCTTTCTGCAAGGATCAGTGAATCGGACTTGAGGGCTTTCCAGCCTTTGTTGTCGGCCGGGGCGGTGGTCATGGCCTGCTTCAACCGCAGATAGGCGGGCTGAAAGACGTATTCCATGAATTCATGCATGCTTTCTTCAACGGCCTGAGGGCCGTCTTCCGGAACCGATCGCAGCCAGGGAGCGGCCTGGGAGGAATCGGGGAGTGTTGTGGAAAGGAGCGCAGCCGAGGTGACGAGGGCGAGGACAGCCAGCAGATGTTTCACGGGAGATCCTTTTCAGACAGACCGCGTGGGGGATGGTACGTGTCTGAAGGATAGCAGAGTTTCCGTGGAAAGTCATCCGGGAAGCGGAATTCGGGAGCCGCTCACCCACTTCGGCGGAGACAGCCCGCGGCGGTCCACGGGAACCAGGTAATTTCCGGGCAGACCGGAGAAGGAATTCCCTGTCCGAGGAGCCTGTGTGTGACCTGAGCCCGATCAGAGATTTTTGAGCGTCGCTGGCAGTTCGACCTTCGGATTTGCCTTCCTTGATTCCTGCACGGCCTTGCGGGCGGCGGCGGCGTCATTTTTCTTCAGGGACAGTTCGGCGTTGGCCAGCCAGTACTGGTCGAGAGCCGTCACGCCCTGTTCGAGCTGCTTCAGATCGGCCTCGGCTTCGGCGAGTTTGCCCTGTGCAATTCGGGATCGGGCCAGCAGCAGCAGGGCGTTTTCCAGCAGATCAGGCTGAAGCACGCCGGCGCTGATTGCCGCAGTCAGGTGACTTTCTGCTGCAGCAAAGTCTCCGTTCTGAAAAGCCTGCTGACCGGCATCAAAGCCACCTTCGGCGGAAGCGATCCGGTCGGGGGCGGCACTTGAGTCACCACAACCCGGGAGGGTGGGCAGAAGCAGGCAGGTGATAAGCAGCAGGATGCGGGAGGGCATATTGGTCATTCGCTGTTTCTGACGGATACGAGGCACGGGAACGCAGCAGGTGTCTACCATTCGCCGATGGTTTCGCCGGTACCGCGGGTACCCACACCGCGCCAGACGCCCAGATCGATGCTGTCGCTGGCGAAGCGCACGCTGCCATCGGCCAGCATCACGTTGGCTCCGCCGGTATGCATGCTGCGGGCCGAAATAATCGCATGCTCGCCGGGCGTATCGGCGATGGCGCTCCAGTTGCCGCAGTCGAGCCCGCGCCAGTTGGGGGTTGCCACGTGGTTGTACATCGTTCCGGAGTAGCCGGCGAAGGGCCAGCCGTTGGAGAAATCGCTGCCGATGGCCCAGCGGCCGAAGGTGGTGAAATTGAATCCGCTGGCAACTCGTGGCGCATTCAGGCAGTCGTTGAACATCACGTCCGGGGGAAGCATCACGTTTTGGCGATTGGGGGAGGTGATGATGTCAGAGGGCGTGGGCGGAGTGCTGGCAGCGGCAGCGGCCGAACCTTTGGTGCGTTCGGAGAACATGGCCGTGTTGGACAGGCCGTCGGTGAAATCGCGGTCTGCCAGTGCGGCACCGGCCGTGAAGGCGCCGTTGCCACCGCTGGACAGCGTTTGTGAACCGACCGTGATCGCTCCTGTCCACGTTGTCTGGGCGGTCGAATTAGTCGCACCGCCATAGGGAGTGCTCCCGCCGAAGTTGTACACGTAATTGTTTTCAGAAATGACACGGCCGGTGTTCGCGTCGGAGGGACACAGGAACAGACCGGCTGCCTGAGCGTAAGCCTGGTAGTTCGGATTGCTGGGGTTGCCACTCGTGGTCATGCGTGTGGAGTTGGGCCCGGCGAAGTTGATGAGGTTGTAGATGTTCGCCTGTTCCATGTAGGGCAGGATGAAAATGTGGACCGAACGATTGCCTGTCCAGATATTCGTCGCATTGCTGCTGTAGCTGGTGTAGCTGGTCTGCGGCACGCCACCGATGAGCAGGTCAGGGAGCAGGCGGCCGGGGGGAAAGCGATTGTGGGTGGAGAAGTAGTTGTGCAGACCGAGTCCGATTTGTTTGAGATTGTTCTTGCACTGGGTGCGACGAGCCGCTTCCCGCGCCTGCTGGACGGCGGGCAGCAGCAGCGCCACCAGAATGGCGATAATTGCGATCACAACCAACAGCTCAATCAGCGTGAAGCCGGGACGTCGACGAGACATTCAACACACTCCTGACGGCAGAAAGCACAGCACAACAACGCCAGCATCGCAGGGCGAATCCAGACTGGCTCGGCGTGACGCGGGGCATTCCACGCAAAAGGTGTTCCCGAACCAGGAATTCTCTCGTGTGAGGATCAGCGGGCGTGGCGTCTGTGAAGAGCGTGTCACCGGCCGGTGTTTCGGGATTTTGGGTGATTTGGCTGGCTGGGCTGCCTGCACGGAACACGTGTGAATGCCTGAAATTTGGGCAGACCAGAATTGCGATGGTCCGGTTTCGGGCTGGGTGGAGAGCCAGTTTCGCTGGATGCACTAAGATCGGGGAGACTTTTGAAGGGGAGTGGAGCCATGCCGGAGGGGCATACGATTCATCGCATTGCGGCGGATCATCGCCGTGATTTTGTGGGGCAGAGACTGGCTGTGTTATCGCCGCAGGGCCGGTTCAGTGCCGGGGCGGGAGCATTGGATGGTCGCGTCCTGACTGGTGTGGAGGCCCACGGCAAGCACCTGCTGTACGACTGGGACGGCAGGTCGCTCCACATCCACCTTGGCCTGTACGGCAAGTTTCGCCGCCACAAGGCTCCGCCGCCGGAACCGCGTGGAGCGGTGAGATTGCGGGTTGTGGGTGAGCAGTTCGCGTTCGACCTGAACGGTCCGGCAGCCTGTGAACTGCTCACGCCCCCTCAAGTGCAGGCGCTGCTGGATCGGCTGGGAGCCGATCCGCTACGCGAAGATGCCGACCCTGAGCAGGTTTGGGTGCGGATACGTCGGAGCCCGGCTGCCATTGGCGCGGTGCTGATGAATCAGGAGGTGATTGCCGGAGTGGGCAACGTGTACCGTTCTGAGATTCTGCATCTGCTGCACATCCATCCGTCTCGGAAGGCCAATACACTGCAGCGATCCGAATTTGACGCACTCTGGCGGCTGACGGTGGAGCTGCTGCGGATCGGTAAGCGGTATAATCGGATCATCATCGCCGATCCGCAGACTGTCGGGAAAGCTCGTGGCCGCATGACTCGCGACGAGCGGCTGCTGGTCTACAGGAAGGACGCCTGCTCACGGTGTGCCGCTCCGATCGAAACATGGACCCTGGCTGCTCGGAAGATTTATGCCTGTCCCATGTGCCAGCTTCGGTAGCGGTGGGGTGTTGCAGATCGCAGCATGCGACACAGGTGGTCAGATTCGAAGAGGGTGCCCGCGTTAAATGGAATCAACTTGCGGCGGATCTGCTGATCCTGCGTGCCCACGATGTCAGTCGCAGGGACGCCCACAGTGGGAACCGCAGAACTGTCGTGTTGTGTGCCGCAGCCGCTGCAAGGGAACAGCGACTCTGTCGGGGATGACGCAGGAACCTGGGTTATACGCGGGCCGAACGAGGGGGGGCGTTCGATTCTGCTGCTTCCGGGAGCCTGGCCCGCTTCAGAATGAACCGGCCCCGTCGACCACGCGGCCGTCGTTGCGGGCGGCGAGCCAGCGGAAGAGATTGAGATCGACGTTCTCACTGATCATGCGGACACTGCCGTCCATGAGCAAAAACTGGGCGCCACCGACGTGCGGTGCGTTGTAGCCGCCGGGGCTGCCGGAAGACGCATTGGGGCCGCTGGTGCGGACGTGCACCACAGCCATGGTGATGGCAGGCCGCTGGCTGGAGTCGTAGGCCACGCCGCGGCGGGAGGCGACCTGTTGAGAAAACACGGTGCGGGCTCCTGGAATTACCCCGGCCCATCCGTTGGGAGCAAATGCGCTTTGGCGTTCACCCACACCAAACGTGTTGGAGGTGCCGTCGGTGATGTCGCGAGTTCGTACGGCGGAATTGCGGTGGAACATGCCATTGAAATGGGGCTGTTCGTACATGGCGGTGTATCCCGGAGCATCGGCGGGGTTTCCGCCGCCGAGGGAACCGATGTAGCTGCAGGCTGCGAGGTCGGGGATGTTGAGCGATGGGGGGTAGGCGCTGACGCGTTCGGGAGCCGTATCGCTGGGACAGCGGTAGATGGAAACGGGAGTGCTGCGGGCCGGGGCGTTGGCCGGGTGCGTGATGGGCAGGTTGAAGTTGATCTGACCTGCGAGGTTGGACTGTTCCACGAAGGGCAGCAGCATCGCGAAAAAGCTCCAGCCGGGCCCCGCTTCCGGCACAGGATCATTGCCCCCACCCAGCCAGGGGCCCGTGGGAACGCTGACAAAGCCAGGCGGAAAGACGCTGTGGGCGCTTTCGTAGTTGTGCAGCGCGAGGCCGATCTGTTTGAGATGATTGCGGCACTGCGTGCGGCGCGCGGCCTCTCGGGCCTGCTGAACGGCGGGTAACAGCAGCGCCACGAGTACGGCGATGATGGCGATGACCACCAGCAGTTCGATCAGAGTAAAACCGACACGCCGAGCGGGAGTTTTGGGGGGCATTGGCATGCGAATTTCCGTTTTCCGCGGAGGGCAGCAGCAGCTTCGGACCACAACTTCAGTAATGAGATTGAGACGCAGTCTCAATTAGGATAGAAAGAAAGCGCCGGGATGCAAGACCTTTCTGCGAGTGTTTCGCAGTTTTTGGAGAAGTGCGGTCGGGGTCAGGGCGGGTTGCGGGGTCGGGAGCGGTCTGAGCGGCAGTTGACAGATGCACACTGGTCGTTCCGGTTTTTCCGAATTTCCCGATTTTTCGGGGTGGGTTTTAGGTTGTCAGTTCGGAGGTATCCGTGGAAGATCACAGCGCCGTTCTCGCGGCTGGCACGGGTTTCGCCCCCTGGCCGTCCTTTCCGGGTTATCCCCTCCCCCATATGCATGGTGTTTTATGCGAACTGCAAATCCTGCTCTCAATTCGGACACCTTTGACGATCCGACTGGATTTTATCGGGACTTGCCGGCGGACGCTGCGGGGGTGATGACGATTCAGGGCACGGTTGTGAAGACCGCCTTCCTGCTGCTGATCGCTCTGGGAACTGCCGGGTTCACGTGGTTCAAAGTGGTGGCCAGCGGCGGCAGAAATCCGGGAGAAGTCTTTCCGTGGGTGCTTGGCGGTGCGATTGTTTCGGTGATTGCGTCCCTGATTATGATTTTCAAGCCGGTTGCCAGTCCGTTGCTGGCGCCTGTTTACGCGGCAGCCGAAGGCTTGTTGCTGGGGGCGATTTCCGCCTTTTTTGAAACGCAGTATCCGGGAATTGTGGTGCAGGCCGTTGGCTGCACCTTTGGGACTCTGGCCGCATTGCTCATGGCCTACCAGTCCGGTCTGATTCGCGTCACGGAGAACTTCCGTCTGGGGGTTGTGGCGGCCATGGGTGGTATTTCGCTGGTGTACCTGATTTCCTTTATTGGCAGTTTCTTTGGCTTCAGTATCCCGTACATCCATTCCAGTGGACTGATCGGGATCGGCTTCAGCGTGTTCGTGGTTGTGGTGGCTGCATTGAATCTGGTGATGGATTTCGATTATATCGAGCATGCTGCGGGACGCCGGTTCCCCAAATACGTGGAGTGGTACTGTGCCTTTGCGCTGATGGTCACTCTGGTGTGGCTCTACATCGAATTCCTGCGGCTGCTGTCAAAGCTCAGCGATCGTCGTTAGGCGTTAGAGCCGACCGTTCAGCGATTTCCGGGGAGTCGCGCCGTGGGCTTCCGGCCACCGCTCAGAATCCTCGCAAATGCAAAAGCTGCCGGGCGGGAGCCCGCGGGTAAAGAGTGCTGCGTGAGAGAGGAGAGTACGGTAAGTGGACAGGAGACGGGGGTGGGGGCCGCGCGGAAGTGAGAAGTGAGAAGTGAGAAGTGAGAACGCGATGAGCCGCCTGGCGGCAGCCTGCGGGTAAAGGATCATGCGACGCGATGCTGACGCCGTAGGCACCAGGGCGCGAAACCAACCGGGGGCTTCCGCCCG
>JBEAUF010000362.1:0-2665 GCA_041161565.1 Planctomycetota bacterium | reverse complement strand
TTCTTTGTCACAACCCAAGCCGCGATCGCTACTGGATCTGTGAAGGCTCAAACACCAACTCACAAAACAGGAGCATCGGCCATGAACAGTACGAAAGACCGCCTTGTTGGACTCGCATTCGTCGCCGTCGGCGCGGCTGTGCTTTACTTCTTCGCACCCGCAACCATCGCTCTAGCCTGCGGCGTTAGCACCTGCACAGCGGGGCTGCTGCTGGTCAGTGGAAAACTCCCGCAAAAACCGCAACGCTGAACTCCACCGGAAACCCGCTGGGCGGCACATCTGGTGCGGCACCGCCGCCCCCGAAGATCCAGCTGGCAATTGATCAGCATCCGCAGGATTGCAGGATGTCTGTCTGGACTGACGCCCCTGCGGCAGAGTTATTCAACGACGTCCCAGCGCCCACCTTTAGCAGGACCAATGCGACGCAGCCGGCCAGCGGCCTTGAGCGACGCGATCTGCTTCTCAACGGCGCGGGGCGTCAGCTGCAGCTTCGCAGCAACCTCGCGAGCACTGGCTGCCGGGTCGGCAGCCAGCAGTACAAGGATCCTCTTCGATGTCCCGTCCCACTCGTTCTCCGAACTTTTCTCCGAACTTTTCTCCGAACTTTTCTCCGAACTTTTCTCCGAACCTTTCTCCGAACCTTTCTCCGAACCTGGGGCTGCATCTGAGTCGGCGGCGAGAGCAGACGCGGGCACGGGCGTTCGTCGGACAGTGGCGACAAAGAGTGTCGCGTCGCGGTCATCGCGGAAATCGATTTTCGGCCAGGCTTCAATCGCCCGAGGGACGCCGGAACCCAGTCCGCGATAGGGCAGCAGCCCTTTGGCAACGAAGCTGGCGAGGATCGGGTTGCGGATGTTGGAGTTGCCTGCGCGGATATTCTCGACGGTCAGGCTGTTGGGTAAATGACCAGGACTGATGATCTCAATGCGATCACTGAAGATGAACAGTCGAATAGGTGCGCTGACAAGATAATCGCGGTGGACGAGAGCATTGACGAGCAGCTCTTCGAAGACCACTGCCGGGATCTCGGGTACTCCGGGGCTGTTCACACCACGACCGGCCTGCAGCTTGTGCAGGTTGCGATTCACGAAAGCCATCGCACCATCAAAGATTCGCCGCAGCGAGCCACTGAAGTCCTCAGTGTCATCATATCGGCTGGTGTGAATTGTGGTGCCCGGGTAGCGCACAGCTTTGATAACGAACTGAGGTTTCCAGCGTTCCGGGTTTTCCGCGAAGAGCAGCAGTCCGGCGAGGTTGAGCCGGCCGTCGCTGGTGGCGAGGTTGAGATTGCGCAGCAACCGCAGGCGAGCAGCCTGGCTGGTCGGCAGGCCGGTCCCATACGCCTCGCGGAGGAATTCTCGCAGACGCGGTATGTCCAAAGCATCCGGGCCGGCTTCGGTGGGCAATGCATCGGCGTGAAACTGGTCGGTCATCTGGAACAGCCGCCGCAGCTCTTCGCGGGAATGCAGCCGCCGCTTGTCGGAGCCAGCCTTCAGCCAGATCACTCCGTTACGATCAAAATACGGCCTGTCCAGCCCTTTGGGCACACTCACGGCGACCACAATGCGACGCCCCGGAAGGGAAATGTTGCGAGTCTGGAGGACGACCGGGCTGCGCACCGAGTGGCTGGCGACATTGGCAACCAGCTGATTGACACGCTGCACGTCAGCAGTTGACAGGCCATTCAGTGAGCCATCGTCGTTCACGCCAATCAGAATTGTGCCACCTTCCGCATTGGCAAACGCAACGATCTCAGCTGCCAGCGAATCGGCATTATGGATGTCACGTTTAAACTGCCGAGTGCTGTCTTCGCCGAGACGGACTTCGGCTCTGAGCCACGCCAGAGTGTAAGCTTGCGAAGTGCTCATAGCCCGCCTCCGCAGCCTTCGAATGTCAACTGGAAACCGACGTCCGTGAACTCCATTCGAGTTGCAGGGCGAGGAACGGGCACTCCATCCGCCACTTGCCATGTCACAACGATGAACCGCACGCTGGCTGATGGTGGACCGCCGCGGAAGACGACCCTGGAAATAAGATCTTCGGGCTGCATGGAGTGTTGCCGACGATGAAACTGCGTGCTGCAGTCACAGGGAGAAATCCCCTGACAAACGCTTGCCGGCTGAGCATACAGTCTGATGCGGAAAAAGGTAGTGAGCGGTGGCTGGAGGCCGCCAGCACAGAGTCTCGCAGGAATCAGACAACTGCAGACACGAAACAAGCCCATGAGTTCGCAACGGGACGGGTCCGCGATGAGAAACACACCGGGAATTCGATGTGCATTCTGAACGTGCTGCCGAACGCTGTACCGATCCAACGGCCATCGATCAGAAGGGTGCCGATTCGGAATCGACAGTCGACAGGGCGGGAGTTTTCTCCGAACTTTTCTCCGAACTTTTCTCCGAACTTTACTCCGAACTTTACTCCGAACTGCCGCGTTTTGCCCGCACATGAGCGGCGGGCGGAAGCCCAATGGCCTTGGGGTTCTATGAAATTCTGTGAAAAGACGATTGAAGACCTGGGACGGCGAGGCTCCTGCCGAGCCGCTGAACGCTGGTCCACGCTATGATCGCTTGCCAGCATTTTTGCGGCGCAGCAGGGATCGATGAAACGCTCGCGGCAGGGATGCGGCTCAGCAGGAGCTTCGCCCTCCCGACAATGCGTCGTG
>JBEAUF010000292.1:0-38171 GCA_041161565.1 Planctomycetota bacterium | reverse complement strand
CCATCGGAGACCCCACATGCTCCTCCGCCCCCCCTTTTCAGCCGCAATCGTGGCTGCACTGCTCCTGTCAGTGGTCACCCCGGCCACTGCCGCCGAACCTCCTGAAGGTTTCCGTCCGCTGTTTAACGGTCGTGACCTTGAAGGCTGGCACGGCATGCCGCACTTTGACCCTCGCGATCTGGCCAAAATGCCTGAAGACGCTCGGGCCAAACAAATCGCGGAATGGACAGAAGACGCCCGCAAACACTGGACCGTCGAAAACGAAGAACTCATCAACGACGGACACGGCGCCTACCTCGCGACGGATCAGGAGTTCACCGATTACGAACTGCTGATCGACTACAAAACCGTCCCCCTTGCCGACAGCGGCATCTACCTCAAAGCATCACCCCAGGTCCAGATCTGGGACTACACCGAAGAATCCAAGTTTCGCCTCGGTGCAGACAAGGGCAGTGGCGGCCTCTGGAACAACAGTGCGGGTGCTGCCGGCAAGGATCCCGCAGTTCGTGCGGACAAACCGTTTGGCGAATGGAACAGCTTCCGCATTCGCCAGATTGGTGCCCGCACCAGCGTCTGGCTGAACGGTCAGATGGTGGTCGACAACGCAATCATGGAGAATTACTGGGACCGTGAGAGCCCGCTGTTCCTCAAGGGGCCCATCTGCCTGCAGACGCACGGTGGTGAAATTCGTTGGCGAAATATCTACGTCCGCGAAATTCCGGCTGAAGAAGCCAACAAAATTCTGGCATCCAGCGGCGGCGATAAATTCACGTCGATTTTTAACGGCAGCGATCTCAAGGGCTGGGCCGGTGCCACGGATAACTACGAAGTCATCGACGGCGCAATCCGCTGCCGCGAAGGCAAAGGTGGCATCCTCCACACCGCTGAAGAATACGCCAACTTCGCCGTCCGCCTCGAATTCCTCACTCCTCCGTCCGGAAACAACGGCCTGGCAATTCGCACGGACGGCAACGGCGACCCCGCCTATGACGCCATGTGCGAACTGCAGGTTCTGGATTCCGAGCATCCCAACTACGCCAAGCTGGATGCTCGTCAGTACCACGGTTCAGCCTACGGCATGGCGGCAGCCAAACGCGGGTTCCTGCGGCCGGCAGGCACCTGGAATTTCCAGGAAGTCACTGTCAACGGCAGCACCATCCGCGTGGAACTCAACGGAAACCTGATCCTCAACACCGACCTCGCCAAAGTCACCGATTTCATGGGCGGTCGTCCGCATCCCGGAAAAGATCGAAAGTCCGGTTTCTTTGGATTTGCCGGACACGGTGACGCGGTTTCCTTCCGGAACATCAGCATTCAGCGTCTGGCTGACTGAAGCGTCTCCACCACAAATTTCGGATCTGCAGATTCGCTCCGCAGGCAGTTCGGTGGGCTCCACCGGACTGCCTGTCGGCGTTATTTGACTCCTCAACCCGCCTTCATCTTCGGAGCGGCGCATGCGTATCCGGGCTGTTTTCGCCACCGTCTGTTTTGCCGCCTCCATCTGCCTCCCGGGATCGGCCCACGCTGAAGATCCGCCAGGCCCCCTGCCCCAGAACTTCATCCCTGCGTTTCCCGAACCCCAATTCACAGCACAGCCCGGGCAGTGGGATGCAAAAATTCGCGAACGCGGCTGGATTATGCGCGAAGGCAATCAGTGGCGGATGTGGTACACGGGCTACAACCCCGAACTGCAGCCACTGACCATGAAGCTGGGCCTGGCCACCTCCGACGACGGCATCCACTGGAAGAGGTCTTCACAAAACCCACTGGTCGATGAGTACTGGGTTGAGGACATGATGGTCGTGCGGCACGACGGCCGTTACTACATGTTTGCGGAAGGCTCCGAAGACCAGGCTCAACTGCTTACATCGCCGGACGGAGTCAGCTGGACACGCGAAGGCACTCTGGACGTCCGACTGGCAACTGGTCAACCGATTCCTGCGGGCCCGTTCGGTACGCCGTTCGCTTTTCACGAGAACGGCGTCTGGAACCTGCTGTACGAACGCCGCGACCTTGGCATCTGGCTGGCCCGCTCCACAGATTTGCGGATCTGGACAAATGTAAGGGACGAGCCGGTGCTTGTGCCGGGCCCCGCCACATTTGACGGCCAGATGCTGGCCCTGAACCAGGTCCAGAAGCTTGGCGACCGATACCTCGCTGTGCTCCACGGCACGGGGGACGAAAAAAAGCCCCGCCAGTGGTCTGTCTATCTCGCAGAATCCCGGGACTTGATCACCTGGCAGAAATCAAACGTGCCCCTGCGACCGCCGGCGGAAAACAAGTCCAGCGGACTCCTGCTGCACGACGGCAACCGCTGGAGGCTGTATACCACGCACGACCGGGTGGAACTGCATTGGCCGCAGGAACAGTAACCGCAGAGTGATCAGCGGTGATAGCCCAGGGAAAGCATCACATCGTAGAGTTCCTCGAACGTGATGAACCTGCGGCGGTGTGCAATCTTATAGTCATCAATGGCATCAGCCAGTTCCGCCACTTCCGGACGCAGTCTGCGATCCCCGTCCCGGAACTGTCGACGTTCAACACCATTGGGATTGTGGTCACCGGGATTCTGTCGGCGTTCGATAAAGCCAACTGCCGGATTTCTGATTGTCCTGATGTCTGTCATGATCCTGCCTCTGAGTAAGAAATAGGCGCGGTGTCTCGGCGCAGGTTAATCCTTGCCCGCAATTTTCCGGCTGGCAAATTTCATCCAGTATTTCTCTCCAGGTTGCCGGTGACCCGCACGAATTCCCGAGGATTATTGGGACTGAACGGACTGGACTGATTTTTCCGGTCAGGGCCACGTTGTTGAGAAAATGCAGCGTGCGGATTTCGGGAACTCGAGGGAAATCCGCCACCGACAGCGCCGTTTGCAACGTATGGTCCGGCTGGGTGATTCCCGTCAACGGAGGATTTGCACCTCAAGGAATACCCTTCCCCAAATACGAACTTGTCACACCATCATGATCGCTCCCAATAAGTCGAACCGCCAGACCGCGACCGACTTCGAGTCGCTCAAATCACACATCCACGGCAAGCTGGTTGAAAAGCTCGACCTGAATCGGGTCTCGGAGCTTGAAGGCGATTCTCTGCGTCGCGAGATTCGCGTGGTCGTGGAGCATTTGTGCGACACGGAAAACCCGCTGCTCAACCGATCTGAGCGTGAGCGACTGGTGGAGGAGGTACTGGACGAGGCCTTCGGCTTTGGCCCGCTGGAAATCCTGCTCAAGGAGGAGGGGATAGCGGACATCATGATCAACGGTCCGAAGAATGTGTTTGTGGAAAAGAACGGTCGGATTCAGCGGTCCGAGGTGACGTTTCGGGATAACGAACACCTGCTGCAGATTCTTGATCGCATCGTTTCGAAGGTTGGCCGTCGCATCGACGAAACCTCACCGATGGTTGACGCCCGTCTTCCCGACGGTTCGCGTCTGAATGCCATTATTCCTCCACTGGCACTCGACGGCCCTTCGCTCACCATTCGGCGTTTCGGCAGCAACCCACTGACGCTGGAAGACCTGCTCAAGTTCGGTGCGTTCACTCCTGAAATGGTGATGTTTCTCGAAGGAGCGATGAAGGCGCGGCTGAATATCATCATCAGCGGCGGCACCGGATCCGGAAAAACAACGCTGCTGAACACACTTTCCAGTTTCATTTCCAATGACAACCGAGTGATCACGATTGAAGACGCGGCTGAGCTGCAGCTGCAGCAGGAGCATGTGCTGCGTCTGGAAACTCGTCCCCCAAATATCGAAGGCCGCGGACGCATCACAGCCACGGACCTTGTCCGCAACGCACTGCGAATGCGTCCCGACCGCATCATCATCGGAGAATGCCGCGGCGGCGAAACGCTCGACATGCTGCAGGCTATGAACACAGGTCACGATGGATCGCTGACCACAGTGCACGCGAATAACCCGCGTGATGCCATCTCCCGCATCGAAACGCTGGTGAACATGAGCGGCTTCGAAATGCCCATGCAGTCAATTCGCAAACAGATCGCTTCTGCCATCAATCTGGTGATTCAGGCAAGTCGACTCCAGGGAGGTCCGCGAAAGGTCACCTACATCACGGAAATCGTCGGCATGGAGGGCGACGTGATTGTGATGCAGGATATTTTTCGATTTGTGCAGGATGGAATTAACGAGCACGGCCGGGCTTATGGGCATTTTGAATCCACCGGAGTGCGTCCGCGGTGCATTGAGCATCTCGAAGCCAGCGGAATTCGACTGCCGCACGGACTGTTTGCACAACGAACAATGCGCGTTCACTGATTGAACTGGAGTTAGCGAATGGACCCTGCAATTCTGGTAATGTGCTCAGCCTTCCTCGGCGTCATCATGCTCGTGCTTGGTTTGGCATCAGCGTTTTCGAGGGGCAGAGAATCCGACCTCGAAGCGCGGCTGTCAGCCTTTACCGGCCGATCCGCAGCTGACCGCCTCGATGTCGATAACACGATCCTCCGGGATGGTCTCACCACAGCTCAGAGCATGCTTGGGCGGATGGTGGATCGCTTTGAAAAACTGCCGATGTTCTTTCGGCAGGCGGAACTCCCGATGCGGCTCGAACAGTTCCTGATGATCTGCATCTGCGGACTGCTGATGGTCCCCGCCGGAGGCATGGTCGCAGGGCTGCCGCGAGCCTTGCTGCCGGTCCTGGCAGGATCCGGATTCGGTATGCCGTGGCTTTGGCTGCTCCTCCGTCGACACAGAAGAATGAGGGAATTTGAGAAGCAGATGCCAGACGCTATGGAACTGCTTGCCCGGGCACTCCGCTCCGGACACAGCCTCGCCTCAGGACTCAACGTCGTCGCCACTGAAATGCCGGCACCGATTGGTGTCGAGTTCAAGGCGGTTTTCGAAGAGCAGAATCTTGGTCTGCCAATCGATCAGGCCCTGAGAAACATGCTCAATCGTGTGCCCAATATGGACCTGCAGTTCTTCGTTACAGCAGTTTCAATTCAGCGTCAGGCCGGCGGCGACCTCGCGGAAATTCTCTCCAAGATCAGTGCTCTGATCCGCGAAAGATTCAAGATTCTCGGACAGGTCAAGGCACTCACCGGCGAAGGGCGACTCAGCGGGGTTGTGCTCATGGCTCTCCCCATCGTGCTGTTCTTCACAGTCTTCACACTCAATCGCGACTACATCATGCTGCTTTTCAGCCGCCCGCTTGGGCAGCAGATGATCGTCGCAGCGGTTGTTGCCCAGATTATGGGCGGATACGTGATTCATCGGATTGTCAGCATTCGTGTTTGATTTGAGGGAGCAGCGGTGAATTACGAACAGTTTCTTCCGTGGGCGGTATTTGCGGCGGCCAGCACTGCACTCTGGTCCACCATGAATATCCTTGTCAAACGCACGACACGCGCAGCGACGCGCCTCGACGAATACCGCAACCCCATGTCGCGGCAGCGCCGAGAGCTCGATTCCATCGTGGCCGGAAAACCCAATGCCGTCACCACAATCGTCGAAAAAGCAGCCCCCGCACTGTCACGTGCCCTGCAGCCCAAATCGGAATCCGAACAAAGCGAACTCCGCATTCGCCTTGCAAACGCCGGATTCTCCCGGCCCAACGCAGTTCGCAACTTCCTCGCCATCAAAACCATCGCCCTCGGAAGCGGTCTGCTCCTCGGCACTCTCTGGGTGCTCGCTCGCAGCGGTTTCATCGGCAATGCCTGGATGACCCCTGTGCTCGCTGGCTGCGCCGGCTTCTACATCCCGGAAATGATCCTCGCGTCCATGCGCGCCTCGCGACGCGAAAAAATCTTCCTCCAGCTCCCCGATACGCTCGACCTGCTCGTCGTCTGCGTCGAAGCCGGACTCGGCCTTGATCAGGGGCTTCGTCGAGTGGCGGAGGAGATGGCTAATGTGGCCCCCGAAGTCTGTGAAGAACTCAACACCGCAAATATGCAGCTGCAGGTGGGAAAAAATCGCCGCGACGTGCTGCATGATCTTGGAGTTCGCACGGGAGTCGACGACGTGCGGGCACTGGCAGGAATCGTCATCCAGGCAGACCGCTTCGGTTCATCAATCGCCGGAGCTCTGCGAATCCAGTCCGAGACGATGCGTGTCAAACGCCGTCAGCTCGCAGAGGAAAAAGCCCAGCAGACCGCCGTGAAAATGATCTTTCCGCTGGTGCTGTTCATCTTCCCCGGAATCTTCGTGGTGCTCGTCGGCCCAGCCGCCATTCAACTCATGGAAAATCTGCTCGTGGAATGAAAAACCGCCGTTTCGAATCCCGAAGGCTCGAAACGGCGGCATGTTTCCTCGACGTGGTCAGTTCGCCGAGCGTCAGCTGGTTTCTCAGGCCAGCTGCTTGCGGCGGTTCACAAGGGTCCGAATACGTTCGGCGAGCAGAGCTGCGTCGAACGGCTTGCGGAAGGTCTCGTTGAACACGGAGCGGTCGAAGCCCGAGGCATTATCCTCGTCGCTCAGCAGACCAATCAGAACCGTATCCGTGAACTCGGAGTTCCGGCGCAGGTTCTGAGCGATCATCAGAGCTTCCTCACGGCCCATCACAAAGTCAACCACCACGCAGTCGGGGTGAATTGACTCTGCCTGGATGCCGGCTTCAAAGCCGCTGGCAGCAATTTCGATCTTGAAGTCATCGTTGGAAATCATTTCGTTGAGGCTCGAACGAGTCACAACGTCGGAACCAACGAGCAGGATCTTGCCCACCGCTTCGTCTTCAAGCTCGCCAAGGGGCATACCATGCTCCTTGAGGAACCGAATCAGATGTTCGCGGGGAATGCGTCGATCCTGTGAACCAGGAATGCGATAGCCTCGAAGCCGTCCGGAATCGAACCACTTTGAGACAGTACGCGGGGCAACTTTGCAGATCTTTGCTACCTGACCAGTAGTGAAGATCGTCTTCATGGGCGGGCTCTCCAATCAGTTCTCTCACACCATCCGCCACGTTCATCCTGAACGGACGGATTGCCAGATCCCTGAAGCGAATTCCGGTTTCCGACCTGGGAAGGTCAGAAGCTGTCGTGAACAGCCGGAATCCCCCCTTGTCAGGGACTGACGAGGGTCGTTCTCTGGATTGCGTGCGGGCAATCCCAGCGCCTGCACAAGGCACTTTGAGCACAGCTCAGCATAGTCCATTGCTGGACCGCGGCTTTGTCCGGACATCCCTTCCGTTACAGCCGCCGCTGAACAGGCCCCCCGGCGATTCAGCCCATTGTGCTTCCTGGCCTCCCCGCAGTTCCCTCGGTATAACCGAGGTAACCGCCACAACAGGTTCACAATCGCCACCGTAACTTTCGACTTTTTCCCGGAACTGACTTTAAGACGTTTGCCTTTCCTGCTCAAACTGCCCGGCGAATAGCCCGCAACAACTGCAGCAGTCAGGCCGGTGACGACAGCCCAGGGCTGCCCCGCAAACCAGCAAAAAGACTGCATTCGGCACGCTCAACACCCCCACGCCCGGAATCTCCCGCCCACCAGTCCGTGTTTCAGGACAATTCCGTGAAATCCTGTCAACCCCAATTTTCCACAGAACGCCGGGATCGTGCCTGACCGGCGTCCAGTCCCACCCACTACTCGTAACGCAACGCGTCGATCGGATCCAGACAGCTCGCCCGCCACGCCGGATACAAACCAAACACCAAACCAACCACCGCGGCGAAAATCATCGCCACCACTCCCGCCGGTATTGAAACCACCACCGGCCAGTCGGCACCGGGGCTCACCGAATTAATCAACGTGGTGATCCCCACCGAAGCACCAATGCCCAGACCCAAACCAATCGCCCCACCAAAACAACTCAGCACCACCGACTCAATCAAAAACTGCACCAGGATGTCCCGCCCCCGCGCGCCGACCGCCATCCGGATACCAATCTCACGAGTCCTCTCCGTTACTGATACCAGCATGATGTTCATAATCCCCACACCACCAACCAACAGCGAAATACCCGCGATCGATGCCAGAAGTGCCGTCATCATCCCCGTGATCGTCCCAAACAACTCAGACAACTGAGCACTCGTGACCACCTCGAAATCCGCTTTCTGCCCCAGCGCAATCCGATGCCGGTCTCGCAACAACTGCTGAATTTCACCCCGCGCCGGCTCAATCAGCTCCGGTGCCCTCGCCCCCACCAAAATCGCCGCCACATCGTTGAATGTTGATCCCTGAAGGCGTTTCTTCACCGTCGTCCACGGGAGCAACATCACGTTGTCCTGGTCATCACCCGTGATCGAAGCGCCTTTCCTGCCCAGCACCCCCACAACCGTGAACGGAATATTGCCAATTCGCAACTGCTGCCCCAGAGGATTGTCTGCTGGAAACAACTCACGCACAATCGTATGCCCCACCACACACACACAGTTCCCCGCACGCTCATCCCGCTCCGTGAAAAATCCCCCCGCCTCAATCTCCCAGGTACGAACCCGCAGATAATCCACACCTACTCCCCACATCTCCTTCGGCTGCATGTTGCTGTTGCCCCGAACCACCGGCCGCGCGGCAAAGACCAGCGGTGAATAAGCCAGCACCGACGGACATTCTCGGCCAATCGCATGCGCATCCTCGTCAGTCAGCGTATTTGTGTTGCCCGACTGCACACCCCGACGCCGCTCAAATCGCGGCTGCACCACGATGAAATTGGAACCAATCGACTGCAGCTGATTCTGAAGCAGCTGCCCAGCACTCGTTCCCACCGACACCATGGTGGTCACGGCAGCAATTCCAATCACGATCCCCAGCACCGTCAGCGATGCACGCATCTTGTTCCGCAACAGGGCGCGAATCGCCACCGAAATGGTCAGCAGAAAACTCATGGCGCCCCCGCTGGCTTGATTCCCGTCACAACCTCATCACCCACCGCAAGGTCACCCCTCAAAACATGGGTGAAGCGATAATCACTGTCGCCCACAAACACCTCCGCGGCCTTCAAACGACCAGACCAGCGCGCCTCACCGTTGCCACCCTCCGCACTGACGTCTCCCGGCGGCAGACTCCTGCCAGCTGCTGCAGCCGCTTCCGCTGCCGTCTCACGTACCCAGACAATCCGCCGCGTCGCAGCTTTAGCCGCCGCCACGCTCTCGTCCACCGGCGGCGACAAGGATGAAGTTGCCGCAGCATCATCACTGCTGGCCGTCACCGTGAGCTCAAGATACTTCTGGTCCGGCTCGCGCACCTGAGCCTTCTCGGGGTTGAACCGCAGGGCTTCATTCGGGATCTTCAACACGTTCTTCAGCTCAGATACCTGAAAAGTCAGATTCGCCGTCATGCCCGGCAGCAACTTCAGGTCGGGGTTGGGTGTCGCCACAATCACCGGATAGGTCACCACATTCTGGTTCACAGTCGGCGATATTCGAATCTGCTCAATCATACCCTCCGCAAACACTTCGTCCGGGTACGCGTCCACTGAAAAGAAAATTGGCTGCTTTGAAACCTGCGCAGCACGAATCAGGCCAATGTCCGCTTCGTCCACGGCCGCCTGAATGTACATCTTCTCACGCATCTGCGGCGCTATGACGAACATCTCAGGCGTCTGAAACTGAGCTGCCAGCGTCTGCCCGGGGTCAATCAAACGATCAATCACCACACCATCCACCGGGGCCGTAATCTTCGTGTAACCCACGTTCGCCAGTGAGTTTTCCAGATTTGCCTGAGCCTGATTTACGCCAGCCTCTGCCACCTGCTGCTGAGCTTCCAGCGCCAGCCGCGCGAAACGAAACTGGTCCAGCTCAGCCTGCGAAATGAACTCGGGGTTCTCCTTCTTCAGCGCCAGCGAACGGTTCTCGTCGTTCACCGCCCGCTGCAGCTCCGCCTTCACACGATCCACCTCAGCACGCCGCGTCTTCAACGCCGCTTCATCCCGAGCCACCGCGGCGTCGTAGATCCGCGGGTCAATCTCCGCCAGCAACTGACCTGCCCGGACTTCCGTGTTGTAGTCCACATGCAGCTTCTGAATCGGACCAGAAACGAAACTCCCAACCTTCACACGCAGCACCGGGTTCACTTCACCCGATGCGTTCACCGACAGCCGCAAATCTCCCGTCTCCAGCCTCGCTGTGCGGTATCGCGGCTTGTTCCGCTCCGCCATCCAGCGCTGCACCCAGCCACCACCGAAATACAGCACCGCACCAAACAGTGCCGCAATTAGCACATATTTCAACAGTTTTTTCATGCACGATGGCCGGCTGGAGAATTGCAGAAATGGCAGCACCCCGCCGCCCCTCTGCAGTCTACAGACATCACCCACCCGCGCCAACAGCCCCGCAAATCGCTGCCCCCATGCCCGCCACGCACACTCCACCCACACAAACGTGGCCAGACGTCACATTTCTGCCCCCCGCACATGCGCGATCATCTGATCCTGAGTCATCCGGTCGGCTCGCTCCACAGCAATTCTCACTCCCTCGAAATTGTGCAGTGGCAGCCGCCGACGCAATTCCCCAGGCGCCTCGCCAGGCCCAAAAATCAACAACTCCTCGACATCCCCGATACCTTCTATCACCCGGTCGTAGTACTGATTCAGCTCCGCCGAATACTTACGCTGCTGCACATCGTCCGCCTGCTGCTGCAACGGCTCATAAGGCCCACTCTCCCAGTCACTCGCCCGCCGCGACTGCCGCTCCGCTCCGGACTCCAGCACCGACACCTGCTCGCCACCGTCCTCACCCGCCCTGATGATAAACGCCTCACGATGATCCACCCACACCCCCACCCGATTCAGTTTCACAGCTGCTGCCTCCAACCTTTAAATTCCCTGTGACTCGGCCCCGCCACCGCCCGGCCACACCAGCAAGGCAGCAACTCCGGCACGGCCGGCAACTCACCACGCCCTCCGTCAGCACCCCGCGTGCCGCAACACGCACAGATGCGGGATTTTTCCACCAGCTGCCGCAGCCCACACAAGCCGCAGGGCCGCAGCCCGCTCTGAGCCGCAGGGCCGCAGCCCGCGGGTAAAAGTCCTGCCAGCGCCGCGCCAACGCCGTCCAGCGCCCGAACCAGGGCGCAAACACAACCGGAGGCTGCCGCCCACCCGCTCGGGAATTCGACAACCACACCGACAACCACCTTGGCAAACGCACTAACCCGCGGGGTGAGACGGACGACGACACGGCATTCGAAACTCGCGTGTCCAACCAGTGACTTCGTCACGAAAGCTGGCCCCAGTCGGCCCCAACCCAACCACAACCACAGGTTGCCCGCCGGGCATCGCACAAACGACATCCAGCACACACTCGCAGGTACCGCTGACACCCACGTCTATCGACATGTATAACCACACACATTCACTCCCCCAAACTCTGCCACCACCTCCAGCCTCCACCCCCGAACGCCGCTGCATGGCTCGCAGCAACCATCCCCGTGAGCTCCTGCAACTGTGGCCGGGGTTCCACAAATCCTCGGGGACTCTCAGATTCTCACCACCTCGGGGCCCCTTTGAGTTGTAGTTCCGGTAACAATCCGTTTGAATGCAGAGGCTGTTCACAGCGGCAGGCCTGCAGGTCCCGGTGGTTTCGCTTTTCATTCATCACGAAGGTCTTGTTTTGTGAATAACTGTGCCCGGACTGCCCGCCTTTCTGCCACGCTGCCATTTGCTGCCGGACTGACACTGCTCTGCTGGCTCGCAGCAGCCACCCAACCTGCGGCTGCCGACGAAAAAAAAGGCAGCGGCAGCGCGTCTGAACCCGAGACCGGCGTCGTCGTACGTTCCGGGGGTACCGGTCGATTTCTCTACGGTCGCTGGGGCGCGGTTACGGCCAATGTGGTAAACAAAAGCAATTCACCGGCGACGACACTGGTGGTGGTCACCCCGTCGACCGGTGGTCTGCAGTACGGCAGGCGGATTGAAGTGCCAGGTCGCGTGGTCTTTGATGCCACATGGCCGGTACAGGTGACGGGCCGCAAGCAGCCTGGGCCCGTGGATTTTCGTTACCTGCACTTCCCCGGGGGCGAGGATGACGGAGTGATTCGAACGCGGCAGTCTGAATCCGAACTGCCCTCGTTCTCGGCGCTCGCCAGCGAAGCCGCCGCGGGACTTGCTGGATACATTCCCGACATGCGGGATGCCGAACGCCGCGATTCATCCCTGATGCTCATGGCCCAGGCCTATCGATTCCCCAAAGTCGGTTCGGCCGGCCTGACATCTTTTCTGGCCCGTGACGTCAGTCATCACAGCGATTGCCTGGATCCGCTTGATACGCTTGTTATTGGCGACCCGTTGCTCACCAACCACCCCATGGCCTGCGACTCCATCCGATCGTGGCTGCAGCGCGGCGGACACCTGCATCTGCCGGTGGATCTGATCGGCGAAGAAGTCGTACGCTCCCTGCTGGGTGACAGTCTGCCGCTCACAATCGTGGGCGAAACCTCCGCAAATTCCGTCACACTGGAACTCAACCCCGACCTGCCCAAACCGCAATACCCCGTTCGCAGCGTCACTCGCGAGTACGACGAACCCACGCGCTACCTGCGGCTCGTGGCAGGCGGCGGCGAAGTCCTCTGGAGCATCGACGGATGGCCTGTGGCAATTCGCCTCCCGGTGGGCCGCGGCTACGTGCTGTTAACCGCCGTCGATCCGCGCGTCTTCATTGTGCCTCGCGATAATTCCGAAGGTGGTCCGGACTGGGCCCCGATCGAATCCAGCCGCCGAATGCTGGAAACACTCTTCGACGGCCGCCCTGAACCACTCATCAGCCAGCCCGCAGCGCTCGAACATGCCGCCGGGCTTGTCGGCTACAGCATCCCCGGCCGCACATCCGCTCTGCTGCTGCTCAGCATCTTTCCAATCCTCCTCCTGCTCGCCGGCATCCAACTAATCAGGCGTTCGGCGGGCGAAAAGCTGGTCTGGGTCGTTCCTGCTCTGGCCCTCACCGCCGCACTCCCGGCTCTCACTGTCGGCCTCCGCATTCGCTCCGTCGCCCCGGACACATTGATCGAAACCCGCGTGATGTCAGCGGCTGCCGGTTCAGCAACCGTTGTCTCAGACGGGTTCGCATCCATCTATCTGCCCACCGCCATGGATGTACCGGTCTCCTCACCCGGCAGCTCCATCCTTGACGCCCAGGCCGAATCCGCGAATCTGGACTACCGCAGGCTGATCTGGGACGGCGCCGCCACAAGCCACTGGGAACACCTCAACCAGCCCGCCGGTCTCAAGACCTATCCGCTCCGCGCCGTCCGCGAAGGCACTCAGCCCTTCAATGTCACCGGCACCTTCGACGAATCCGGCTTCCGCGCCGAACTCCAGGCCCCCGGCTTCGACGACGCGTCCGACTTCATCGCCGTCGGACTCGGCCCCGAACGGCTCAGCCTCAGCCGCTCCGGCAACACCCTCACCGCCACTGCCGACAATCTGCTGGAACCTGGCCAGTTTCAGGCCAGTGCTCTCACCAGCGAGGAACAACGGCAGCGGACACAACTGATGAGTTCGCTCTTTCGGCCTTCCGAACGCATGGAAATGTTTCCCGCTCAACCCACCGTCATGTTCTGGGAAGCCTCCGAAAAAACTCTGCTGGCATTCGATTCACCAAACCTCCGAGCCGCCCAGAGCACCCTCGTGGTCCTGCCAATCCGCTGGGTACCCCCACCAGCCGGCAACACCATCACGCTGCTCTCACCCCTGATGACCATGCGATCCATCGAAACCGCCACCGGTGGCTACGGCGGACTCTACAACAATCCCCGCCGCGAATGGGTGCCTCTCGAATCTCCCTCGCTCACTCTCCTCGAATTCCTGCTCCCCACCACCTGCCGACCGTTCCAGCTCCAATCCGCCGAAGTGCAGCTGAACGTGCGGGCCGGCGCAAGGAAGATCACCGTCTACGGTGGTGAACCCGGAAAACTCACAAAAGTCCACGAAGCCGAAAATGCACTCGGTATCGTCAAATTCACCATCCCCACCGAACTTGCGGCCTCCGCCTGTCTCGATGGCCGCTTCTACATGCAAATCGAAGTCGGTCCGCTCCTCAAAGACTACGTCGACACCGATACGGCCTCCGATGGCGAACAGGATGACAACTACAGCGTTAACCGCTGTCTCGTCAGACTGGTGGGGCAACGCCTCGAAACGCAGGCGGACAAAAACTAAGCAGTCAGCGTTCAGCAGTCCGCAAACATGGTGCACACCAAACGCGGACACAACAGGCCCACAGCTGAAAGCCAATACCTTCCAACAACGAAAGACTCATTCATGGCCTCCGGCACACCAGTGGTCGAGATTCACGAATTATCGAAACATTACGGAGAATTCGTGGCCCTGGATCGGCTCTCGCTGACACTCAACCGCGGCAACATCCTTGGATTCATCGGCCCCAACGGTGCCGGTAAGACCACCACTATCCGCATTCTCGTGGGCCTCTCCCGCCCCACCTCCGGCTCCGCACGAATCGCCGGAGCGGACTGCGTGCGCGAACTGGCCAAAGTCCGCAGACTCGTCGGCTACATGCCCGACAAGTTCGGCTCCTACGACAACATGCGGGTGCGCGAGTATCTGGACTTTTTCGGCGCAGCCTTCGGCATTCCCCGCAAAGAACGCCAGCGGCGAATTTCTGAAGTGCTCGACCTGACCAACGCAGTCTGGATGCAGGACCGCTACGTGGAAAGCCTCAGCCACGGCATGCAGCAGCGAGTCGGTATCGCCCGCACACTGCTGCACCGCCCGGAAGTGCTCATCCTCGACGAACCCGCAAACGGACTCGACCCGGAAGCCCGTATCGAAATGCGTGCAATCCTCCTGCGGCTGGCCGCCGAAGGCCGCACACTGATTGTCACCAGCCACATCCTTCCCGAACTCGCCCGCATCTGCGACCGGGTGGCAATCGTGGCCGGAGGACGACTGCGAGCTATGGGTACCCTACAGGAAGTCACCCGCGAACTCTCGCAGCGTCGCACCATCGAAATCCAGCTGCTCACCGCGGAAGGCATGGCCAGCACAGCAGATCGCGTCCGCAAAGGACTCGAAACTGATGCCGAAGTTGTCCTCTCTGAAGCCGAAACCATCATCCGCTGTCGCACCGCCGCCTCCGATGAACTCCTCGCCAAACTCCTCCGGGAACTGGTCACCGCCGGCGACCGCGTTGCTCAGTTCCGCGAAGTGGCCGGTGACCTCGAACAGGCCTTCGTCACGGCCGCTCGCGAAGCAGAAGCCGAACGAGCCGGCGCGGGTGCTCCACGACGAACAACCACCAGTCGGGAGGTGCAGCAGTGAACGGTACCGGCGTCATTCTCGGCCGTGAACTTCTGGCTCTGCTCCGCAGCGCCCGCGTCCTGGCCATCTTCCTCACTGTAGCCACCGCCGCAGCCCTCGTTGTGCTGCTCAAATGGCCCACCTCAGCCATCGTCGACCTCGACGGCACCAAAGGCCGCGAAGTCTTCCGCTGGCTGACCTATGCCATGCTGGCAGCCGCCATTCTCGTAGTCCCCGTATTCCCTTCCACACTGCTGGTGCGCGAAGTCCGTCGCCGCACCTTCGAACTGCTGCTCAACTCGCCGCTCTCACGCTCATCCATCTACTTCGGCAAACTCCTCGCCATGCTCGGCTTTGTCGTGCTGCTCCTTTGCACCACGCTCCCGGCCATGGCCTGCGCTTACCTCATGGGTGGCCTGTCACTCGGAAATGACGTGCTCCGCATGTACGGCTTCCTCCTGCTGGTCTGCACACAACTCGTCGTCGTCGGACTGCTCGTCGGTACCTGGTGCCGAAACACGGAATCGGCGCTCCGCTGGAGCTACGGTGTGACATTCGCACTGACAATCGTCCCCTGGTTCCCCGATGCCCTGTTCCCCGGTGGCACCAGCCCACTGGCCAAACTTCTGCAACTGCTGAAACTCATTTCCCCGATTCCCGGCCTCCTGCAGATGCTCAACCAAAGCTCCTTCAGCGGCACCGGACTCATCGATTCCCGCGATGCAGTACTCTGGTACATCGGCTTCGCCGTGCTCTTCATCGGCATCGGCAGCTTCGTTTGCATCTCCCGCTTCAGCCACGCCCTGCTCGATCGCGCCCGCTCGCAGGGCTTTATCACCGATGATCAGGATGGCTGGATTCAAACCAGCCGACGAATCCTGTACCTCGTTGACCCCCAGCGACGCTCAAAAGGTATCCCCTGGCTGATCAATCCGGTGATGGTCAAGGAATTCCAGTGCCGGCAGTTTGGCCGCATGCACTGGCTGCTGCGACTGGTGGCAGGCTGCGCCGTACTCTCGCTGCTGCTCACACTCGCATCCGCCCGCGGTACGGAAACTCGCGGAGTCGAATACACGGGTGCCCTCATTATCGTGCTCCAGGTCTCACTGATTGTGCTGCTCACCCCCGGACTGGCAGCCGGTATGATCGCCAGCGAAATCGAAGGCGGCAGCTGGAATCTGCTCCGCGCCACACCGCTCGGGCCATTCCGCATCCTCCTCGGAAAACTCACCAGCGTCCTGCTCACTCTCGCGCTGCTGCTGTGCGCAACTCTCCCCGGTTACGCAGTCATCATGCTCATCAAACCGATTCTGAAACCACAGGTCGAACAGGTACTCGTCTGCCTCGCCGCCTCAGCACTGCTGTCGATGTTCGTCAGTGCCGCAGTCAGCAGCCTGTTTCGCTCAACCGCCATCGCCACCACCGTGGCCTACGGCTCACTTATCGGCCTGTTCGGCGGCACTATGCTCATCTGGGTCAACCGCGATGCCCCCTTCGGCCGCACTGTCGTTGAAAATGCACTGCGACTGAATCCCATGGCAGCAGCTCTGAACGCCATGCAGGCGGGCGGATTCGAGGACTATAATCTCATTCCTTCGGCGTGGTGGATCGCCGGGATCGCCTCAACGCTGCTGCTGATGCTGCTGTTCATTCGCACCATGCGGCTGACTCGACCCGACTAAGCTCCCGGACACACCGCCCCGATGCGCCCCGCCAAACTCCTCGCATTAGCCTGCTGCCTGCTTGTCCACGCCGGGTACCACTCCGTCTCGGCCATCGCCGCCCCGCCCAATTTCGTGATCATCCTTGCCGATGACCTCGGCTGGGGCGATATGCACGCCAATAACCCGCAGCGTTCCCGCATCCCTACGCCCCACATGGACCGCCTCGCAGCCTCAGGCATGCGATTCACCGACGGACATTCCAGCTCCGGCTGCTGCTCTCCGTCCCGCTACACACTCCTCACCGGCCGCTACCACTGGCGGACCACCCTGCAATCGGGAATTGTGCCGGTCTGGGGCCAGCCGCTGATCGCTCCGAATCGCCCAACCATCGCCTCCCTCGCCAAATCCCGCGGATATGCCACCGCCTGCATCGGCAAATGGCACCTTGGTCGCAGCTGGCCGATCACCGACGCACAAAAACCCCTCTTCACCGGCTTTGGCGGTAAAGCAGGAGGCGGCGGTGATGTTTCGACCGAAATCACCCAGGCTCACCGCGATGCCTGGCAGGCCGTATTCTCACAACCGATCCCCAATGGCCCGACCACCCGCGGATTTGATCACTACTTCGGTACCGATGTCCCCAACTGGCCACCATACTGCTTCATCCAGAATGATCACACGGTCGGCATACCCTCCGAACTGCTGCCGCCTGAAAAGCTGGTCAGGAATCAGGCCAGCATCCAGGGACCGGCACTCCCCGACTGGCAACTGGAACCCATCCTGCCGGCACTCGCCGAGCGTGCCGCCAGCTTTATCCACACCCAGGCCACGGCTGCCACCCCGTTCCTGCTCTACCTGCCACTTACCTCTCCCCACACACCGCTCGCTGTCAACGCCGAGTGGAAAGGCAAAAGTGGACTCCACAGCGACTACGCTGACCTCGTGATGGAAACCGACGCCGTGCTCGGACACATCCTCGACACACTCGATGCCGCCGGCGTTTCCGAAAACACCTTCGTACTCTTTACATCCGATAACGGCTGTGCTTCGTACATCGGAGTCCGCGAACTCGAACGACAGGGACACTTCCCCAGCGGACCATTTCGAGGCTACAAGGCCTCCGTCTACGAAGGGGGACACCGCGTACCCTTCGTCATCCGCTGGCCCGGCGTCACTCAACCCGGTGCCGTCTGCGAACAACTCGTCCTGCAGGCAGACCTGCTCGCCACGCTCGCCGCAATCCTCGATCTCACACTTCCGGACAATGCCGGTGAAGACAGCTTCAACCTGCTTCCTCTCCTGCAGGGCAACAGTCTTCCAGTCCGCAACAACGCCGTAAACACCGCCTGCAATGGCCTGCCCAGCTACCGCGAAGGCTCATGGAAATACATCGCAAAACCCAGCCCCGAACTCTACAACCTCCACGATGATCCGGCAGAAGCTGTCAACCTTGCTGAGCAGCATCCGGACCGTGTCAAAGACATGCAGGCAGCGTTTGAACAAACCATTCGCAATGGCCGCAGCACCCCCGGCCCCCCACAGAAAAACGACATCCGCGTTACCCGCTATCCGAACAAACGCTGATCAGCAACAACCAATGGGCCATAAGCCCCGCGGACCTCGACTTTCAGGTATCGACAAAGACGGTGGACCCAAGCCCCCGGCAAGTGACCTGCAACACAACCGTCCGCACTGTCGTCACATGAGCGGAGGGCGGAAGCCCAATGGCATTGGCTTTCTGGCAAGACGCAGTGTCGGGAGGGCGAAGCTCCTGCTGAGCCGCATCCCCGCCGCGAGCGTTTCTTCGATCCCCGCTGCGCCGCAAAAACGCTGGCAAACGCTCACAGCGCGGACCAGCGTTCAGCGGCTCGGCCGGAACCTCGCCCGCCCAGGTCTTCACCCGTCTTTTCACAGAATTTCAGAGAATCCCAATGCCATTGGGCTGCCGCCCTGCGGCTCATTTGTGGCGTCCGCCCCCGGCTGCGTTTCTCACCGCAGGGTGCGCATCATGCCAGCGGCCCCGCTGGTCACTCCAACAGTTGTATGAATTATCCGTGAACTCCGCATAACAGTGCACCGCCTGCAGCCTTGTCGCTCTGTAGACTTCCGCCACAGCCGGCCCAACGCGAGCCGGGCCTGAATCTTCACAGGCTCCGGGGGCACTCCGGAGTCAGCTGCTTGCGAGGTCTCTATGACGCAGTGGTACTACCAGTTGCTCGGTGAGGAATTTGGTCCGGTTTCAGCATCATCGCTGCGACAATTATTGACGGACGGAACATTAAGCGAGTCCGATGCGGTCAGAGCCTCAGATTCGGCCGCATGGGTTTCCCTTTCAACCGCCATCACTGATCCCCACGCTGATGCACGTTCCACCACACAGACCGTGGAAACCAGCGACATCGTCACGGATCTTGCCGAACTGAATTTTCAGTTTGAGGAGTCCTCGGCACCGGCTTTGAAGACCCCGGTGACGCGCAGAAGCAGTGCGGCCGTGGCCGATCGGCCTGCCGCTCCACCCCAGTACTACTATCAGTTTTTCGGACAGATCCTCGGCCCCATCCCGCTCGCCACACTGATCCGCCTTGCCGAGGCCGGCAGGCTGTCGGAGACAGATCTGGTCAGGGGTGAGGGCGACTTTCTGTGGCAGGCGGCCAGCGAGTTTTCTGAGTTGTCAGCCGCATTTCTGCTGCGCGCCCCGGAAAAGCCGGCAGCTCCCCCCGTGACTGCTCCGACTGATGACATCACTTCCGCAGCTGTCTCTGAATCCGCCGGCTCGCCACCGGCTGACTCCTCCCCGCCTGCCACCGTGCAGACTTCAGTCACCGGCAAACCTCGGCTGAACACACAAACCAGCAGGCCGACTGCCGCCGAAAGCCCAGGGAAGACCAAACGCCGGCGCAGCGGAAAGCAGGATCACAAAGCGGAAGAAAGGCTTGTGGACAACATCCTCAGCGAAGTCTTCGCAGAGGAGGATGCCGAGGCACAGTCTGATCCCGTGGCTGCTAACCAGATCACGGCACGCCCCTCGTCGTCGGAACGTACGTTCGCAAACGCCCCTGCGACTCCGGCCGCAGCTGCTACGGCAGTGGCGGCCGCGGCAAATCAGTCTGCCGCACCCCGAACCTGGGGCTCAGTCAGCCCGGCCGTCACGCAGTCGGCCAGTTCAGCCCCCGCCGCCCGGCCAGCCTTCAAACCGGCATCAAAATCAAAGTCCTCTCGCAGCGGCCCGTGGCTGCCGGATATCCGCATTGAATTCAACGGCCCGGTCAGGACACTTCTCGCACTCGGACTGCTGGCTGCCATCTGGTTCGGCTACACACCGCTGATGCGTTATTTCAGGACCGACGAAGCCCGCTACATCAGCCGCATGGAACTCGCTATTGAAACCTGTGAGAAACTCAACCCGCTCACTGAAGAAGCGAAGTTCAAGGGCCAGCAGGAGGCTATGAAACGCGAGTTCGGTGCCTATGCAGCAGTCATGACCGAATCCGGCTCCACCCGCGAATCAGCCAAAAACTGCCTCGGGGCTCTCAATCGCATGCTCGAGTTCTGTCGCGTTGAACCCGTTAACTCAGGACTCCAGAAGAAACTTCTGGACGAAGCAAAACTGCTGATCAAAAAATACAAGGGTGCCTGAGTTCCAGCCCGGATCTTTCAATCCCCCGCAGCCCCTCAGCCCTGCGTGTGTCCCAACTCACCTGCGCCGCACCGATCGTCCCTGACACCCCGCAGATGTGCCGTTTCTGTTTGAAAATGGCCCGCCCGGGGAGTAAAACAGCGGCCGTCGGAGGAGATCACTGCACCCGGAAGCCCTTCCGGGAACGCTCCGCCGGAACGGGCACAGGATCATGCAGTACATCAACGCTTCGCGTCGCCGTTTCCTGCAGCACTCCTCGCTGCTGGTGCCAGGACTCGCACTGCACCACGCTGCGCCCGACAATCCGCGCCGTGAACCACTTCCGGTTGCGGCCATTGTCACCGCTTATTACCCCGTCAGCCACGCAGATGTGATCGTCTCGAAGATTCTCGAGGGCTACCAGCGGAACGGCGGAACCCCACGCTCCGGACTCAGACTGGTTTCCATGTACGTGGAACAGTCGCATCCGCATGACATCAGCCGGGAACTCGCCCAGCGCCACCACGTAAGACTCTGCAAATCCATCGATGAAGCCATCACGTTCGGTACCGACCGTCTGCAGGTTTCCGGCGTTCTCAGCATCGCCGAACACGGCGACTATCCGCTGACTCCCGATACGCTGCAGAAGATGTATCCTCGACGTCGCTTCTTCGATGAAACTGTCGCGGCGTTCCGCCGCTGCAATGCCGTGGTGCCCTGCTTCAATGACAAGCATCTGGGATATCGCTGGGAAGACGCCAGCGCCATGGTACAAACGGCGCGACTGATGAATTTCCCCCTGCTCGCAGGCTCATCACTGCCCGTCACCTGGCGATTTCCTCAACTGGAACTTCCGCTCCACTGCGAAATCGAATCCGCACTCACCATCGGCTACGGGCCGCTCGAAGACTACGGGTTTCATGCACTCGAAGCCCATCAGTGCCAGATTGAACGCCGCCGGGGTGGTGAGGCGGGAGTCCGTTCCATCGAAGTGCTGCTGGGCAGAGACATCCTGCAGGGAAAACTGGCCGGCCGCTGGTCCGCGGAACTGTTTGCGGCAGCGCGACATTCCATGCCCGGGCAGCCGGTCGATACCGAGGCCTGGGACCCGCTCACGACGGAGTTTGACGGACCACGCAACCAGCCGGCCGCCTTCCTGATCACACACCGCGATGGTCTGCAGTCCGCCGTAATCATGACTGCAGGCTATGCGGGTGGCTTTTCATTCGCCTGTCGGCTCAAAGGAGAAAACGCCCCTCGCGCCTGCTGGTTCAAACTGCAGGAAGGCGGCGTTTTTGGCCACTTCTCCTATCTCCTCCAGGCTTTCGAAGAAACGATTCGCAGTGGAAAGCCGGTCTATCCGACCGAAAGAACACTGCTGACAACCGGAATTCTCGACCGATGCATGAAATTGGCAGCGATCGGCGGCGGAAAAACTGAGTCCCCGGAGCTTGGTTTCCAGTATCATCCCACCCCATGGCCCTTCGCCAACCATCCCGATTCCGCACTTCTGCTGCCACACGATTGACCCGCTATCGCCCGAAAAAGGCTCCTCGTGAATACCATTCCCCAACCCCGACTCCTGTTTCTGCTGCTGGCGATTCTTGCCCTGCTCTTCCTGCCAGCCTCCGCCGTGGCTCAGCACACCCCTGCGCCCGCTGAACCGCTGTCCCACCGCATCGATGCAATTCTCAACACAATTCACCTCGGCCCACCTGTTCCGCTGACCGGTGACGCCGAATTCCACCGCCGCATTTATCTGGACCTCGTCGGGCGCGGACCAACCGCGGAAGAGAGTGCAGAGTTCTTCAGGCGGATCGAGACTGCTCCCGCGGATCGGGCTGCCATTCGGGAAGCCGTGATTGATGACCTGCTGAGCCGCAGTGAATTCTCCCGCTACTACGCGAAGGTGCTGGAGGTCATGTTTACGGAACGCCGTGAGAACATCGGGACGCTGGAATTTCGTGAGTTCATTCGGCGGTGGCTCGCAGAGCGACGGCCCCTGAATGAGCTCTGCACGGAAATCCTTGCCGCTGACGGAACCGATGAAGACTTCCGGGCGGCCGCCGGATTCATTCTGAATCGCCAGGCCGATCCCAATCTCGTCACACGTGACATCGGCCGCATCTTCTTCGGCCGCGATATCCAGTGCGCCCAGTGCCACGACCATCCACTCGTTGCCGACTACGAACAATCGGAATACTTCGGCATCCTGTCATTCGTCAATCGCACCTATCTGTTCACCGACGAAAAACGCGGCAACAAACCGTTTCTGGGTGAAAAGAGCGAAGCCCCTCTCGAATTTGCCTCCGTCTTCCGGCCCACGGCTCCCCGCTCAATCGCTCAGCCAGTACTCCCCATGTCCCTCGCGATGGATGCCGAACCGGATTTCGTTGATCCGACTGACGCCTATCTTGTGGCCCCCGAAAAGGACAAACGTGGCGTTCCTCGATACAGCCGCCGCCAGCAACTCGCAGTGCTCGCAACGCATCCCGAAAATCACGCTTTCAACCGCAACCTCGCCAATCGCCTCTGGGCTGCCATGATGGGGCAGGGAGTGGTTCATCCCGTCGATATGCATCACTCCGAAAATCCACCCGCCTCCGCCGCGCTCCTGCGACTCCTCGCTCACGAACTGGTCGCCAGCCAATACGACCTCCGCAGCTTTCTGCGGCAGATTGCTCGTTCGCACGCATGGCAGCGATCCGTAATGGTTCCCGACCTGCAGAACTGGGACGGCCCCCCGGGCGGAAAGCCGGCACTCGCGGAAATGCTCACCCAAATCGACGCGCAACACGCAGCTCTCCTCCCGACTCTCACGCAGCTCGACCAGGAACTGTCCGCCGCTGCCGAACAGCTGCAGAAAGCTCAGGCCGACGTCAGCCGACTGCAGACACAGCTCGATGACGCTCGCAAACGCCTGCAGCAAATCTCGGAACAGCACAACAGCGACTCCGCAAAACTCACCCAAATCAGAGACAGCCACACCAGACAACTGCAGCTGATCGAATCCCTCCGCACGGCTCAGAATGAAGCCGAACTGAACGCAGCCAACGAAGTGAAATCCAGCCTCGATCAGCAGCTGGACCAGCAGGAAGAGGTCGTTGAGAATGCAGGCTACAAAATCGAAGGTCTGCGCAACCGCATTCTGGCTCTGGCCAATCGCAAACTGGCACTTGGCGAATTCGTCGTTGAGGCCCGCGGAGTCCAGCGGGGAATTCGCAAACGCATGCTCCAACAAATGGATCTCCAGGCCGATCTCAGCCAGCAGAAATCCCGCATCGGCATACTCATGCAATGGCTGGAAAGTCGCAACCGGCTTGAACAGGCTCAAGCATCCGAAAGCAGCCAGTCAGCAGAACTGTCGGCCGGACTGGAGCTGCGAGAGACCGAGCTCGTGGAATCGTGGCGACAAAGTTTTGCCATTCGCCGCATCCGCCCCCTCAACCCCGAACAAATGTCCAGCGCCACCTACTTCGCTCTGGAAATGCATCGCCCGGTCATTGTCAGGGCCACGGAAGAATGGCGATCCGGAAACCACGAAAATCCGGCAGACCATGACAACGTCCTCAGGCAGCAGGAGTTTGTAACCACCGCCGTGGCTGTAAATCTCTGGGACACCGTCGAAGATCTCGTCGTCACCCGCTTCGCTGCTCCCGCCGGAGCCCCCCAGGATAGCTTCTTCGCGACCGTTGATCAGGCGCTGATGATCCAGAATGACGCCACCTTTCAGGGATGGTTGAAAGCCAGCGATGGAAATCTGATTCAGCGGCTGGAAGCCATTGCTGAACCGGAACAACTGGCAATACAGCTGTATCTGGCTGTTCTTGCCAGAATGCCCGACCCCGACGAAGTACAAATGGTGCACGACCTTCTGCTGCAGGGTGCTTCCGAGCGTACAGCCGTGATTCAGGAGCTCGTCTGGGGGCTGCTGGCATCGTCCGAGTTTCGTTTCTCGATGTAAGTCTTCTGGAACTGCCTATGACCGGGAATCAGTACACCCCCTGCGGAACCATCGACCACGGCCTCGCTCGCCGACAGTTCATGGGCGAGTTCCTCACGGGCGCGGGAACCATCGCCGGCACCAGCCTGTTCTCACACCCCATCGGAGCCGGCGAAATCGCCCGGCAGAGCCGATCTGTCGTCGTCGTCTTCCTCAACGGTGGCATCAGTCAGTTTGAATCCTGGGACCCCAAATCCGACCTCGAAACCGGTGGACCCTTTCGCTCCATTGCCACCTCAGTCCCCGGAATTCATGTTTCCGAACTGCTACCCCGGACGGCTCAGCAAATGCATCACATGGCGCTCGTTCGCAGCGTGAGCACCGATCTTGATGATCACGGACTGGCAAACAACCTCGTGCGCAGCGGCCGCATGACCCGTTCAGCAACCGAATACCCGGAATTAGGCGCCGTGGTCGCACGCGGACTTGAGCGTCCCGATTTTCCACTCCCAGGACACATCACCACCATGGTTGGGGGAGTGGGTGGTCGAGCCAACAACGCAGCGTATCTCGGACCACGCTACGCCAGTGTCGCCGTGGGCGCGGAAAACGGGGGCATCGTCAACACGCAGCTCCCGGAAGGAATGACGGTCGCCGTGGACAGCCGCCGTCACGACTGGAGACGATTCGTCAACAGTCGCCACCGAAGCCGCGTGCAGTCGGCGGAAATGGACGCATATACGCAAAGCTACGAACAGGCGCTGCGATTGATGGAGCGGCGTGAGCTGTTCGATATTTCGCAGGAAACAGACACGGTGCAGCAGGCCTATGGAAAATCCGAATTCGGCAAACAACTGCTCCTCGCACGACGCCTGGTGGAGCAGGAGGTGCCGTTCATCGAGATTCAGCATGCCGGCTGGGATTTTCATCACAATAATTTTGAATTTCACCTGCATTACGTGGCGGACTTCGACAGCCCCTTTGCCCACTTCCTCACAGACCTCGCACAACGCGGACTCCTCGAACGCACCCTCGTGATCGTCATGACGGAATTCGGCCGCACCCCGTCCATCAACGCAGGCTACGGACGCGATCATTACCCCAAAGCATGGTCCATCGCAGCAGCTGGATGTGGCATTCAGCACGGCGCCGTGATTGGCAGCACAGATGCAAAAGGTGTTGAAGTGACGGACCGCAAAGTAGATCACCGGCACCTGTTTCACACATGGCTGCGGGCCGTCGGAATCGATTCGTCCAGCCAGTTTGATATCGGTGGCCGCAAATTCCCAATCGCCGATCCAGCCTTTGGTCCGATTGAGGAGCTGCTGGCATGACGACACACCGGAATCAATTCGCCCCCCACGCCGCACACAACCTCTCAGACTGGACCGCAACAGCAAAACTGCTCTGCTGTCGCGTCGATCCTGCCGGCAAATTCGTCGCTGCCGGGGCTATCGATCACACAATCCAGCGCTGGGAGATCGCCACAGGCCAACGCGTAACGCTGGCCGCACACGAAAACTGGGTACGCATGCTCAGCTTCTCCCCGGATGGCAGCACACTCCATTCCGGTGGTTACGACGGACGCTGGATCGCCTGGGATATCCACGCGGAAACACCACAACCCAGGCAGATCATCCAGGCACACCAGGGCTGGCTGCGTGGGCTCGCGGTCAGTCATGACGGGTTGCGCGTCGTCACCTGCGGCAATGACAGACTTGTCAAAGTCTGGTCCACCACGGATCAACAGGTTATCAGCACCCTGACCGGGCACCCACACATCCCCTACTGCGTGCAGTTCGTCCCCGGTTCGTACGAAGTAGTCAGCGGCGATATCGTTGGCAACATCTTCCACTGGAACGCCGATCACGGAGGTCCGGCCCGAAAATTCGATGCCTCCGAAATCCACTCAAACGTCGGAGACCTCGCCCCCTTCGGCGGCATTATCAGTCTGACGTTCAGCCCCTGCGGAAAACGCATCACGGCCTCAGGACTGCATAAGGTCTCCAACGCCCCAGCTGGAAATCGCCGCGCGGTTGCAGTTTCCTTTGACTGGGCTACCGGTGAAAAGCTGCCAAAACAGGAATGCCTGCGAAAAGATCTGGACGCCACAATGTGGCGCGCGGTGTATCACCCTGGAGGTACCCTGATCGGAATCGCCGAAAAGGAAATCGGTTTCTGGAACCCCGGTGAAGAAGATGTCTTCCACCTCGTCCCTACGCCCGAACACATCTTCGACTGCGATCTGCATCCAAACCAGATCGACCTCTACACAGCACATTTCGACGGCCACCTCAGAGCCTTCAGACTGGCAGCCGCCGAAGCACAGCCCTGATGTTTGCCAACCCCAGCCAGTTTTCAAGCAACTCGTCTAACGGCTCGTCCGCCGACCACAGGCATCCCAACCACCAAACCAATTACCCGGTTCGGACCGTAGCCATCACCGTAGTCACCGCCTCTGACGGCCTCCCCACCACACACCCCAATCGGGCACACCCCAATCGGGCACACCCCAATCGGGTACAACCCTCGAACCCGCCCCCCCCCCGGAAATGCGCCGAGCGGAGTGATGGCGATCCTGCTCCCACTCCTTCCGTCGCGCGAACAAATCAAACAGCCAGCCCCACCCGCAACAGCCACGGCCCCTGTCCCGTCAAAAACAGCCCCTGGAACCGCAACAAGGAAAGGCAGCCGGACGGACTGAGGATTCTACGGATCCTGACACCTCGGCCAAATGGTAAGTCTGGAGCCTTTGTAACGACTGTACCATCCACCAGCTCGCCGCTGCGTCAGGGACAGTCCTCGCAACCGCCAGCCGAAGAAGCAGCCCGACGGAGTGAGGATTGTACGGATCCTGACACCTCGGCCGAATGGTAAGCCTGGAGCCTTTGTAACGGCTGTACCATCCACCAGCCGCCGCCCCGTCAGGGACAGTCCTCGCAACCCTCGGCCGCGAAAGACCGGCGGGCAAGGTGGTGTTTATGCGAACTCTGAGGGCTCGGTCGATTGGCCGCGCTGGAGGGCTGGCACGGTTTGGAACGGCTGCCGCCTCGCAGGAGGCGGATCCACTTACGGCCGCGGCCGTTGTCCTGCCAGAGTCTTCTTCCGGCGGATTTCAGCCGTGCCACCAGTCAGGGGGACAGAATGCCACAGCTTCGACTGCCCGGCAGGCTGTCTGATCGGTCGCGCTGGCTCCGGCCGCAGTAACGACGTTGGGGAATGCCACGTAGACAACGGGCAGCGGGCAGCGGGCATCCCACTGCGGCAGCAACGAAACTCTGGTCATTGACCATCAGTCGAGATTTCAGGACATGTTCGAGCAGAGAATAGATCAGTTGGCGCGTCGTGAATACGAGTTCCAAACCGATGGCGAGTCCGGCGACAGCATCCAGTGGCAAAGACCACCGAGCGCCCGCAGAGAACGCAGAGAACGCACTGCAGCCAGCGACAACCAGATAAACCGAATAAACCCAAATCAAGCCAAACAGCATGCCGTCGGCGTGGTTGACAGCCATCCCCTTAGCTGATTTCGTATGTCACCACGCCGTGACGCTGAGCCCGACTGATGCGTTCGGTGGCGTAGAGTCCGGCGAGCACGAATTCCACGCAGGATGCACGCATCGCCGCGCTTTGGGACGCATTCACCTCGAAGGCCTTGTCCCAGACGGGAGGTACGCGTTTGAGCAGAGTTTCGTAGTGGGAGCTGGGAAGCATGTCACCAACTTCGATTTTCACGCCTTTGGCAAAGATCTGCGAAATCTGGTCCAGCCCATGCTGCTCAACGTATTCCTCGAAGACTGTTTTAATGGCTTCCGCGGTGACGGCATCGAGCACCTGCTGTTCGCTCATCTGATGACTGCTCATCAGGTCAACTTCCAGCTTTCCGAGCGCGGAGGCGTAGAGGTGCCCCAGGTCACTGATACGCGGCACGGCTGGTTTTTCGCCGAGCACAGCGCCGCGACGTCGGGCGCTGGCGATCATTGTGCGGTAGTTGGCAAGACTGAAGCGCGCACTCACGCCGGACTGCTGATCGATGTACTTGCTCTTCCGCGCCCGTCGGCTGATCTCCTCGATGATCTGCTTCATAAACCACGGAACCACCACTGGAAACTCACCGTCAAGCGGCAGATCGCATTCCTGTTCGAGAATCCTGATCCCGGTATCTCGTTCATGCGGATAGTGCGTGCGGATCAGACTGCCGATGCGGTCCTTGAGCTGCGGAATGACTTTACCGCTCCGGTTATACGTGGCCGGATTTGCCGAGAACAGAATCATCACATCGAGATCGAACTGAATGGGATAGCCACGAATCTGCACGTCTCGTTCTTCGAGGATATTGAACAGACCCACCTGCACCAGTTCGTCCAGCTCCGGAAGTTCATTCATGGCGAACAGGGCGCGGTGCATGCGGGGAATCAGACCAAAGTGCAGAGCGTCTTCGGTGGACATACTGGCACCGGCAGCCAGTTTGGCTGGATCAATTTCACCGATGATATCGGCGAAGCGTGTTCCCGGTGCAAGTCTTTCGGCGTAGCGCTGTTCGCGTGGCCACCAGCGAATCGGAATCTGCTCTTCGGGTCGCTCGGCAATGCAGGCCTTGCCCTGACTGGTGATGGGTGCGTAAGGGTCTTCATGCACCGGGCAGCCTGGGAGATCAAGATACGGGAGCAGCGGATCGAGGAATCGCGGAAGCATCCGCATCAGACGACTCTTTCCCTGCCCCTTTTCGCCGAGAAACAGAATGTCGTGTCCAGCCAGGAGTGCAAGGCTGATGTCGGGGATCACGGTATTCTCGTAGCCGATCATTCCCGGAAACAGGTCTTCTCCCGCGGCCAGCATGGCCAGAAAGTTCTCACGAATCTCCTGTTTCACAGAGCGGGTTTTCCACCCGGACGCGCGGAGTTCAGCGAGGTTGGCCGGGAGTTGTGGGGCGTTCATATGCGTTTGTTTCCTGTTCGACTCCAGTGCGACGCGTGGCAAATCTCAGGAATTATTGGCTCGCAGCCGGGGAGGAACACTGCAGGCGTGGTAAATCGGAAGACAAAAATCGTAAATTCCTGGTTTACCGCCTGCACCGCCCCTTTCGCAGGAATTTTTTGGCCCGCCGCCTGTGCGGGCCCGATCGGCTTGAAACTCCGGCCCGAGGTCCGTATGCTTCCCGGCCCGCAGATTTGGGTTCCACCCGGTCAGCAGTAAATTCGCGGTAGTGGCGAAATTGGCAGACGCGCACGCTTGAGGGGCGTGTGGAGCAATCCGTGCAGGTTCAAGTCCTGTCTACCGCACTTTCTGGTTCCGGCATTAAGCCTCAAAAAACGCAGCAGGGCTGTGGCATCCGTCACAGCCCTTTTTGCTGCGCTCCGTCCGGGGCCGTACCGATCGGGGTGAAGTCTGTGGAGCAACAGGCATGAAAGCGGACGGCCAGCGTATTGCAGATGCTCTGCCAGCAGAAGACTTGTTCCGCATGGATCAGTTTCTGCAGGAAGCTTCGGTGCGGCTGCAGGTGCGGCCGGAGCAGGTGGAAGCGGCTGTGCGGTTGCTTGAGGACGGCAACACCATTCCGTTCATCTCCCGATACCGCCGTGAAGCCACGCGGGGGCTCGACGAACGCCAGCTGCGGCTGATTGAAGACCTGCTCGGCAAGGCTCGAGACCTCGCTGCCCGCAAATCCACAGTTCTGCGAACCATCTCCGATCAGGGAAAACTCACGCCAGAGCTCCGCCACGAAATCACCGCCTGCACTGAAGCGGCTCGGCTGGAAGACCTGTATCTGCCATTTCGTCCGCGTCGTCGCACGCGTGCGGCGGCTGCCCGGGAACGTGGCCTGCAGCCGCTGGCCGAAATGCTGCTCAGCAACACACCGCTCCCGGCACCACGTGGACAACTGCTGCGGCGATTTGTCGACGCGGAAAAGGGAGTTCCGGACGAAGCGGCGGCAATCCAGGGAGCCTGTGACATCGCCGCAGAATTCTGGGCCGATGACCCCGAAAACCGCCGCAAAGCCGCAGTTCGCATCCGCCAGGGGGAACTCCGGTCAGACGTCAAACAGGGAAAATCCGAAGAAGGCGCGCGCTTTCGTGATTACTTTGACTGTCGCCAGCGAATCACCAGCCTCCCCGGTCATCGCTTTCTTGCACTGCAGCGCGGCGAAGCAGAAGGCGTGCTGCGACTGCGTTTCGAAGCTGATGACGATGCCGCCACCCGCGAACTCTCCCAGCGAGTTCTCCAGGGCACCAATCCCGCCTTTACACCCGAACTGCAGGCCGCCGCAGCAGACTGCTACTCGCGGCTGCTCCGACCGGCCGCCGAATCCACCGTGCTCCACGAACTTCGGGAAAGAGCTGATCAGGAGGCCGTTGAAGTCTTCGCCAAAAATCTCCATGACCTGCTGATGGCTGCCCCGGCCGGTCCTCGCACCACCATCGGAGTCGACCCAGGATTCCGCACCGGCTGCAAACTGGCGGTTGTCGACGGCACCGGTAAATTCCTCGCCACAGAAACCGTCTACCCCACACCACCCCGCTCCGATCTGCAGCAGGCAGAAAACGTCCTGCTGCGATTGATTCGCGAACATCAGGTGGAACTGATCGCCATCGGTAACGGCACTGCCTCCAGAGAAGCCGAAAAATTCGTCGCTGACGTGCTCCGCAAACACGGACTTGATGTGACTAAGGTCATGGTCAGCGAGGCAGGCGCGTCCGTCTATTCTGCCAGCGAGGCAGCGATCGAAGAATACCCGGAACTCGACGTCACCGTCCGCGGCGCCATCAGCATCGCCCACCGTCTCCAGGATCCCCTCGCAGAGCTCGTCAAAATCGATCCCAAATCCATCGGTGTGGGACAATACCAGCACGATGTCGACCAGCCACTACTCCACAAAGCCCTCGAACGTGAAGTGGAATCATGCGTGAATGCCGTGGGCGTGGACCTGAACACGGCCAGCGCGGCGTTGCTGTCGCGAGTCGCGGGCATCGGGCCGGTCCTCGCCAAACGCATCGTCAGCTGGCGGGATGAAAACGGCAGCTTTGCCACTCGCCGCGAACTCCTCAAAGTCCCACGACTCGGACAGAAGGCCTTCCAGCAGGCGGCGGGGTTCCTGCGAATTCGCGGCGGTCACGAACCTCTGGATGCCTCCGCCGTACACCCGGAACAATACCCATTGGTGCAGAAAATCTCCTCCGTACTGCACGTGCCATCCGCACAGCTCATCGGCAATGAACGCCTCGTCAGCGGACTGCACGCCAACCAATTCGTGTCTGCAGAATTCGGCGAATTCACCGTCCGCGACGTGCTCACCGAACTGGCTCGTCCGGGTCGCGATCCCCGGAGGGAATTCCGCACGGCACGCTTCACGGAAGCAATCAGTGAGCTTGAGCAGCTGCAGCCAGGAATGGTGCTCGAAGGCGTTGTCACCAACGTCACAAAATTCGGTGCATTTGTGGACATTGGTGTGCATCAGGACGGGCTGGTGCACATCAGTCAGCTGGCCGACCGGTTTGTCCGGGATCCTGCTGAAGTGGTGTCCGCGGGCGACATCGTCCGCGTCACGGTACTTGAAGTGGACACCGCAAGGCGGCGGATTTCCCTCTCCTGCCGCACCCAGACTGACCAGCGGAACTGACCCCCGCCTCGGGATAAAACGGCAGTTTCTGCAGCAACAGCGGCAATTTCTGCAGCTTTGCATCGCCCGAGGCAGGTTTGTCTCTGCGGCTGTGCGGATTCAGCCCAATTTGACTCAAAGGAGACTGGCCTGCCCCGGCGGCATCCGGCTAGGCTTTCAGGCTCGACGACCCTGTTCCTACCGTCAGGATGACACAGATGAAACGCAGGCTGTATGGATCTGCTGCGGTGCCAGCTCTGCTGCTGGTACTGACGGCCGGCGGCTGCTGCCATAATCGAGCGGGTGATGAACTGACCAGCGCGCAGTTGCGGGCTCGCGACCTCTACGCCGAAAATCAACGGCTCCAGCAAGCGCTCGCAGGTGCCTCGCAGGCCGCCCAGGGGCTGAGCGCAGAAAATCAGGCACTCCACAATCAGCTGGCCGATACTCAGGGCCAGATGTCGACGCTCAATGACCGCCTGAACAACCTCGCACAGGAACGCGAAGGGCTCGCACGCCGAATAGCCGAGAACCCCGGGGGCGGTCTGAGCGATGGAGCAGGCATGAATCCCAACCTCGCAGGCGAAGGTTTTGACTACGATCCAGCGACCGGACTGAGCCGTTTTCGCACGGATATTCTGTTTGACCTCGGCAGTGACGCCATTCGACCGGAAGCGGAGCCGATTCTCAGGGAATTCGCTTCCAGCGCCACAAGCGGCGCTGCCCGCGGCCTGAAAATCCTGATCGTCGGACACACCGATGACCAGAACATCGTGCGACCGGACACCGCAGTCAAGCACCCCACAAACTGGCATCTGTCCACGGACCGAGCTGATGCGGTGATTCTGAGACTGCTCCAGCTGGGAGTCGAGCCCGATCGCATTGCAGCCATGGGGTACAGTGAATTCCATCCGCTGGAAAATGGCGGTTCAGAAACCGCAAGGCAGCGAAATCGACGTGTTGAGCTGTTTGTGGTGCCCAGCGATCCGGCCGCCGCTATGTGGGATCCCGTCGGTCCGGTGCGGCGGTAAATGGTATGGAAACCGCAAGCACCCTCCCCGAACCGCTGGACGTCATCGCCGTAGGGGCTCACCCGGACGACGTGGAAATTGGCTGCGGCGGCACGCTGGCCCGGATGGTGCAGCAGGGTTATCGCGTGGGAATCGTGGATCTGACGGACGGCGAACCAACTCCGCTGAGCCCCGGTCCGGAAGTGCGACTTGAGGAAGCTCAGGCGGCCGCCCAGGCACTGGGTGTCCAGTTCCGGGTCACGCTGGACCTGCCCAACCGCCGACTGTTCGACGACTTCGACAGCCGTGTGGCGCTCGCACAAGTCTTCCGTCGCTGGAGGCCGCGTCTGGTGATCGGCATTGCCGATAAAACGCCGATGGCTTCCCCGGATCACTGGCAGGCCATGCAGATCACCGATGCCGCCGTGTTCTATTCGCGGCTGTCCAAATGGGACGAACACTTTCCGGGCCTGCCGGTGCATCGCATCCAGCGTCAGCTGTGGTATCCGCTGGGACTGCAAACGCTGAAATTCCCCGAGGGCGGCGGGAGTTTTGTGTCGGATATTTCTGCGACGCTGCAAACCAAGCTGCAGGCCATTCGCTGCTACCGCACGCAGTTTCCCCCCGGCAAGGAGCGGGTGTTTCGCCTCGTGGAAGGTCAGGGAAGAATGCTTGGAGCCTCGGCCGGTTTTGAAGCCGGGGAAGTACTGATCGCGGCCACCACTCTGGGTTTGACGAACGTTTTCCAGACCCTGTGTGGAAGTGGCGAGGTGCCGGTTTAGGCCATTTCAGGCCATTCAGCGGCAGCCACCGACGTCCGATTTCTCGACAAATCCCCCGGTTTCCTCTAAATTCGACACGGAAATCCGGGAATTCTGTGCTAGGAAGGGACTGAATTTGCGGATTTAACTCCGGACCCCGTCGAGGTTGTCACCCAGCTCGGCGGTTGTCATCTGTCGTTTTCATGCCGCTCCAGCTGCTCCCTCCGCCCCGCGGAATTCACAGGGCCCGCCATGGTGTCAATCAGGTCAGGTCATCTCAGCGTGACCGGTAACGTCCGCGAAAACAATGAGGACAACTGCTACGTGGACCCGCAGCAGCGGCTGTTCATTGTCGCGGACGGACTGGGCGGACAAAGCGCAGGTGAGCGGGCCAGTGCGATGGCAGTGGACATCATTCCGCGCAGGCTGGCAACTGCTCTGGACTTCAGTCAGCACGGCACAAAACTCGTCGCTGCCGCGCTCGAAAAAGCGCTCGTCAACGCCAATACGGAGATCATGGCAGTCAGTGAGATGGAGCCGGGCCTGAGAAACATGGGGACGACCGCGGTCATGCTGGTCATCACCGGAGGCCTCGTCTACACGGCCAATGTGGGAGACAGTCGGGCCTACGAATTCCGCAAAGGTCGCCTGCGACAGCTCACCACCGATCACTCCATCACCCAGGCGCTCCTCGATTCCGGTACCATCACCCCCGAAGAAGCCAAAACGCACCGCTATCGCAACGTTCTCTACCGCTACCTCGGCTGCCGCGATGGTTCAGCCCCGCTGCAGGTCCAGGAAATCGCTCCGCAGTCCGGCGATCGCTTCGTCCTCTGCAGTGACGGTTTGAACGATGGCATTCCCGACAGCCGCATCGCTGAACTGCTTGCCAGCAACCCCGACCCCCAGAAAGCCGCTGAAACGCTCGTCCAGGCAGCCCTCGACGGCGGGTCCCGCGACAACGTCACCTGTGTGGTGGTGGACGTGCAATAGATGGCGGAAGCCCCAGGAGCAACCGCAGGCATGGCGGACGAATCCAGCGAGAAGTCTCCTCGCAGAAGCCGGACAACCGTGGGGACTGATGTCGGCCGGGCGGTTGAGCTTTTGCGGGCTGGTCGACTGGTCGCCATTCCCACCGAAACTGTCTACGGTCTGGCCGCCGATGCACTCAACACCACCGCGGTTGCTGCGGTGTTTGAAGCCAAACAGCGTCCAACTTTCGACCCGCTGATTGTGCATGTGCCGGACCGGATGGCCGCACAACAGCTGGTGCTCAGCTTTCCCCCACTGGCAGAACGACTGGCCGACGCCTTCTGGCCGGGACCGCTCACATTGGTGCTGCCCCGCCAGAGCCGAATTCCCGACCTTGTGACTTCCGGACTGCCCGGTGTTGGAATCCGCGTCCCCGCTCACCCGCTGACACTGCGGCTGCTGCGGGAATTGCAGCGCCCGCTGGCGGCTCCCAGTGCCAATCCCTTCGGAGGCATCAGCCCCACCACCCCGCAGCATGTGCTGGACGGACTTGGCGGACTTGTGGACTACGTGCTCGACGGTGGCCCCTGTGCCATCGGTCTGGAATCCACGGTTGTTTCACTGATGCAGGCGCGCCCGTTGCTGCTGCGGCCCGGTGGAGTCTCCCTCGAGGAGTTGGAAAGCGTCGTCGGCCCAGTCGAACGACCTGCCCCCGAGAGCGTCAGCGATGAAACGGCGCAGCTCGCCCCCGGAATGCTCAGCCGCCACTATGCCCCGCGAACCCCACTGCGGCTGCTGGAACCGGACGCCGCTGCCAGGCCGCTCCCCGGGCAGCGCAGCGGCCTGCTCACCTGGGGAGAATTCCCAGAAGAGACGGGGTTTGACCGAATTTGCCGGCTTTCTCCCTCCGGTGATCTGAAGATTTGTGCGGCGAACTTCTTTGCCAGCCTCCGTGATCTCGACTCTGCCGGGCTGGATGTTATCATCGCACGCCTGTTTCCCGAGCACGGACTCGGCCGGGCGCTGAACGACCGTCTGCGGCGCGGCGCTGTGGATGTTCCATGAAAGTTCTCACTGCCATGAAATTCTCTGTCAATTTGCTGCTGTGTCTGGCTGCTGTTGCCGCAGTGCTGCTGCGGTTTGTCCCGGCTCCCCTGCATAACTTCTCCGCCATGGGTGCCCTCGCGGTCCTCTGCGGAGTACACGCACGCACGCCCCTGCAGGCCCTCGCCCTGCCACTCGCTGCACGGCTGATCACCGATGTGCTGCTGCAGATCCAGAGCGGTTACGGGTTCTACAGCACGATGCTCTTCGACTACGCCGCCTACGCGCTGATCGTGGTCGCAGGCCGCTGCCTGCGCCCCAGCGGCCTGCTGCAGGGCACTGCTGCCGGGCTGCTCTCCGCCGTGACTTTCTTCTTCATCAGCAACTTCGGCGTCTGGTGCCTGCCCTTCAACGGCCAGTACCTGTATCCGCAAACCCTGCAGGGCCTCCAGCAGTGCCTGACCATGGGTTTGCCCTTTGCCCGCGGAACGCTCATCAGCGATCTGCTCCTGACCCCCATATTCCTCGCCGCGGCCGCTGCACTGCTGGCCCCCCGCACACAGCCCGCACCTGGCGTCACGGAAACTCTCAAATAACACGTCCCGGCCGCGCCGCGGCTGAATGCAGACCACCGTCGGCAGAATGGCTCGGACGATTCGTCAGACTGCGTGCCCCAGCTGCTGCGACTTACGCCGGTCCACGTTCCACCATCCACGGCTCCGGCCACACCGAAAGCTCCGCACATGCTCCGCCATGACCAGCGTTCCCCCGACCTGCTGCGGCCCCTGCAGATCACTCGCGGCTTCGTCCGCACTGCCTGGGCCAGCACCCTGATTCAGGCCGGAAACACCATGGTGCTGTGCACCGCCAGCGTTGATCGTGGAGTGCCGGCATGGCGACGCCCCAAAGACCCGACAACGCCCGTGAAAGGCTGGGTCACCGCCGAATACAGCATGCTTCCCGGAAGCACCTCCCCCCGCAAGCCCCGCGAACGACAGCAACCGGATGGTCGCACCACCGAGATCCAGCGTCTCATCGGACGCTCACTCAGAGCCGTTGTCAACTTTGAAACGCTCGGCGACCACACCATCACCGTGGACTGCGATGTGCTCCAGGCCGACGGCGGCACACGCACCGCCAGCATCACCGGTGGCTTTATTGCACTGGCCGACGCGGTCCAGCGAATGCAGCGGGAAGGAATGCTGCCGCAGGGCACCCAGGTACTCATGGATTCCGTCGCTGCCGTCAGCGTGGCTGTTGTCGACGGCACACCGGTTCTTGATCCCGACTACCGCGAAGACAGCCGAGCTGACGTGGATCTGAATGTGGTGATGACCGGCTCCGGCCACTTCATCGAAGTCCAGGGCACAGCCGAAGGACGCCCGTTCGACCAGCAAATGCTCGACCGCATCCTGCAGCTGGCTCGCAGCGGTATCGCCAGACTAACCGAACTCCAGCAGCCCACGACCTGAACCGGCTGTCAGTGCAGCACCATACACGTGTAACCGTCAGACTGACGGTTCGCGATGACCGTCAGCGCCGCCGCGGCAATCGGAACACCGGCAGCCACATCCGCGTCCGCAAAGCCCTTGTAACTTAATGCCTGCCCGCACACGAAAATTTCAACCCCCGCCTGCTGCAACTTTTCAATCAGCCCCAGGCCCGGATTACGTGCGGCTCCAAAGTGTCGGCTGTAGGCGGCATCGTTGAGCGCGGTTTTTGTGGCTTCACCATGCAGCACCACGACAATCCGCACGTCACTCGCCTTCAACCCCGCAGTACCGTAAAGATTCAGCAGCCGCGCGGCACGCTCAAGCCCCCTGTTCACCTCAGTTGGCTCAGCATTCGCCGTGACGTCAAAGATAATCTTCGCACCCGCACGCGGCTGCTCCGCCGCGTCCGGACGAGCAACCACGCCGCCATGCCCGGCAATCACCGGGAACTCCAGCTTCGCAGGGGCCGGCTGAACTGAAGGCACCGGATGATTCTCGTGCGCTTCGTCAAAGCCGCGAGCCACAAAGCGGCTGACCACCTCCGCATGCGCCTGAATCAGCGGAACAACAGCCGGAGTACTCGAGGTTTCAATCACTCGAACACCCTTCTCCGTGTTTTCCACCGTCATCTCAATGCGGTCGTAATTCTCGAAGATCGCCACGAACAGCTCGTCCCAGAAACGCAGCCCCCGGCCCTCAAGCACCCGCTGATGCATCGCAGAAACATGCTCCTGAATCTTCGCGGCCACCTCCGCATTGTCAGACTCAGTCAACGTCTCAACGCCGTTTTCCAGTGTCTTCACCGAACGCCGAATCTCCGCGTGATGCTCCAGCAGGAAATGAAAGACCTCCTGATCAGCCTGCATCCCAGGCCCCATCCCTCCACGCCCCATGCCTCGCCCCGGACCACGGCCCATTCCCCGC
>JBEAUF010000276.1:0-8124 GCA_041161565.1 Planctomycetota bacterium | reverse complement strand
GCACTGGACTGGTCATCGGCTGCCGGGGCTTCTGCTGCAGCGGCTTCCTGATCAGCGGCGGCGGGTGCTGTCTGGGCGGTGGCATCTTCGTCCGGGGTGTTTGATCCGCCGCAGCCGGTGGCGGCGAGACAGGCGAGTGTAAGACCGAGCAGAGCTGTGCGGTGCGGCGGGCGGGACGATCGAGTCATACGAATCGACCTTAGTTGGAGGAGGCAGGTGGGCCGGAATTGGTGGGAGCACTGCGGTGAGTGTACAGGGGATGGGGCTGCGGCGGAAACCTGATGTGGAAAAAATGCGGCCGGACGCTGCTGTTGAACGGGCGGTCCGGTGGTGGGTTTTCCCGTTGGTCAGAATCGGAGGTTCAGGCCGCCTTTTTTTCTGTCATCGGTGCTGCAGTCCGTTCAGCGGCGTCTGCGGTATCGCCCCTGGTCTCCATCATTGTCGTCGGTGTCTTCGTCATCATCCTGATCGTCATCGAGATCATCGTCATCATCATCGAATTCAGCGTCGGGGTGGAGCGGATCGTCCGGGGAGAAGAAGAAGTCTCCGAGGCCCATGGGAACGGCGTTGCCACCGAGCGATGAGTTGCGTTTATCCGCGAGGGCCTGGAGGTCGGAGGCATCTTCGCCGAGGCATCCGAGCACGGCTTCCTTCCATGCGGAATCGCGTGACAGCGGGTGATCGGGATCCTGTGCCATGCGTTTGAGTGCATAGCGGAGGATATTGATGCCGTCACGGGTGGAGAAGTCGAGGTTAAGGGAGTGGGCTTTCTGGAGGAAGTCAACGGTGAGTGAGAGCATTTCGTGGTCGGCGAACGGGAGGTGATATTTGAGGATGTTGAGTTCGTCGCTGCGGGAGGGGTGTCCGAGTGTGAGTGTGGGCTGGAGTCTGCTGAGGATATAATCGGGGATTTCGAAGGTGGATTCGTCTTCGTTCATGGTGACAGCGCAGCGAAAGCCGGGGTGGGCTTTGATGGTGATTCCGGCGACGATGGATTCGACGTAGCGGCGGTGGTCGAGTAGCGGAGCGAGGCTGGCCCAGGACTTTTCGTTCATGCGGTTGCCTTCGTCGAGGATGCAGATGCCGCCGTGGATCATGGCGGTGACGAGCGGCGAGGCGTGGTAGGCGATGCGGCCGCTTTCTGCGAGCACGGGCGTGACGAGCAGGTCTTCGGGGCGAGTATCAGCGGTGCACTGGAAGATGAACAGGTCCTGATTGCGCTGCCGGGCGCCGGCGATGGCGAGCGTTGTTTTGCCGATGCCGGGAGTGCCGACGAGTCTCGGGGTGAGTGGCAGGTCACGTTCGTCGACAACGAGCCAGCAGGCGAGGAGTTGTTTGAGAACTTCGCGCTGGCCGATCCAGTCGCCGCTGGTGGCGTCCGGAGTGCCGAGATGCAGGGTGATGCCGTCGATGGTATGGGTGCGGTTCATGGAGCGCCTGGGGCCCTCAGTGCGAATGCAGGGAACTGTTGAATGCCGGGAGTTGGAGTCTGCATTATTGCGGGGGAGTGGTTCGCGAAACAGTTGCTGCGGGGCGAAATTTCGGAATTCGCGGTGCTCGTTGCAATTGTTGAGATTTGCCGCTGCTGCACTTGCCGGTTTTCCCCAGCCCGGGAGAATTCAGGCTCTGGCCGCCTTCGGCGGCCGGCGGCAGCGGACCCCGCTCAGGTCCCTTCGCGTGCCCCGGTCCCACCTCCGCGGCAACACAGGTCAGGATGGATGACTCCAGCTTCCGACGGTAACCACTCCCCAACACACGCCAGCCGGTTCACTCCCGAGGAACTCCTGAAGTTCCGCCAGCAGGGCTATTTCGTCGTCCCACAGCTCATCCCCACAGAACTGCTCGATCAGGTCCGCACCGTCACCGACCGGGATCTCGCCGGTCACCTCGGAGACGTCGAATACGAAGCGGATCTGCAATACCCAGGTGCTCCGCAGTCGCTGGATGCTGAAGGTGGCCGGACGATTCGTCGGCTGCGGCAGGCGATCAGTCGCGATCCCGTCTTTCTGCGGCTTGTCACCCAGCCCGGCATTCTGCTGCGGCTCCAGCAGCTTTTGGGACCGCGGATCGTCATGCCGCTCGCCCACCACAACTGCATCATGACCAAGCAGCCTCGATTCAGCAGCGATACCGGCTGGCACCAGGACACTCGTTACTGGTCCTTCACCACCGGCGACCTCGTCAACATCTGGATTGCCCTGGGGCCGGAAAACCTGCACAACGGCTGCCTGCAGGTGCTCCCTGGCACCCACTCCGCCGCCGCTCCCCGCGAATTCCTCGACGAAGCCCTGTTCCTCCGCACGGATCTCCCGGAAAACCAGCCACTGCTGAAATCCGCCACTCCGGTGTGCCTCGAACCCGGCGACGTGCTCTTTTTTCACGCCCGCTGCTTCCATGCTGCCACGCGAAATTATTCATCCGGGACAAAACAGTCGGCCGTCTTCACCTTTCGATCGCTCGACAATCCCCCGATCCCCGGTTCCCGGTCCGCCGCATGGCCGGAACTGCTGCTGTCCTGATCGGCGTTTGTCCTGATCCCGGCGGACCGCACCGGCTGACCGCGCCGGACTTGCAATTCGGATTCTTCGGTCTACTATCTGGCCGACCAATGCCCACCCGAGCCGTTTTGGTTGCGGCCCGCCTCCATCCCCCAGCCATTTATTCCTCATCCAAAGGAATCACTCGTGGCCAACACCGACGCCAAAGCCCGCAGCCAGCGGGAACTCCTTGACCAGCACACTCGCGAAATGGTGCAATGGCACTTCAGCGACGACACCGGCTGCCAGTTCTGGCTGGAAAAAAAGAAAACCTTCGACTTCGACCCTCTCAAAGACGTCAACTGCTTCGACGACCTCAAGAAATTCCCGCTTTTCGAAGACGACTGGCTTCGTGGTGGCCCGATGCGTCGCTGGGTCCCGCAGCCGTTTCAGAACAAACCCATCTACGTTTTCGAAACTGGTGGCACCACCGGGATTCCCAAGACCCGCGTCGTCGTTGAAGACCACTGGATCGACTACGAACTCTTCAGCGACACGCTCCCGGAAGAAAGCTTTCCCCGCGGCAGCAACTGGCTGATGCTGGGCCCCTCCGGCCCCCGCCGTTTGCGGCTCGCCATTGAACATCTCGCACAGTACCGCGGCGGCATCTGCTTCTGCGTGGACCTCGACCCCCGCTGGGTCGTGAAACTGCTGAAGAAGGGCAAGGTCGAGGACGCGAAGGAATACAGCGCCCACTGCATCGATCAGGCACTCACCGTGCTCTCTGCCAACAATGACATTCAGTGCATGTTCACCACCCCCAAGCTCCTCGAAGCACTCGCACTCAGGCTGATGGACAAGGGCAGCAGCATCGAAGAGGCCGGCATCAAAGGTATCTTCTGCGGCGGCACCGAGTTTACTCAGCAGTGGTACCGTTTTGCCCGCGAAGAGCTCCTGGGCCCCAACGTCTACATCACACCGACCTACGGCAACACCCTGATGGGGCTCGCCTGCGGCAAACCGTTCGACCCGGCCGACAACTACAAAATCACCTACTATGCTCCACAACCCCGGGCAGTGATCGAGGTGGTGGACTTCGACGATCACACGAAAATCGTCGATTACGGCAGCACCGGCCGTGTAAAGCTCTACACCATGACAAAGGAACTCTTCGTTCCCGGCTTCCTCGAGCGCGACGAAGGTGAACGCGAGCTGCCGCATGAGAAGTATCCGTGGGACGGTGTGAGCGGTGTGCGTCCGTATCACGTGTTCGCCAAAACCACGACTGTTGGTGTTTATTGACATTCGAGCTGTTCATGATCGCCACCGGGCGTGGTCTCAGCACCCGACTCGGTGGCACCCTTTTTTCCTCAGTGGTTCCGCCACTTCGCAAAGCGACCTGCCATGCTTGAAATTCCCGTTGTCCGCTGGGGCAAAAATTACGAATCCCTCGAGAAAGCCGAAGTCGTCCATTTTGAGACGGGCGAGGTGATGGCGCGAATGCACCAGGCCAACGCCGGGCTCGTGCAAATGGACGCCCGCCGCGCCTCCAAAGCCCGCGATGTGCTCCGCCAGTTCTCCTGCGCGGAACTCATCGAAAAGTGCCGCACAGCCGCCGACCTGTACCTCTCGGCCACGCTGCCGCTGGGCAACGGGACCCAAACCCCCGAACAGTTCTGCTCCATTCAGTCGGCAACCACCGGGCTGCCGCTGAATATGTGCCGCGCCAACATGAACAAGAACGCCTTTGTGCTGCGTCACATGGGCGATATGCTCGATGCACTCACCCGTGGCCTGCCCCTCGAAATCCTCACTCGCGGCTACGGCATGGAATCGCGAAATGTGATGGTGAGCTTCCAGGCGACAACTCCCGTGCTGGGGCTCGTGCTGCCTTCCAATTCGCCCGGCGTGCATACGCTGTGGCTGCCAGCCATTCCCCTGCAGATCGGACTGGTGCTCAAGCCGGGCTCTTCCGAGCCGTGGACGCCCTATCGCATGTACGAAGCCTTCGCCGCCGCCGGAGTGCCTCGTGAAGCCTTCTGTCTCTATCCCGGCCCCCACGACGTCGGCAACAAAGTGCTCGAAACCTGCAATCGATCAATGATCTTCGGCGGCCAGGCGACCGTCGACAAGTACCATGGTAATCCTCGAGTGCAGGCTCACGGGCCCGGCTTCAGTAAAATCCTGCTCGGCGATGACATCGTCGATCGCTGGGAAGATTACCTCGACATCATGGTCCGCAGCGTCGTCATGAACGGTGGTCGTGGCTGCATCAACTGCTCAGGAATCTGGGCCTCCCGCCACACCGAAGAAATCGCCGACGCGATCGCTCGCCGCATCGGACCCATCGTGCCGCTCCCAACTACCGATCCCAATGCTGCCATCGCCGCCTTCACCACCTCCGGAGTTGCCGAAGCGACCAGCAAACAGATCGATGACGGCGTGAATCCTCCGGTTGTTACCGAAGTCACCGCCCGCTACCGCAACGGTGATCGACTGGTGAAGCAGGAACGCTGCGATTACCTTCGCCCCACAGTGCTCCATGTGGCCGACTGCGAAAATCCCATGGCCAATACGGAATACATGTTCCCGTTTGTGTCGGTGGTGAACTGTCCACAGGATCAGATGATCGGCAGGATCGGCTCCACGCTCATCGGCACCGCCATCACTGAAGACGAGGCATGGATCCGACAGCTTGTGGATGCCCGAAACATCGACCGGCTGAATATCGGCCCGATTCCAACCTGTGCCCTCAACTGGCTGCAGCCCCACGAAGGTAACATCATCGACTTCCTGTTTCGCAACCGAGCCTTTCAGAACAGTCTGCCGCCGGCCCATTAGTGGTCGGGCCACCGTTCGAGCACGAACCAGGCATCGTCGCTGCAGGCACGGTTCCCTGTGGTTTCCGGTTACTGGAAACGATGGCCTGGTGCGGTGCTGAAGAATCCGGGCGGCTCATCGCTGTTGCCGGTGCGTTTGCGGGCACCCTGAGCGGTTGGGCCGAAGCCCATTGGCCTTGAAGTTCTCTCCATTGTCGCCAAAGGCGGGCAAGGTATGCGGGGGATTTCAGTGCCGGGTAACGTACGGGCCCGCGCGGCCCGAACCGCATCAGGAACGCACCAAAGCGTTACCGGCCGATTGACATCGACCGCTCGCCACAGGACGTTTTTTGTTATCCGTTCGGGCAGTGGGGCGTGATGATAGCGGGGGGACTGAAACATCCCAGTTTGCCCTTTTTATCGCCGTTTCACCATCCCAGCTTCGCCCTCCCGGCCATGCGTCTTGCCAGAAAGCCAATGCCATTGGGCTGCCGCCCGGCGGCTCAGTGCGGTTGTCAGTGTGTTTGCCGGGTTGATTGTTGTGGATCCTGGATCCGGATCAGCACCAGCCGCCCTTCTCTTTCGGCCCGTGTATTCGAAGTCAGCGTCGCTGGGGTGGTGCTGGCCTGGCCGACTTCTCAACTTGGCCGCGTCGTCAGGCTTCTGAGGGCTTCGACGGTTTGCCGAAAGTCATCCGGCCATGGCGCTTCAAAACGCACCGTTTCGCCGCTCACGGGATGTCGAATGGTTAATCGGAACGCATGCAGAGCCTGGCGAGCAATCAGGACGCGATCTGCCGAGCTGTCAGCTTTGCCGGCGGTCCCGGTGAGATCGCTTTGCCGCAATTCTCCCACACCCACGTACAGCCGGTCGGCGATGATCGGGTGCCCCAGATGCAGCATGTGGACTCGCAGCTGATGCGTACGTCCGGTGCGTGGGTGCAGTTCCATCAGGGAGTATCGGCCGAGGCGTTCAGCAGTGCGATAGAAGGTGACGGCTTCGCGTGCATCTCCGCCGCGTGCACAGACCATCATGCGTTCGCGGACTTTGGGATGCGTGGTCATGTAGGTGCGAATGTAGTCAGCATCGAGTTGTGGGCAGCCGCGGACAATCGCGTGGTATTCCTTCTGCACTTCGCGACGTTCAAACTGTGCCGCAATTTTCTGGTGCACCTGATTGTCCTTGGCAATCAGAATCACTCCGGTTGTGTCGCGGTCCAGCCGATGCACAATGCCAGGACGATGGCGACCGGCAACATCGCTGAGCTGATCGAAGTGAAACTGCAGAGCGGCTGCGAGGGTGCCTCTGGAGGACCCTCGGCCGGGGTGGACAACCATGCCTGCGGGTTTGTTGACGACAACCAGCGAGTCGTCTTCGTAGAGGATGCTGACGGGCAGGTTTTCCGGTTCGATGCCCGGTCGTTCGGCCGCCACCAGGCGAATCTGCAGTCGGTCGTTGACTCGAAGCCGCCTGGAGGCTTTATGATTCAGTCCGTTCAGCAGGACTCCGCCGGATTCAATGATCCGCTGCAGCTGTGCGCGGCTGTGATTGGGGAAGAGGCGGCCGAGGTAATGATCGAGTCGCCAGCCGTGGGCCCGCGCTTCGACTGTGATATCGACCGGCTGAGAATCTGCGGGAAGCTCCGGCAGATTCTCGCCGGCACTGTCCTGCAGATCTTCGTCATCATCAACAAACTCTTCAGCCGTCATTCGCCGGACTTTGGAGCATCCGGAGCCGGAGCATCGGTTTTGGGAGCTTCCGGGGCGGGTGCATCAGCCTTTGGGGCATCCGGTGCTGATGGCTGTTCGGCGGGGGCCGGTGCGTCCGGGTTGGCAGGCTGAGGATTGGGAGTGTCGGCCTTTGGAGCGTCGGGCGCCGGAGCGTCCGTTTTGGGAGCATCCGGAGCCGCAGGGGCGTCCGGTGTTGTGGGAGCATCCGGTGTGGCGGGAGCATCCGGCGCGGGGCTGTCGGTTTTCGGTGCGGCGGGTACAGCGGGGGGCAGGAGTCCCTGGAGCGGATCTGAGCCCATCAGGCTGGGAATTGAGGGTACAGCTCCGGGACCATCCTGTGGAAGTCCGAGGGTGTCACCGGGAGCGGGGTTTTGTTGCTGGAACCAGGCGTAGAATTCTTTGGTGGCTGGCAGAGCGAGTTTCTTTTTGCGTTCTTCGGCGAGGCCGGAGAAGACTTTGGAATCGGGGAAGGCTTTGAGCACCTGGTCCCAGGCATCGGTGGCGGATTTGGCGGACGCATCACTGCCATCGCAGCGTGCTTCGGTGATGCGAGCGATGGCGACGGCGACTTTGAGTCGTCCTTCTTCGCTGAGGGTGGTGTCATCTTCGAGGTTGCGGAAGATTTTTTCAGCCTGATCAAGTTCTTCGAGTCCAACTTTGCGGTTGGTGAAGAGGTTGCGGAGGGCATTTTGGAGGATGAGTTCCCCCTCGCGAATGCCGGCGGACTGTCCGATGGGTGTGCCGGGGGCATTATCCGCGATATCGCCAAATTCTTCCGGTGTTTCGGCTTTGAGGAGTTTAGCGGATTCGGCAGCCGTGGCCGGTGGGCGTCGGGCGATGTAAACGACGACGGCAGCGACGGCCAGCAGCAGGGCCATTCCGTAAATGGCAGCGGTGCCGTAGCGTTCCAGCAGGGGGCGGGATTCGCGAAGGATTTTGGCGAGCTGAACTTCGTCGGGTTGGTGGGAGAACTGCGGTTCCGACATGGTCGGGGCTTTCGAAAAGTCTGCTGCGAGCGATGGGAAAGACGAGGATTATAGGAATTCGCGGCAAATCCGGTCAAGCCGGTCCCGGCCACCGATTTCGCCTCCTCGGGGG
>JBEAUF010000256.1:0-8086 GCA_041161565.1 Planctomycetota bacterium | reverse complement strand
GGCACCGGGATGCGACTGCTGGAAGTTTGCCGGCTGCGAATCAAAGACATCGACTTTCAACGCCGACAGATTCTCGTTCGCGACGGCAAGGGCGAAAAAGATCGCGTGGTTCCTTTCCCCGAACGATGCCTTGAACCGATGCGGCAGCAGATCGAGAAAACTCGAACGCTGCACCAGAGCGATCTCGCCGCTGGATATGGCTCCGTATGGCTGCCTTATGCGATTGCCGAGAAGTACCCTGCTGCGGCTCGGGAGTTTCTGTGGCAGTTCGTTTTTCCCGCCGGGCGAATCAGCTCAGATCCTCGATCAGGAGCCCAGCGCAGGCATCATGTGCACGAGAATTCCGTGCAGAAACTTGTCCGCGCTGCTGTGCTGCGTGCGCAAATTGACAAGAAGATCAGTTGCCACACGTTTCGCCACAGTTTCGCGACTCATCTGCTCGAGTCCGGGGCGGATATCAGAACGGTGCAGGAACTGTTGGGGCATTCGGATGTGAGTACCACGATGATTTATACTCATGTGCTGCAACAAGGGCCGATGGGGGTTCACAGCCCGCTGGATCGATTATGAGATTGCTGGCACCAGTTGATCAGCAAGCTCATGGGAACGCTGTGGTGACTCCATCGCAAAGAATTCTGATTCGGTTTCACCCGGTCGTCAGGCATTGGAATGCTGGGCTATTCTCAGCTTTCAGCGTGTTGGCACCGCAGGCGGCACCTCGACTACAGTCTGTGCCTGCAACTCTTGTCTGGGTTTACAGTTGCGTCAAATCCAAGCCGGTCTTGAAAACCGGAGTGCCCTCACGGGTACCCAGGGTTCGCATCCCTGTCTCTCCGCTTCGGCAGAACGCTTCAAAACGCAGTGTTTTTCCACGAAACCCCGAGTTTACTCGGGGTTTCTTTGCGTTTCTGGACCTCGGTTTTGCCCCGTGTCCGTGGCCCTGTCCCCGGCTTCCAGGAGTGCAAAAAGGGGAAAACTGTGACAATACGAGGAAAACTGAATGGCACCAATACGGGCACCTCGGCACCACTGACGGCACCGTTTTTCGGGCGTTTTTGGGGCAGCACCGGTTGGAAAAACCGGTGCATGGCGGGGTCGGGTGGTGTGGTCGACTGATTTACCTCGCCGAAAAGGCTTCCTGGCGATCCAGTGAATGTCCGCTCGGGAAATGGAATCAGAAAACGGAGGTGTCTGGTGTCAAATGAACTCCCACTCGTCTCGTGTCTGTGCCCCACGTATCGGCGGCCGAAGCTGCTCGAGAACTCGATCGCCTGCTTCCTCGCTCAAGACTATCCAGCCGATCGCCGGGAACTGATCGCGCTGGATGACGCTGGCGAACTGGAAAATCAAACCGGTGATGGATGGCAGATCATCAGCATTACGCGGCGGTTTCGGTCATTGCCGGAGAAGTTCAACGCACTGGCAGGACTGGCACGCGGTGAGATTCTCGTTGTATGGGAAGATGACGACATCTACCTGCCGCATCACATCAGCAGTCATGTGGTGGCGATGAGTGGTTACCTTTGGTCGAAGCCATCAAGGGTCCTGAGTGATTACACCGGCGAAATGCAGGAAGAAGACGCCACCGGTCGGTTCCACGCGAGCCTCGCGTTTACTCGCCACGCAATCGAACAAGTCGCCGGCTGGCCGCTGACGATGCGGGGAGATTTTGACCAGCAACTGATCGCTCGACTCAACGGACTCGGCTCCCCTGCAGACCCCTGTAGCGTTGGAAATCCGTCCTACGTGTTTCGCTGGGGGTCAACGGGGGCTTATCACGGGCAGGCGTTGATGCGGGGGCCGGAGGATGAGGAGTGGTATACTCGCTGTTGAAGGTCGGATAACCCGACATACCGATCGTATGTCGTATCGCAGGCTCATAGGACATACGATCAACTCTCGTTCGAAAGCTGTTCGAAGATGATATCAGTCCTGCTTACTCAATGTCGCCAGATCACCGCAAATGATTCTTCGCTTTTTCAAGAATTCGACTCGACGGTACAACCGATGCGAGCTATGCTTGATAGTGGCCCATATTTCGCGTGGTGAAATTCATGCAACGACTTGTCAGCAGCATATTAATCGTTTCGGTACTGTTGTGCACGTTTTCCTGCACATCGGGACGATGCTGCGCGGTCGAGTCAACAACCAAACAAGTAGATGCCAAGCCCACGAAGTCCTGCTGCAAACATTGTCAGCGTGATTCCCGACCGTCAGGGCACAGCCCCGATCGATCCAGCTCCGAAATACCCGTCGATTCCGGCGAAGAGAATCGCGGAGACTGTTGTAGTTGTCAGGGAGCCTGTTCGGGGATGGTGCGCAGCAAGCCGGTCGAATTGAAGTCGACGTTTGAGGCCATGCTGTTCTGTCTTCCTTCTGATACGGAAGCGTTTCGTGGCTTGTCTGCGAGGCCGATGCGAGCCTCTGCCGGTGACGAGGCCAACCAACCGATGTTGTATGGGCTCTCCATGCGCATTCGCGTGTGTTCGCTGACCTGTTGATGACTCCAGTCATGGTGTCTGCCATTGCTCCTTCGGCAGACACATTCGATCCGTGTGCTGATTTCGGATTGAACGCTTTGGATTGTGCTGTCTCAGTCCATCCTGATTTTTGTTGCCGTGACGGACTACGTCCTGGCATCTTCGCACCATCATCGTGTGAACTCCCCAATGTTGCTTCCCTGGGAATATGGAATCCGAAATCTTGCGCGTCGTCCTGTTCGATCGGGACTGACTCTCGCAGCGTTGTCGATTGTCGTGCTGCTGATCATGGTTGTTGTGGGATTCATACGTGGTCTGGAAGTCTCGCTTGCCGAGAGCGGTGATCCGGATGTCGTATTGATCTATTCTGTCTCGGCCGGCGAGAACATCGAGAGTTCGGCGATTGCAGCCAGGACGCCTGATTTGTTGACCTCCAGCATTGCAGGAACAGTTGATCGATTTGGTGTGACCTTTTCGTCCCCGGAGATCTATCTGGGGACGAGAATCGTCAGTGAGAATGGAACAGGCGGACTGGGTCTGATCCGTGCAGTGTCTGAGCGTAGTCCTCTGGTCCGTCGACAGGTTCGCCTTGTTGAAGGGAAGTGGCCGGGACGCGGAGAAGTGATGGCCGGAAACCTGGCAGCGGCCAAGCTTGGAGTCGATCCCGCTCAGCTTGTGATCGGACGGAAAATTCTGTTTGAAGGTCAGGAATGGAAAATCAGCGGCCGGTTTGTGGCGTCGGGCACGGCATTTGAATCTGAGATCTGGTGCAATCTTCCAGAGTTTCAGGCGGCGACGAAACGGCAGGACATCAGTCTTGTCGCGTTGCTGCTTCCACCGCAGAGTTCCTCTGCTGAACTCACTTTGTTTTGCAAAGAACGGACCGATCTGGAACTTCAGGCGGTTCGTGAGACGGAATATTACGCAGCACTGCAGCAGTACTATCGACCAGTACGGCTGCTTGCGTGGCTGGTGGTGCTGCTGGTGGCCGGAGCCGGATTATTTGCCGGGATGAACATGATGTATGGAGCCATCGCAGGTCGCATTCGTGAGATTGCGACACTGCAGGCCGTGGGTTATCGACGAAGAGCCATCCTGTTGAGTCTGATCCAGGAAGGTGTGGTAATGGCGGCCGCGGCTTCGCTGCTGGCAGGTTTGTTTGCACTGTCTGTACTGAACGGCCACGCAGTCCGATTCACGATGGGAGCGTTCGCCCTGAAAATTGATAGTTTCGCACTCATCGTCGGGTGCGGAACAGGTTTGATACTTGGAGCTTTGGGCGCTTTGCCACCAGCGATCAAAGCGTTGCGACAATCGGTGGCGGTTTGTTTGAAGGCAATTTAGGAGTCCCCTATGAGAATTCTGAACACATTGGTTGCTGGTTTCATTCTGACACTGGTGGGATGTGGCGAAGGAGATGGAAAGGCCAATACTCAGGCACCATCTGCACCCGTCACATCAGCTTACACACTTTCTTCTGAACCAGCAGATGCCATCGCTGTCGGGGCGGCAAGGGAGACTGCCGAGAACGATAAGTCGATCACCGTCGTCGGGCGAATTGGTGGATCGGAAAAGCCTTTTGTCGATGGTCTGGCCGCATTCACCATCGTTGATCTGAAAGTGGCCTATTGTGCCGAAGATGAAGGCTGTCCGACACCATGGGACTACTGCTGCAATCAAAAGGACGTGAAGTCCAACGTTGCGACAGTCAAGCTTGTTGATGAAGCAGGGAAGCCGGTGTCCGGTGATGCCCGCGAGTTGTTGGGTGTCAAGGAATTGTCAGAAGTCGTCGTGCAGGGAACGGCCAAACGGGATGATCAGGGAAACCTGTCCCTCGCTGTCAGTAAGGTCTTTGTTCGAGCGGGGAAATAACGATGAGTTCTGCGCCGCTAAATCTCAAACAACTGGCACTCGATAAGTCGCCTCGTTCGCATGCACCTGCGGTGAGGCGAACGCGTCGAATCTTGTCTCGCTACGTCGTTCCGTTTGGAATCCTGGTGGGATTCCTGACGCTGTTTGGAACTTCGATTGCGAAGCAGTTGCTGCCTCGAAAGACGGTGACTGTGATTCCGGTCATTGCGAAACGTGGCGCTGTCAATACTTCGGGTTCAGTGCTGTTTCAGGCCGCTGGCTGGGTCGAGCCAAAACCGGCTGCCGCGAAAGTTGCGGCCCTCGCGGGAGGAGTGATCGACGAGCTATTGGTTGTCGCAGGGCAGGAGGTTCAAAAGGGAGCAGCCGTCGCCAAACTACTGATGGCGGACTCAGAACTACTCGTCGAGCAGGCCGAAGCGGCTGTTGAGGTTGCGATCGGAGAGTTCCGAAGAGCGGAGGCGGAAAAGAAGGCTGCGGAATCCAGACTGCAGAATCCAACGCACAGACGCGCAGAATTGGCTGAAGCGGAAAGCCTCTTGGCGCGAGCCGAGGGCGAACTAGCTCGGCTGCCATCACTGATCGTCGCCGCAGAAGCACGCCAGCGATTTGCTCAGTTGAGTCTGGAGGGCAAGTCGGCGGCAGGCAATGCCGTCTCCGGGATTGCCCTTGAACAATCGCGTCGCGATGCCGAAACCGCAGGAGCGGAACTCGCTGATTTGGAAAGTCGACGTCCTCACCTTGAAAACGAAGTCGAATCGTTGCGGTCCAAGGCCAGGGCGCTGACAGAACAATTGGAAAGGCTGGTGGAGGAGCACCGAACTTTTGACGAGGCGACGGCACGAGTCGTGTCGGCCGCAGCGGTCCGACGTCAGGCTCAGGTTCAGCTTGAGCGGGCGAAACTGCACCTTGAACGCACGACGATCCGTGCCCCGTTTAGCGGGCGAGTGCTCCGTGTTGTTGCTAGTCCCGGCTCACGTGTTGCGGGACTCGACGATATGACAGGGCTGGATTCCTCAGTCGTCATCGAAATGTATGAGCCGAATCAACTCCAGGTGCGAGCTGATGTGCGTCTGGAGGATGTGCCGCTGGTTGTGCCGGGCGCTCCCGTGGAAATCGAGACTGCTTCCCTCGGAACCAAACTGATGGGCCGCGTTCTCCGTTCTACGAGTTCGGCCAACGTGCAGAAGAATACTCTTGAGGTTAAAGTCGAGATACTGGATCCGCCGCCCGTCCTGACTCCGGAGATGCTGGTCAAAGCTACATTTCTCGCACCGTCCTCTCAGGAGGGGCCGGTTGAGTCAACTGAGACACAACGCCTCTACGTGCCGAAGCAACTTGTTCAGTCCAACGCCGAAGGTTCGCTGGTCTGGGTGTCTACGGCGAACGGAAGTGCCCTGCAAAAATCTGTTCAAACGGGTGGAGAGACCGGGGACGGACTGATCGAAGTCACCGAAGGTCTGGTCATCACGGACAAACTGATCGCCTCCGGGACGGAAGGGTTGAAGACAGGTGACATCATCGAAACGCAGGGCGATGACCAGCAACTTGGAATGAAGAGGTAGCCATGGCGATTGTGGAACTTAGAAATGTCAGCAAGCGATTTCGCAAGGGCGACGAGACCATTACGCCTCTGGATGACGTCTCGCTGGATCTTTCGGAGGGCGACTTCCTGTCGCTGATGGGGCCCAGCGGGACGGGAAAGAGTACTCTGCTGAATCTTGTGAGCGGAATCGACCGACCGGATTCCGGAACCATCGTGGTGAATGGCACGGAAATTACCCGACTCAATCGAGGGCGGCTGGCCGATTGGAGAGCTGAGAATCTTGGGTACATTTTTCAGACCCACAACCTGATTCCCGTGTTGACGGCCTACGAGAATGTCGAACTGCCAACGCTCCTGCTGAAGCTGACTTCTGCAGAGCGACAGAAGCGAGTCGAACTGGCATTGGACGCAGTGGGACTGATGGATCGCGCTGACCATTACCCAAGGCAGCTGTCCGGCGGTCAGGAGCAGCGAGTAGGAATCGCTCGCGCAATCGTGGCGCATCCTCAGGTCGTCGTGGCCGATGAGCCGACCGGTAGTCTTGACGCGGAAACCAGCAGCCAGATTCAGGAGTTGCTAAGGCGGCTCAACAAGGAACTGAATATCACGATGCTGATGGTGACACATGACGCTGGAGTCGCAGCCATCGCGAACCGCCAAATGGTCCTGAATCGCGGGAAGTTTGTGGAAAACCAGCTTGCCGCAGTCAGACAGGAGGCCTCCCATGCTGGGCTATGTCCTTAAGACGCTGCTGCGACATCAGGCACGCACGCTGCTGACTGTTAGCGGTACGGCTGTTGCCATGTTTGTGTTTTGCATCGTTGGTTCGGTTCAGGAAGGTCTCGAACGCCTGACCACAGGATCGGATGCCGATCGTAGTTTGATCGTGTTCCAGGAGAACCGTTTTTGTCCGACGAGCAGTCGTCTGCCGGAGGACTATGCGCGGGAGATTCGAAAACTGTCCGGCGTTCGGGATGTCATGCCAATTCAGGTCTGGACGAACAACTGCCGTGCCAGTCTCGATATCGTCGTCTTCAATGGAGCATCGCCCGAGCAGATTCGGCAACACCGTCCATTGACGCTGACGACTGGATCCTGGGACGAGTTTCTAAGTCGGCGTGACGGTGCAATCATCGGCAACAGTGTGGCTCAGCGCCGACGTTTGAGTGTCGGGGATCAATTCACGATTGGAGGACAGTCCGTACGTGTCGCGGGGATTTTCAGATCCGCCGTGGCTTCCGAAGAAAACCTCATTTACACAAGTCTCGCCTACCTGCAACTCGCTCAGGACAAGGATGGAGCCGGTCTGGTTACACAACACGAAGTGCTGCTCACAGAGGCGGCCGATCCCGATGCTGTCGCAAGAGAGATTGACCGCATTTTGAAATCGGGACCGGTCGCCACGACAACACGCCGCAAAGGCGCTTTTCAGATCAGCACACTGTCGGATCTGGTCGACCTGATCGGCTTTGCCCACTGGCTGGGTTACGCCTGCGTCGGGCTGGTTCTTTCTTTGGTAGCGACGACGACGGTGATGAGCGTTCAGGACCGAATCAAGGAATATGCGGTGCTGCAGACCATCGGTGTTCGCCCGATGCGAACAATGAGACTGGTGCTGACAGAAAGCACGATCCAGTGCCTGCTCGGAGGATTCTCCGGGACTCTCATCGCGGCCGCGATCCTGGGCTTCGGCGGATTCGCGATCGGTGCCGAAGGTGCCATGATTGCCTTTCGTCCGTCTTTTCAAATAGCCGTGTCCGGAGCTCTGGTTTCAGCGTTCGTAGGTATCTTTGCAGGGATTGTGCCTGCGTTTCAGGTGGCGACACTACCCATCGTGAAAGCACTACGGCACGAATAACCCCCTTGATCGCAGAAAGCAACTTCAGGGTGAAAGATGTTCCGACATCGCGCCCGTTGGTAACCCCAAATTTGAGTCGATGACTGAGGGATTATGACGCCCGAAAAATGTCTTTGCGCAGCTTTCTGGCTTGTCACCACTGTCGGCACCGACCGAAGCATCTGATTCCACAACTCTCTTCCTCCACTAGACTTGCGTCGAATCCAAACCGGTCTTGAAAACCGGAGTGCCCTCACGGGTACCCAGGGTTCGAATCCCTGTCTCTCCGCTTCGGCAGAACGCTTCAAAACGCAGTGTTTTTCCACGAAACCCCGAGTTTACTCGGGGTTTCTT
>JBEAUF010000250.1:0-3769 GCA_041161565.1 Planctomycetota bacterium | reverse complement strand
GTTGATCGGTATCGGGGTTCCAGAGATTCCATGGGTAGATGAGGAGTGCGAAATCGGGGCGATGGGAGAGTTGATCGATGGCATCTGCGGCGGGATAGGCCAGTTTGCCGCCGTCTCCGAGCAGTCGTGCGGCAGCCTGTCCGCCGGCGGAGAACCCGGCGATGCCCAGCTGTTGAGGGTCGATCTGCCATTCGGCAGCGCGGGAACGGATGATTGCCATGGCTCGCTGGGCATCCTGGAGTGGTTTCAGCCATGGGGTTGTGGTGGCGTCGTCGGCGGTGCGGTAGCGGAGGACAAACGCGGAGCAGCCAAGTGTGTTGAGCCAGGCGGCGATTTCGCTGCCTTCCTTATCGACGACGACGCGACGAAAGCCGCCGCCGGGGAGGATGAGGACTGCGGGGCTGGGTGTATTGGTGGGTTTGGCGGGGTACAGGGTGAGAGTGGGTTGTGTGATGTTGGAGATGCGAGTGACGGGAGGTAGTTCTTCCGGCCGGCGGGGGAGAGGTGTGCCTGGATTGCGAGTGGTTTCTCCGGGTGCGGGTCCATTCCAGATGTCAATGAGTTGGTTCTGGGGCTGAGGTTCCTGGAGCGGTGCTGCGATGGCAGTTCCGGGGCTGGTGATGGAGTGCAGGCAGCAGGCCGAGATCAGAACGGCGAGGCGGGTGGCGGGTGAAGAGTGGTGGTGCGGGGCCATGGGCTGGATTCCGTAGCGGGTGTGTTCAGGGATTGAGCAGCAGTGGGGCCCAGTTTCCTTCGCGGATTTCGGGGATTTGACCTGAGGGCGGCAGGGTTGTCAGGACGGCCTGGTGCAGTTGTGCGGCGAGTTCGGTGGCGGTTTGGGCGTGTTCGGGGTTGTTGGCGAGGTTGGTGAGTTCGCGGGGGTCGTGCTGGTGGTCGTAGAGTTCGCGGCCTGCCTTTCCGCTGTCCCATTCGGTGTAGCGATAGCGCTGGGTTCTAAGGCTGTAGCCGAAGACCCGGGGCGGCTCAGGCGCGGTGTTCGGATTGTTGTTGGCGGTTTTTTTTCGGGAGCGATCAGTGGGAGGGGCGGCGTTGCTGCCGCGGAGGACCTGGGTGAGAGCCCAGCCGCGGCTGGGGGCGTTGCAGTCCCTGAGGAGTGGTGCGAGGCTTTGTCCCTGGAGGCCTTCGGGGGGCTGGATTCCGCAGAGTTCGGTGAGTGTGGGAAACAGATCAACGTGTGATACGGGTATCCGGCAGACGCTGCCGGGGGTAGTACCTGGGGCAACGATCAGCAGCGGCACACGACTGCTTTCTTCAAAGAGACTTTGTTTTTGCCACAATCCATGTTCTCCGAGGTGATAGCCGTGATCACTGGTGAAGACGATGATTGTGCGATCAGCGAGTTGGAGTCGATCTAGGGCATCGAGGATGCGGCCGACCTGTGCATCCATAAAGCTGATACTGGCGTAGTACGCCTGCCTGGCCTGGCGGCGTTGTTCGTCTGACATGCTGAGTTGTTCTTTTTTCCGGCTGGCGAGAGCCATTGCGGGAATATCGGCGAGGTCAGCTTCGACGTTAGTCACGAGGGGCATGGAGTTGACATCGTACATGTCGAACCATGGCTTTTGTGGGGCTACGTAGGGGGTGTGCGGTCGGAAGAAGCCGACTGAGAGAAAGAACGGGCGGTGGTTCTGTTGGGCGCAGCGTTCGAGCACCCATTCGGCGTCTGCAGCCTGCATGGCGTCGGTGTGATGTTCATCGCTGTGGGGAGAAGCATACCAGCTGAGTGTGCCGCCAAACTGACCGGGAACGAGCGAAAAGATGCGTTTGTGTTCGCGTGTGCGGTCGACGCCTGCGGGGTTCAGCTGCAGTTCCCATGAGGCGGGGTCGTCATGGCCGACGGTGCCAATTGAGTTGGGGACGTTGTAGTGGTAGAGCTTTCCGATGCGAGCGGCGAAGTAGCCCTGCTGTCTGAAGCATTGGGGGAGGCTGACAGCATCGGGAATTGACTGCCGGAAAATCTGACTGTTGGCGAGGATTCCGGTGGAATTCGGGTAGCGGCCGGTGAGGAGTGAGTTGCGACTGGGGCCGCAGAGGGGGAAGGTGCAATTGGCGGTTTCAAAGCGAGTGCCTCGGGAGGCGAGGCGATCGAGGCTGGGGGTGCGAACGAGCCCGTCGCCGTAGCAGCCGAGGCTGTTGTTGAGGTCATCGGCGATCAGGAACAGGACGTTGAGGGGTTTGTCGGCGGCGATTGCCGGCAGGCCGGTCAGCGTGCAGAGGAACGCGATGGAGACGATGGGCAGCAGTCGCGGCAGCATTGGAACTTCCCGAGCAGGTATCAGCAGCAGCCAGTGCAGGTCAGCCGGCCATGGGCAGCAGCGAAAAAAATGCGACCGGCACCTGGTGGAGCCGGTCGCGTCGGGAGTTTATCTGCAGTGGAGCGAAGAGGGGAAGCGGCAGTGGGGCATTGATTTCAGAATTCGCTGACCACTTCGCCGCCGGAGATGGTGGCGATTCCGCGGTAGACACGTTCATCGATGCTGGAGGAAACAAAGCGAACGGAGCCGTCACCCAGCACGAACTGTGCACCGCCGGTGTGCTGACTGCTGAAGTCATCAAAGTGGAGGTGTGGATCATTGGGTGGATGGTCTGCGACTCCGAGAACACGCTGGAAGGCTTCTTCGCCTTCGGCGATCATGCCGGGCCATGTGGAGTACCAGTCGAGCATGCGATCGGTGCGGCGTTCTCCGGCAAGCATGGTATTGCTGGTGCCGTCGGTGATGTCGGAGATGCGGACTCTGCTGTTGTGGAAGAAGACGCCATCGCCCATGCACTGACCTGTCCGGCTGACCGGAGCGGTGCCTGGATCGTTTTCGCAGCCGTGGAGATCTTCAGTGCCGAAGGCGCCCACGTAATTGGCTACGGGCAGTCGTGCGAGCACATCGGAGCCGCCTTCTTCGGTGATTTCGAAGAACGGTGGCTGTGGGTCTGAAGGGCAGCGGAATGCGGGCAGTTCCGCGGAAATAAAGGCTGTATTGGCCGGGTCGGTGAGGGACAGGCCGGACCGAAATTGTTGCCAGAGGTTTTGCTGTTCGAGCATGGGGAGCAGCATTGCGGCCCAGCCGACTCCACTTCCGCCATCATGGGCGCTGGGGAAGCCGAACGTATTGACGGCAATCCAGCCTGACGGGAAGGCTCTGTGAATTTCGTGGTAGTTGTGGAGTGCGAGGCCGATTTGTTTGAGGTTATTTTTGCATTGTGTCCGTCTTGCGGCTTCGCGGGCCTGTTGAACCGCGGGCAGCAGGAGGGCCACGAGGATGGCGATAATGGCAATAACGACGAGCAGTTCGATGAGAGTGAAGCCGCGTTTGCGGCGCGGAGACAGCGAGGACATATCGGTGGTTCCTGTGAATAACACCCAGCGCAGCGAGGCGAGGGGTGGAGATTGAAGCGAGGAGGATGCCCGGAGGATGGCGAACGGGGACCGGGCGGGTGTAGCTAAGCAATGCAGCTAAGGGCTTCAATCACAGGGGCGGACCGCGGGCGGATGTGGTGTTGCGGTGGAGTTTCGTCCAGAGGACTTCGTTCGGCAGGATTTGCCGGAGTGCAACGGGGAGGATCTGGACGGCGGGGGGAAGCTGGCCGGGAAGGGTTTGCAGGAAATAGGTCAGGCAGATGGTGCAGCCGCCTGAGTCGTGGCTGCCGGCGGGTGCGGACGGGGAATGATCGTCGGGGGCATTCGGCTGTGGCGAGGCGGGGGTGATGGGGCAATTGTGCACGCAGGCACATTTGCCACCGCGGGCTTCGGTGG
>JBEAUF010000223.1:0-6709 GCA_041161565.1 Planctomycetota bacterium | reverse complement strand
AGGAACATGGACTACTTACGACGAATTGGGATGCTGGCCGCTGCTTTCGCCGCGTTGATCGCTGCGGTACCGGGCTCCGCGGAGCCCCCTGGTCAGCGGCCCAACATAATCTTCATCCTTGCGGATGATCTCGGCTGGACGGACCTCGGCTGCCAGGGCTCCGGCTATTACCAGACCCCGCACATCGACCGCCTGGCCCGGGAAGGCCTCCGCGTCACCTCGGGATACACCTGCGGTCCCAACTGCCAGCCGACTCGCGCGGCCCTGATGACCGGGCTCTACGGGCCCCGCACGGGCATCTACACGGTTGGCGGCATCGACCGCTTTGACTGGTCATCACGCCCGCTGCGGCCGGTCGACAACGTCGTCAAACTCCCGCGGAAGTTGCCTACAGTCGCCGAAGTCCTGCGGGAGTCGGGTTATGTCACGGCGATGTTCGGCAAATGGCATCTGGGAGAAACTCCGGAACATCATCCGTCAGCCCGCGGCTTCGACGAAGCGGTGGTCTCGATGGGCAGGCATTTCGGATTCAAAACCAATCCCGCAGTGGATGTTCCCGAAGGCAGCTATCTGGCCGACTTTCTGACTGATCGGGCTGAAGATTTTATTCGCCGCAACCGTCAGCGTCCCTTCTTCCTGTATCTGCCCCACTTTGGCGTGCACAGTCCGCACGAGGCCAAACCGGAGCTGGTCGAAAAGTTTCGCAGCCGCGTTCCGCAGGGCGGACATCAGAATCCGGTTTACGCCGCGATGATTGCCAGTGTGGACGAGAGCGTCGGTCGCCTGCTCAGCACCCTTGACGAGCTGCAGCTGACTGAGCGGACGCTGGTGATCTTTACCAGCGACAACGGCGGGGTTGGAGGTTATGTGCGTGAGGGGGTCAAGGCCGCAGGCGACGTCACCGACAACGCCCCGCTGCGGTCCGGCAAGGGATCGCTCTACGAAGGCGGCGTTCGTGTGCCGTGGATTGCCCGCTGGCCAGGTTCCATTCCGCCGGGAACAACCGACGTGCCGGTAATCAGCGTGGACATCCTGCCGACGTTTGCGGAGATAGCGGGAATTTCCCATGAAAAAATTCCCGAGGTGGATGGAGTGAGTCTGGCGGGGGTGCTGCGGTCGGGTGGAAAGCAGGTTCCTGACCGTGACCTGTTCTGGCATTTCCCCGGCTATCTGGGTGCGGGCCAGGGAGCCTGGCGCACGACGCCGGTCAGCGCGATCCGCTCCGGACGCTGGAAATTGCTGGAATTTCTGGAGGATCGTCGCGTGGAACTTTACGATCTTGAAGCTGACCTGTCTCAGCAGCACAACCTTGCCGCGAGCCGCCCCGAGACGGCTGCGGAACTCCTGCAGAAGCTCAACCGGTGGCGGGCGGCCGTATCAGCCCCGCTTCCGCAACCCAACCACTGACAGCTGTTGGCCAAACAAACTGGACGTTTTGACCGTTTTTTGACAGTCTGTCCATGGACTGCAAAAAAATCCCGTCTATAAGCAGGAGACGTTCGTTCGCAGGTGAACGATTTGCCTGAATTGCCGAGACCTGTCCGGGGACACGCGCATGAAGCTGGCCATTGTCGGGGGCGGGATATCGGGGTTGACGTGCGGCTGGTTATTGCACGGTCAGCATGATTTGGCGGTATTTGAAACGGAACGTCTGCCGGGTGGACACAGCAACACGGTGGAGTTTGAGCTGGGGGGTGAGCGGCACCGGATTGACACGGGATTTATCGTGTACAACGACCGGACGTACCCGAACTTCATGGAGCTGCTGCGTCGTCTGGACGTGGAAGGTGCTCCGACGGAGATGAGTTTTGCGGTTCGCTGCGACCGAACTGGCACAGAGTACAGCGGCACCAATCTGAACGGCGTTTTTGCGCAGCGGCGAAATCTCCTGCGGCCTGGATTTCTGCGGATGGTGCTGGACATTCTGCGGTTCAACCGGGAGGGCACGAGTGACGCGGACTTTGTGGATCCGACGGAGACGGTGGGAAGTTATTTGTCGCGTCGCGGTTATGGTCGGGGATTTATGGACCATTACCTGTTGCCGATGGGTGCAGCGATCTGGTCGTGTCCGCGTGGCACCTTTGCGGAGTTCCCGATTCGTTTCATCCTCGAGTTTTACCGCAACCATGGTCTGCTGAGTCTCAGCAATCGTCCGCAGTGGTACACGATTCCTGGTGGTTCGCGGCGTTATGTGAATCGTCTGACGGAGCCATTTCGGGAGCGTATTCGCACGGAGAGTCCGGTGCGGAGTGTGCGTCGGGATGCGGCGGGGGTTTCGATTTTCACGGACGCGGGCGAGGAGCGTTTTGACGAGGTGATTTTTGCCTGTCACAGCGATCAGGCGCTTGGTCTGCTGCAGGACCCGAGTGACCTTGAGCAGCGGGTGCTGGGCGGTTTCCCATGGGAAATGAACGAAGCGGTACTGCATTACGACGAGAATGTTCTGCCACGAACGCGTCGTGCATGGTCAGCATGGAACTACCGCATTGGTCTCGAGGCGGAGACTCGTGCCACGATCACCTACAACATGAACATTCTGCAGCACATCCGATCATCGCGGACATTCAGTGTGACGCTGAATGACACAGGTCTGATCGATCCGGGCAAAGTGATTTCGCGTCATCGTTATTCGCATCCGGTTTTCACGACGTCTCGTGCGGCGCTGCAGTCCGAGCATCCGCGGATGATTCGGGCGAATCGAACATCGTATTGTGGCGCATGGTGGGCGAACGGTTTCCACGAAGACGGCGTTTGCAGTGCGCTGGCGGTTTGCAGACGATTTGGTGTGGACAGCATTTCTTCCGCTGCCGACTCGATGTCGGGAGTGGCAGTCACCGCGGCAGCAGGGAGCAGTTCCCGGCATGCATAGCTGTATTTATCAGGGCTGGGTGCGTCATCGGCGTTACCGTCCGGCGGACAATCGGTTTCGATATTCCATTTTCCAGCTGTATCTGGATCTGGACGAGCTGGACCACGTGTTTGCCGGTTCCTGGCTCTTTTCGACTCAGCGACCGTCTTTGGCATGGTTTCGTCGAGCCGACCATCTGGGGCCTGCAGAGCGATCGCTGGCGGAGTGTGTGCGGGACGAGGTGGAGCGGCAGAGCGGCGTGCGTCCGAACGGCCCCATTCGACTGCTCACCAACCTGCGATATTTTGGCTACGTCATCAATCCGGTCAGCTATTACTACTGTTTTGACGAAGCCGGCACAGCGGTTGAGCAGGTGCTGGCGGAGGTGCACAACACGCCGTGGGGTGAGCGTCATTGTTATGTGTTGCCGGCCCCCATGGATCAGGGGACCGGTCGCAGCGTGCCGCTCCGCAACCGCAAGGACTTTCACGTTTCGCCCTTTATGCAGATGAACATGCACTATCACTGGCGGATGACGGATCCCGGTGAGCAGCTGTTCATTCACATTGAGAACCACGAGGACGGTGTGGTGGAGTCGCAGGACGACCCGCTGTTCGATGTGACGATGCGGCTGATTCGCCGGGAGATCACGCCGGGACTGCTGCGAAGGTTATTGTTTTTGCACCCCTGTCTGACGGCCAAAGTGCTGGCAGCCATCTACTGGCAGGCGCTTCGGCTGTGGTGGAAGAACGTCCCGTTTGTCCCGCATCCGGGGCAGCATTCTCGGATTCAGATCAGCCCGGTTAGCTCCACGAACTTTACGAACAGATAAAGGAAGCCCGTATGTCGAATCAGCCTGAACGTCTGTCTCCATTCGCCTGTGACCGGGCGGCTGAAACGCTCCCGGCCCGTCGTCGTGGGCAGTCGTCAGCGGATCAGTCAGCACCGACGGGTCGCAAGTGGCTGTGCCTGATGGAACGCCTGTCCCGCGGTCTGCTCCGAAAGACGATGGGCGGCCTGCAGCTGGGCCAGATGGTCCTGGAGCAGGGTGCGGAGTCCGAACGTTTTGGCAATCTTTCCGAGGTGGCGTTATCGGGCCACGTGCGGGTGCTGGCACCGCGTTTTTATCGTCGCATTCTGACGGATGGAGTGCTGGGTGCGGCGGAGTCTTATCTGGAGGGCGAGTGGGTTTCGGACGAGCTGACGGACGTTTTCCGGGTGCTGCTGAAGAACGAGCATGTGATTGCGAAGTTTTCTTCATCGCTGACATGGATCAGCAATCTGCGGCATCGTGTGCAGCACTTCCGCAACCGCAATTCCCGGGCGGGCAGCCGTCGCAACATTCACGAGCACTACGATTTGGGCAACAGTTTTTTCGAGCTGTTTCTGGATCCGTCGATGATGTATTCGTCGGCCATTTTCCCCAGCGAGCAGGCATCGCTTGAGGAGGGGTCGATGGAAAAGGTGGACCGCGCCTGCCGCCAGCTGCAGCTCAAACCCACCGACGACCTGATTGAAATCGGCACCGGCTGGGGAACTCTGGCGATTCACGCGGCCAGTCGTTACGGCTGCCGAGTGACCACCACCACCATTTCTGACGAACAGTTCCGGATGGCGACGCAGCGCGTGGCTGCTGCGGGGCTGGAAGATCGAGTGACGGTGCTGAAGCGGGACTACCGAGATCTGACCGGCAGTTATGACAAGCTGGTGTCGATCGAGATGATTGAGGCGGTGGGTCGACGCTACCTGCCGGGCTACTTCGAAAAATGCAGCTCGCTGCTGAAGGACGACGGCGCGATGCTGATTCAGGCGATCGTGCTGCCTGAACAGCGTTATGCGGGCTACGAGGAGTCGGTGGACTTTATTCAGAAGTACATCTTCCCGGGAGGCTTCCTGCCGACGGTCTCGATGATGCAGCAGTTTGTGGCGGAGAAAACGCCCCTGCGAATGCTGGCCCTGGACGACTTCGGCATGCATTACGCCCGCACTCTGCGGCTCTGGAACGAACGCTTCCATGAGCAGCTTGACGCCGTCCGAGCACTCGGATTTGACGAGCGATTTATTCGGATGTGGCGTTATTACCTGTGCTACTGCGAAGCCGCGTTCCTCGAACGGGCCATCGGACTGGTCCAGGTGCTCTGGGCCAAACCCGGCTCATCACTGGGCAGCGCCTGAAGCGAATTTTTTGGATTTTCCTTGACAAGGGGTTGGTTATGGTACTGCTGCAGTTGGTTACTCCGCTGATCGGCCTTGCGGAAAACGGTCGGCTCCCGGATCCGCTGGTGCGTCTGGGCATTCGGCGGCTGCTGCAGTCGCGTCTGAATGAGCTCGAAGAACTTCCGCCGGAAGCCTCCATGCGAAGCTTCCGCGGTTTCCTCGACACCGCCCATGCGGGCCCCATTGCAGCTCTGCCGGAAAAAGCCAATGAACAGCATTACGAAGTGCCGGCGGAATTCTTCGGCCGAGTGCTCGGAGTGCATCGCAAATACAGCTGCTGCTACTGGACCCCGGAAACCCGCGGTCTGAATGCCGCCGAAGAACAATCGCTGCGGCTGACCTGCGAACACGCGGAACTCGAGGACGGCCAGTCTGTGCTGGAACTCGGCTGCGGCTGGGGATCACTGAGCCTGTGGATGGCCGAGCACTATCCGAACTCAACCATTACGGCCATCTCCAATTCGGCGTCGCAGCGGCAGTACATCGAATCCGAGATTGCGCGCCGCGGCCTGACAAACCTGCGGATCATCACCTGCGACATCAATGACTTCAGTTCCATTCACAAGTTCGACCGCGTCGTCTCGGTGGAAATGATGGAGCACGTTCGCAATCATCGCCTGCTGTTTGAACGCATCAACGGCTGGCTTAAGCCCGGCGGAAAATTGTTCGTGCACATCTTCTGCCACCATCGGTTTACCTATCCGTTCGAAGTTCAGGGTGAATCGGACTGGATGGCAAAATACTTCTTCTCCGGCGGCATCATGCCCGCCCAGAATCTGCTGCTGAACTGCCAGCAGCACCTGCAGCTGGAACGTCAGTGGTTATGGGATGGCACCCATTATGAAAAGACCAGCAATGCCTGGCTTCAACGCATGGACTCCGACCCCGCCGCCACCACCGCGGTGCTGAAGGCCACCTATGGCCGCGACTGGCGCATCTGGTGGTCCCGCTGGAGAATCTTCTTCATGTCCTGCGCCGAGCTGTTCGGCTACAACAATGGCAGCGAATGGTTCGTGTCTCACTACCTGTTCACAAGCCGCGGCTGATATTCGCACAGTTGAGCCGCAGGGCAGCAGCCCGCGGGACGCTGCGCGAGAGAGGAGAGCGTGGATAGTTGAGAGGAGAAGGGAGCGTTGAAGCGAGAAGTGAGGACGCGCGCTGAGCCGCCTGGCGGCAGCCTGCGGGTAAAGGACGCTGCGCGAGAGAGTAGAGCGTAGAAAGTGGAGAGGAGAAGAGTGGCGTCGCGCGGAAGTGAGAAGTGAGAAGTGAGAAGTGAGAAGTGAGAAGTGAAGGACAACGCAATGAGCCGCAGGGCGGCAGCCCGCGGGTAAAGAGCCCCGCAAACGCGGCGCCAACGCACCCAGCGCGCACCAGGGTGCGAAACACAACCGGGGGCTGCCGCCACACATGAGCCGCAGGGCGGGAGCCCGCGGGTAAAGGCTCCTGGCTACGCGCTGCTGACGCCGCGGGCAGCGCCGGGCACCCGGATGCAAAACGCAACCGGGGGCTTCCGCCACGCTTGAGCCGCAGGGCGGCAGCCCGCGGGTAAAGGCTCCTGGCTACGCGCTGCTGACGCCGCGGGCAGGGCCGGGCCCCCGGATGCAAAACGCAACCGGGGGCTTCCGCCACGCTTGAGCCGCAGGG
>JBEAUF010000130.1:0-6885 GCA_041161565.1 Planctomycetota bacterium | reverse complement strand
GTGTGGTTGGCCGGGATGGACGTCTCCTGCTGTGCTGACCAGCGTTTCGTTATTCCGGTCCCACCCTGCATTCACGCTGCCCGGGGTTTTCTTGCGGCGGCGATGAAGCTGCCCTGTTCGTCGACGTCTTCGAATTTGAGTGAGAGCCGTCGGGAGATACCGGATTCTTCCATGGTGACACCGTAGAGCACATCGGTGACGGCCATGGTGGGTTTGCGGTGGGTGATCATGATGAACTGCGTGTTCACCTGAAAATCTCTGAGTACGTTCACAAAGCGTCCGATGTTGGCGTCATCGAGTGCAGCGTCGACTTCGTCGAGAATGCAGAACGGGCTGGAGCGACTGCGGAAGATGGACAGCAGCAGCGCGACGGCTGTGAGGGTCTTTTCGCCACCGCTGAGCAGTGAGATGCTGCGGAGTTCCTTACCTGGTGGTCGGGCGACCACGTCGATGGAGCATTCGAGGACATCTTCGGGATCTTCGAGCACGAGGTCAGCTTCGCCGCCTCCGAACAGCCTGCGGAAGAGTTCCCGGAAGTAGCCGCGGATGGTTTCAAAGGACTCCAGAAACAGCCGGCGGCTTTCCACGCTGACTTTGCGGACGATTTCCCGGAGTGCTTCGCGAGCGGCGTCGAGGTCCTTCAGTTGGGAGTCGAGTCTTTGGAAGCGGGTTTCGAGTTCATTGAGGTTTTCAAGGCTTTCGGCTCCGACATTGCCCACCTTTTTGAGCTGTCTGCGAAGGCGTTCAACGCGGGCTTCGATGGCCGTACGAAATTCGGGGAAGCGGACCGGGTCTTCAAGCACGGCGCGGGCCTGTTCTCCGTACCGGGCCGCTTCGCTCTGAATGGCACTGCGGACGCTGCCATCTGCCTCGGCATCTGTTGAGGGCTGTTGATCGTTTCTCTGTAGCAGCAGCCAGAGTGCGAGTGCGGAGCGTCCGGATTCGACGGCCTGCCGGACTTCCAGTTGGTATTCTTCGCGAATGCGTTCCGCGGCGGCTGTGAGCTGCAGATCGATGCTCTGAATCTGCAGTTCAATTTCATGGCAGCGGTTCTGGTGTTTTCTAAGCAGGCTGCGGGCTTCGGATTCGTGGCTGCTGACGGACAGTCTGTGCTGTCGGAGTTCCGCGCGAGCGGCTGAAACGTGGTGAATTTCCGCTGCGAGGCGTTCTTCGGCGACGCACAGTTCAGCGAATTCGGCGGAGCCATTCAGGCGATTGAGCTGCAGTTCACGGCGGCGGTCGGCGGCTGACAGCAGGCGTCGTTCGCCTTCCTGGAACTGCAGCTGTCGCTGCCGCAGCTCTTCCTGGGTGCGTTCCTGGGTTTCCCGGAGTCCGGCGAGTCGTTCATCGGCGCGGGTGAGTTCGAGTCCTGCCTGATTGCGTTCGCGTTCAGCAGCTTCCAGTTCCTGTTGCCGGTCGACAACGGCCTGCTGGAGCAATCCCAGCTGCTGCTGCAGGCTGGCCAGTTGTGAGTCGCCATTTCCGACGCGAAGTTCGGCTGCAGCAATTCGTTCCGTCAGCCTGCCGACGCGTTCGAGGAGTTCTTCGCGGCTGCGGGCAAGGCTCCGGGTGCGGCGTTCGCAGTCCTGGAGTTTCCGCAGATGCTCGGTCATGGCATTTTCCGCCTCCCTGCAGCGACTCACCTGCTGCTGCACGCGGGTTCTGGCTTCGGTCAGTTTGTCATCGGCGGACGTGATGTGCAGATTCAGCGTGCGGATCAGGAGTTCGCGCTGGGCGATTTCATGTTCGAGGCGGTGGAGTTCATTTTTCAGCCGTCGCAGTTCGCTTTTGCGGGACAGCAGTGCGGATTCGTTACGCACGGTGCCGGCAAACAGCGTCCCGTCTGCTTCAATCAGTTCACCCTGCAGAGTCACAAAGCGGCAGCGTCCGCCCATGGCTGCATGCCAGCGCATGGCATCGCTGAGGGTTTCGACAACCCATGTATCGGCCAGCAGTCGGGCGGCCAGATCGGGAAGGCTCTGCGGCGATCGGGCAAGTCCGTCAGCCCGACCGACGATGCCTGGTTGTCCGAAGAGCTGTGGCAGGCTGCCGGAATGCCGCGAGAAGACGGAATCCACCGTCGCACTGTCGCTCCGCGGGTCGGCCCATGCGATCCGGACCTCACCCGGGTCTGCAGCACCTGCCGCACCCCCCAAACCGCTCCGGCGGCCCCAGTACAGATCGTCAGCGGAGTCGGCAAGGCGATCGACGGGTGGGGATGTCCAGACGGCGTCCTGACTGCGGCGGAGTTCGGCGCGGACCTGGCCGGGATCGCAGACCATTCCGGTTGATTCAATTGAGATAAAGCCGACGCGGTCGGTGATGCGGCAGCGGCCGGAATTCAGATATTCGAGGAGTGGCTGCAGGCGGGAGACCACGAGCAGCTGTGCTCGCCCGGACAGGGCGACTTCCATCAGCGCGGCCTGAGCCATGTCGACATCAAGCAGATCGGAGACACTGCCCAGAATCAGATTCCAGGGTTCCGAATCAGCCTCCTCGGAACGCCGCAGGATTTCACGGACACCGATGCCGAAACCTTCCTGGCGATCTTCCAGATCCTCAAGCACGTTTCTGCGTGCGACCAGGCCGCTGCGTTGTTCCCGCAGTTCGCTGAGGGACTGTTGTCCGAGTGAGCGTTCGCCGATGAGTTTTTCGCGTTCGCGGAGCAGTCCGTCAGCAGATTCCTCATCCTGCTGCAGTGTTTGCTGGGCCTGCAGCAGCGTGGATTCAAGCCCCGCGGTGGACGCCACCGTCTGCTGCAGCTCCTGCTCGAGTAACTCACCCTGCTGGTCGAGTTCCCGGCGGCTGTCGTCAAGCTGCTGCTGCTGAGACTTCAGGCCACTCAATTCCGATGCGGCATTTGAATTTTCCTGCAGCTGCTGCAGCTGTTCCTGACGGCGCTGTTCACGGTTTTCACGAGCGGCCTGGAGTCTGTGCTGAAAACCGGCGATTCGCCCATCGCTTTCCGCCAGTGTTTCCCGGCAGCGATCGAAGATCTGCTGCTCACCGTCCAGCGAATTTCGGATGGTACGCAGGTCCGCTTCGGCTTCAGCCACCCGTTGTCTGAGCACGCCATGCTGCCGCAGCAGCCGCTGCTGGTCTGCCTGCAGTTCCACATCGCGGGCCGCCTGGAGCCTCAGAGTCGTTTCGGCACTGGCCATGCGACTGCTCAGCCCGCTGTGAACACGCTCGCGTTCCCGGAGTTCATCGTCGATGGCTGCCAGTCGTTCATCGACTTTCAGCAGCTCCGCCTCAGCCGACTGCTGCTCCGTTCGCACCCGATTTAACTGTTCCGAGGCTTCCTGAAGTTCCGCGGCAAGTCTGTCCCGCTGGACGGAGTCGCGACGGAAATCATCGGCGGCCAGCCCCACCCGCAGCGCTTCCAGCTCCTCGGAGATGGCCTGAAACTTCGTGGCTCGCTGTGCCTGAGTCCGCAGCGAACTGACCTGTGTTTCGACTTCCTGAACAAGATCGGCCAGACGCGAAAGGTTCTGCTCCACCCGCTCCAGCCGCTTGAGTGCTTCAGATCGCTTCTGCTTGAGGCGACTGACACCGGCCGCTTCTTCGAAAATCAGCCGGCGATTGGCGGCGTTGGACTGCAGGATCTGATCGACTCGGCCCTGCTCGATAATGCTCCATGCCGCCGCTCCCGCTCCGGTACCAACAAAGAGCTCCCGCACGTCCTTGAGCCGCGCGGTCTGGCGATTCACCAGATATTCAGAGTCGCCCGACTTCCACAGCCGACGCCCGACCGATACTTCGTCCATGTCGAGCGGCAGAAATCGACTGCGGTTGTCGAAGACCAGCGTGGCCTCGGCAAACTGAGCTCCGCTGCGAGTCGACGAGCCGTTGAAGATCACGTCCGTCATCTCTTTGCCACGAAGACTCTTCGCGCTCTGGTCTCCCAGAATCCACTTGATTGAGTCCACGACGTTGCTCTTGCCACTCCCGTTCGGCCCCACAACTCCCGTAATTCCTGACGGGAAATCGAAGACCGTTCGGTCGGCGAAACTCTTGAATCCAAAGAGTTCGAGCGACTTAAGCATGCGGTTGAACTTCCGAAGTCAATTTTCTGAACAAGCTTATTCCGGTTCCTGCAGATCCCGGAACGGCCGACGAAACCTGCCGAAGAAACCACCCCCGGATTTCTCCGTGCCGGCTGATTTCCCGGGCTCATCCGTGTCCTCCGCTTCGTCAGACTCTGACTCCTCCGCCTCACGGGATGCTCTCGCCGCACCCCGGGGGCTGTCGTCTGATTCGTCTGAGTCATCTGCGGTTGATTCGTCCGGCATGTCGGATTCGTCGGCCATCTCAGCATCGTCGGCTGCTGCTGACTCTTCTGACTCTGCTGACTCCCCTGACGTGCGGGATTTGTCGGACCGGCCTGTCTTATCCGCCGCGTCTGGCTGATCGTCAGCGGGTTTGTCTGCGGTCTCATCGTCAAGGACTCTGCCGACGCGTCCGGCGCGTTCGTCGTCGCGTTCATTGACTTCCCTGAAGTCCAGTTTCAGCAGTTTTTCAGCCGTTTCATTTTGTTCGAGTTCCGATTCGTCGAGTTCGTCGAAGAGTTCGGGGAGCATGCGAGTGCTGCCGATTCGCCGTGCGGCAGCGTCTGAAGCTTCGGCATCCGCAGCGGATTTGGAATCGGTGGAGGACTGACCGGCACCCTCAGCGGCTTCGGGGGTCTCCGGATCACCGTCCCTGCGGTAGACACGTCCGGCCTGTGGCAGGCGATCGATTCCGAACTGTCCCATGAAGTTTCGCTGCTGCTCAGCTTCGACGAGCATCTGCACGAGATCGGGGTAGTTGGCACCCATTTCGCCGCAGGTGCGAATGATATCGGAGAGTCGGTTGCGTACGCGTTGTCGGCGGGGTTCCCGATTGAGTTCGTAGCGGGTGATTTCGACGGAATCATCTCCGGAAGCCCCACGAATACTCAGGCTGTTCCCGGCGTTCAGCACAACCGGCAGTGAGAATCCCTGTTCGGCACCGAAGATGGCGATTTCCGGGATGCGTCGGCGGGTGACGTGGACCATGGGTTCGCCGGTGGAATCGATGACATTCATCACAAAGCGATCGCGAAAGCTGACAGGATTGAGTGCCGGGTCCTGGGGTTCCAGTTCCTTGAGGGCCCGCATGGCTCCGTAGCGGGTTTCCAGCGACGGAGCATTCATTAATTCACGCAGTGCCAGCACTGCGTCGGCGTCTTCACGAATGACGGACAGGGCGACGAGAGAGTACACGCGGAAGGCAGGTTCATCGAGTGCTGCGTCGTGGAGCACTTTCACACCGGACGAATCGCCGAGATATGCGAGCGACTGGGCCGCGTAGAACCGCACCTCAAACGTATCCGATGTCAACGCTTCCTTCAGATAGGGAATGGAATCTTCTCCGATTGCTTCCAGCTGCAGAGCTGCCAGCTGGCACTTCTCCGGTTCCAGCACATCCCTTGCCAGAATTTCCAGACGCATGCGTCGTGCGACGTCATTCTCGTTGATCGCGATATTGCGGATAACGGCCTGATAACGGGGAAAGTTGTTGACATACTGGGAGTGGATCTTGAGATTGATGCGGACATCATCCTTGGCTTCGGCGCACTTGATTCGCTGGCCGTATTTGTTGTAGCGGTCGAAGCGGTTTGAGACGGCGTTGGCCACCCGTTCGCTGTTTCGAGTGCCCCGCATGTCGCTGCGCAGCTGGATCGTCAGGTCGCGATCAACCCTTGAGATGGCCCCGCCGGGAATCGTACCGGCCATGAGCTCCGCCTGGCGTTCATCCTCCGGCTTACCACTCCCCATTCCCGTCAGGATCGCTCCACCGGCGATGGCATATTCCTGGGCTCGGAGGGCAGTGCGGCCCTGAATGTTCTGTTCTTCAAACAGACGTGTTTCCAGCAGCCAGCCACCCTTCAGACTGCGGGCATTGCTGTTGGGAGGAATGGCGACGCGGACATCAAACCGCTGATTCTTTCTCACCATCGCCGGCAGGTAGGCTGTGACCACCACGAGTGCGGTGTTGCGTGAGGCAAGGATGCGATTGGCATCCTTAACACCTCGCCGGGCCATTTCGTTCTGCAGCTGTGTGCGGAGAGTCGAGGGGGACGGATCGCCGCCGTTGCCTTCCAGCCCCATCACCAGACCCACACCTCTGAGCACCACCAGGCTGTTGCCCTGGACGCTCATGTATTCCGACAGCAGCGGCGTTTCTATTCGCGTGCCGAAGTCGTTGTCTTCCTCTTCATTGCGGCGACTGGATTTGGCCTTCTTGCGCGTTTCCGCCGGTTTGGATTTGCTCACACTGTCCGCGGAAAGTCCGGCTTTCGGCAGGCTCAGCAGCCCGGTGGTGCAGCCGCAGAGGCTGGCTGACAGCAGCAGACAGAACCACGCCGCCGCTCGCGCTACCCCCGTTCCTCCGGACAATCGCCCGGGGCCGCGTCGCAGGGGACGCTGTGCAACCTGAGAATTCAGGACCTGCTTGCTCATAACAACCACTCCACAAACACTCCCGCCACCGTCGTTCGGTCGGGAAGATCCAGACACCGAGGGGCCAAAATAGGCCGACGCTTCCGCGAGCGTCAACGGATTCTTAAGCAAACCTGCCAGGGTTCTGCTCCGCTGATGCGACTCCCGGAGACACTCCGGCAGCTTTCGCAAGCGGTGAAAAACAACCGGTGTTTTCGTCCGTGCTCGGCAGACATATTCGGCGAGATCCGCCGGAGGTTGGATGGCCGGAAATGCCCCCGTGCGTGCGAATTCCGGACGAGTGTGTGGTCTCCGCACCGCGCAGGGGCTGTTCAGCACAGGCCCGCGGTGGGGTGACGAAACAAAAATGGACAGGGGCCTGGGGAGGGATGGCGAAACGGTGTTAAGAACACCGGAAGTCGTT
>JBEAUF010000107.1:0-2515 GCA_041161565.1 Planctomycetota bacterium | reverse complement strand
GTCGACAAATGGTTCGGCCGCCTGAACAAAGTCGTCGGAACGGCCATCTTCTACCCCATCCCCATCGAAGCCCCCCGCCCCGACAACACCCATCAGACCGCTCCCTTCGCTGTGATTTTGCTGGTGCTGGGTGCGGCCTTTTTCACCATTCGCATGGGCTTTATCAGCATCCGCGCCTTCAGCCACGCCGTCTCCATCACGGCCGGTCGTTATGACAGCAGCAACGAAACCGGCGACGTCAGCCACTTCCAGGCACTCACCACCGCGCTCTCCGCCACGGTCGGGCTCGGAAACATCGCCGGCGTCTCCACCGCAATCGCTCTGGGTGGCCCCGGCGCCGCCTTCTGGATGGTGCTCGCCGGTTTCCTCGGCATGTCCTCCAAATTCGTCGAATGCACACTCGGCCAGAAATACCGCGAAGTCCGCCCGGACGGTCGCGTGATGGGCGGTGCCATGTTCTACCTCTCCCGCGGACTCGCCGAACTGGGTCTCGCACCGCTCGGCAAAGTCTTCGCCATCGCCTTCGCCGTGCTCTGCATCGGCGGCTCCTTCGCAGGTGGCAACGCGTACCAGGTCAAGGGCAGCCTCGATGCCGTCAGCCAGACCGTGCCGTTCTTCAGTGAATTCCCCTGGGTCTACGGCCTGGCTATGCTCGTGCTCACCGCCATCGTCATCGTCGGTGGCATTCGCCGGATCGCCTCCACGGCCGATAAGATCGTGCCCATCATGTGCAGCATCTACGTGCTGGCCGGTATTGTGATCCTGCTGAAAAACGCCAGCGCCGTGCCGTCGGCATTCGGCACCATCCTGTCCATGGCCTTCACCGCCGACGCCGCTCGCGGGGGCTTCTTCGGAGTGCTCGTCTGGGGCTTCAAACGCGCTGCCTTCTCCAACGAAGCCGGGGTCGGTTCCGCCGCCATCGCTCACGCCGCTGCCAAAACCGAATACCCCATTCGCGAAGGCATCGTCGCCCTGCTCGAACCCTTCGTCGATACCATCATCGTCTGCACCATGACAGCCCTCGTGATTGTCGTCACCGGCGCATGGGACTACCAGAACCCGGACTTCGCTCCGGAATACCGCGCCCTGTATAAATTCAACGACCAGAATGTCGCCGTCGACGTCACCGGTGCCGCACTCACGTCGGTCGCCATGGACGGACAAATCCCCGGCTTCCGCTATGTACTCGCCTGTGCCACATTCCTCTTCGCCTACAGCACCATGATCTCCTGGTCCTACTACGGCGAACGCTGCTGGGCCTGGCTCTTCGGTGAAGGCACCTCCAACGTCTACAAAGCCATCTTCCTCGTCTTCACGTTCCTCGGTTCCGTCATCTCCGCCAAAAATGTCATGGAGTTCGGGGACCTGATGATCTTCGGCATGATGATCCCCAACATGCTCGGACTCTTCCTGCTCTCCGGTGGCGTCGCCCGCGACCTCAAAGCCTACTGGACCAAACTCAAAACCGGTCAGATGGACCGCGAACATCAGGAAAAAGTCCGCGGCACAAAGGCCTGATCAGATGGCCTTCGAAATCGATATCCGCAACGACCAGTCACTGCTGCCGGTCGATCACGCCGCCATTCGCCGCGCCGTCGCTGTAACGCTCCGCGAAGAACACGTACGCGCCGCCGTGATCAGCATCACACTCGTCGATAACGCCGCCATCCATCGCATCAACCGCGAACACCTCCAGCACGACTACCCCACCGACGTCATCAGCTTCCAGCTCGAATTTCTCCCCGATGAAGACGGCACAATTGTCGAAGGCGAAATCATTGCCAGTGCCGAAATGGCCGTGCAGATGGCCCCGGACTGCGGCTGGCCAGCCGCCAGCGAACTACTGCTCTACATCGTCCACGGACTCCTGCACCTCTGCGGCTACGACGACCTCACCCCCCCCGACAAAGCCGTCATGCGCTCCCGCGAACAACACGTCCTCGGAACCATCGGACTAAAACCCGTCTACCCACAAGACTAACTCAGCCCGCTGGCAAAGAGCCCTCGCAACGCACTCCAAACGCGCAGGCTATTCACCAGACATGGATTCCACTCAGCGTTCACGCCCCCCAATGGCGTGCGGGCGATGGCAATCGGCCGGTCCCGCCCCGGTTCGCCCAGCTCCAATGTCGGCCCCGCGCACACACCGCTACCGGGAGATTAACATCCCCTGCTCGCCTCCTCGCGGTCAAATGACGCGGCGGAAAGTGGGAAGGGCTCGCGCCTCCAGTGCCCTCACACCGCAATAAGACTTCGCACTTCGCAATTCTCACCTCTCTCTCCTCTCCACTTTCTACGCTCTACTCTCTCGCGCAGCGTCCTTTACCCGCAGGCTACCGCCAGGCGGCTCAGCGCGTGTCCTCACTTCTCACTTCTCACTTCTCACTTCTCACTTCTCACTTCTCACTTCCAACTTCCAACTTCCAACTTCCAACAACTGTCCAATTTCCCTGCCCAAGTTCACGTCCCGCCCCGGTTCGCCCCCCCGCCCAACGGCGTTGAAGTTCTCTGGAAT
>JBEAUF010000385.1:0-13265 GCA_041161565.1 Planctomycetota bacterium | reverse complement strand
TTCACAGTCCTCTCAGCCATCGCCCATGGAGCCCCCGATGTCCCTGCAGTCGCTCACCCGCAGCAGCTTTCTCAGGCAACTTGCATCTGAAGGGCCCGACGCTGAAGTCTGGAGTGAGTTGAATGACCGTTACGGGGACTGGGTATTTCGCTGGTGTCGTCGCTGGGGTGCGTCGGAGTCAGACGCCGAGGATTTGACTCAGGAAACGCTGGTGCGTGTTTACCGGCACATTCAGCAGTTTGAGCACACGGGGCCTTTCACATTTCGCGCCTGGATTCGCACGGTGGCGCGGACAACGTGGCTGATGTTGCTGCGGCAGCGGTCCCGCCGTCCGGTCCTGGTTTCGTTCCAGCAGGAATCCGGTGGTGCGGTCGACACCGAAGACGGCGTGTTGGATCTGTCGGACCTGTATCAGCAGTTTTCCCATGAGTCTGAGGAGCTGGAACGCAGGGAATTGTTGAATCTGGCTTTTGACCGTGTGCGGCGCCGGGTGAATACCGCGAAGTGGCAGGCTTTTGAACTGCTGACGCTGGGGGAATATGCCGCGGAGGATGCCGCGAGGATACTCGGGGTCAGCCGCGCAACTGTGTATCTGGCAAACTCGCGAATCCGACAGTTGCTTCTGGAAGAAATCACTGTTCTGGAAGGTGGCTGATAACGCAGGAGGTGTACAGATTACAGGGCGACAGAGCAGAAGAGGTTCGCATGCAGATACCGTGCCCCACCCGCGATCAGTGGTTGGAGATTCTCCGCAGGTTTCAGCACCCTGAGGCGGATGCCGCCTGGGTGCACCACCTCGATCACTGCCAGAAGTGCTGGTCAATCGTTGGTGAACTGGGGAACGCGCCGGAAGAACCTGCGGCGCTGTATCTTTCGCGGCCTGTGCTGCAGGGGACCTCCGGGTTATCGGCTGAAGCTGTTGCTGACTCTGCGGAGCAGCGCGCTGCGCAGCCGAGTCGGAAAGCAGCTTCGACGTCCAACTGTTTCAGGGCTGGTATGAGTATTGGCCCGTTTCGCCTGCTGTCGCAGCTTGGCGAGGGTGGCATGGGTCGCGTGTATCTGGCTGTTGACGGCCGGTGTGGCAGGCGGGTGGCCGTGAAGTGCCTGAGTCCGGGGCGCCGTTCCGCTGAATTTACCAGCAGCCTGGCTCGAGAGGCGCGCCTGCTGTCACGGCTGCAGCATCCCCACATCGTGCAGCTGCTCGAATTCAACATGGATCACGACCCTCCTTATCTGGTGCTGGAACTGGCCGAGGAAGGTTCACTGCGAAAGGTGTTGAAGCAGCGCACGCTGGATCAGCAGCAGAGTGTGCTGCTGATGGCTGCAGTGGCGCGAGCCGTTCATGCCGCGCATGAGTCCGGGGTGCTGCATCTGGATCTGAAGCCTGAAAATATTCTGCTCACAGCAATTCCTGCCGGAGTCAACACCTTTCGACGAATGGGGGATCGGTTCGGCGAGCCTTTGCCCTGGTCTCCGAAGGTGGCGGATTTCGGACTCTGCGCCAGCCTGCACGGGCTCGGGCGATTTACGGAAGCTTTTCGGCGTCCCCGGGGCACGCTCGCATGGATGGCTCCGGAACAACTCACAGGACAGTCCCAGCGGCTTGGTCGGGCAACTGATGTCTATGCCCTGGGCGTGATTCTGTATGAACTGCTCACCGGCATCGCTCCTTTTCGCTCCAGTCATGATCTCGAACTGTGTGGGCAGATCTGTCGCTGCCCGCCGTGTCCGCCGCACCAGCTGTGTCCGGGCATTTCCCGGAGGCTCAGCAGGATCTGTCTGCGATGTCTGCAGAAGGAGCCGGCGGACCGGTTCCGAACAGCCGCAGAACTCGCCGTCGAACTGGAATCCGTCGCGACGGGCTCGCTGGTCCGGGGAACGTTCAGATTTCCGCGGTGGCCGCGGTTCACGGCGGCCACTCTCCGCCAGCTGCTGCTGATGCTGGCTGGTTTCATCCCGGGGGCGGCCCTCGTTTCCGGTTACTCGGTGCTGAATCATTCTCCGCCTGCAGCAGGGACGGCGCGACTGGCTGGGTCGGCCGCGACTGCACGTGACTCAGACCGATTGGCTGCTGAGCGTTTGCTCCGGGAAATTCGGGAGGCGGACGAGGCCGTGGAATACATCCAGCGGTTGCCCCCTGCCGCCAGCCGCTCGGAGGAAACGCGGCGAGTGGCACAGTTTTTGTGGAATGCCTTAATTCGCCGCTCGAAGGAACTTCTGAGCAACTCACGGCTGGCACATTTGGCAGAGGAGTGCGACCCGCAAACGCTGCTGCTTGCGCGGCTGAATGAAGTTGCGGGTCTGGCAGAGGATGCCCACGGGGGTGCCGCAGCAGCCTGGACCTCTGCTCACGAATTTGCCTGTCGGCTGCACGGACAGAATCTACTGAATGAACGCATTCGCTGGCGAGCATTGACGGCCGCGCGGCTGCTGGATCAGTGCCTGGCTCGAAAGAACCGCAGTTCAGAGGGTCTGCAGGTGCTGGAGGATGCATGGCGGATTTTCGGTCCGGAGACGCTGGGACAGCCCGGGCCGACAGCTTTTTTCTCAGCCATCTGCAACGACTTCCAGGAGCACCTGCTGCACCGGCAGGCGAATTGCGGGCAGAGTTTGACAACTTCCGGGGACCGCTGAGTGCCAGCATCCGTCGGACTGGCCTGAGGCCATGATCCTCTGCCTTTTCAACTCCCTGAAAACTCGCCAGAATCCGCGGTCCTGCCGCTGCCCCTGCGGCAGCTCAATGCTCACCACTCGGAGACGAACACATGACGCGAACGATTGTACGGCCGGAGCGGCTGGATCTGGATTCCCCGGGACGCCGGGACTACTGGGTGGCGCTGGAACATGACAGCATCTGGGGCGACCATCTGTTTCCGCTCACCGTATTCGTCGGTCCGGAAGCTCGCGACGGACAGGGGCTGGTGTCCTTCGGCTCCAATCATGGCAACGAGTACGAAGGTCCGGTGGTTCTCAAGCATCTGGTGCGTGAAATTCGTCCTGCCGACGTCCGTGGCCGCATCATCCTGATTCCGGTGCTCAACCCCGCCGCGTTTCTTGCTGGTACGCGCGAAAGTCGCCTGGATGACGGGGTGAACCTTAACCGAGCTTTTGTTGAGGGTGCTGGCCGCCACCCGGCGCTCGCCGGAATCACCCATCGGATCGCGGACTTCGTCCGCACCTGGATCTGGCCTCGCGTGCACATTGTGCTGGACCTGCATTCCGGGGGGGATGTGGCCCGTTTCTCCATCTGTGCAAACTATCATCCCGTGGATGACCCCGAACTGGGGGCGCGCATCGAAGACACCGCACGCTGGTTCGGCACTCCGTCACTCATGATCTACCAGAACCAGACCCCGGGACTGCTCCCGTCTGAAGCTGAGCGTTTGGGCAAAATCACTGTGGGTACCGAGCTGGGCTGGGGCAGGGCGGTGAATCCCGAAGGCGTGCGATACGGACGCCAGGGAGTGCTCGCGGCGCTGATTCGCAATAACCTGCTGCATGGCACCATCGAGCCGATTGCCCACCACAAAGCCGGCACCCAGCGAAAGCTGGAAATGGTTGACCGTGACTGTTTCATCCCGGCTCCCTTCGCCGGCCACTATGAACCCCTGGTCGAATGCGGCACCGCAGTTCGCCGCGGTCAGACCGTGGGATTGCTGCACGATTTTGATCAGTTCGACCTTGAGCCGTGGCCGTGCATTGCCGCGCTCGATGGCGTCGTGCTCGCTCAGGCCTGGGCCGCTCCTGTTCCCAAAGGTCAGCACATAGTCGTGGTGGCAAAAGACGTCACTTAACGCGGCCCGCAATCCCGTAAGAACGACCCCGGTCAATGAAAATCCGCCGCCACCATCCCGGAATCCCGGAAAAATCGGCCGAATTCTGACAGTCAGCCCTCCATTGCCTTCGGGAACCCGGTGTTCACTGCTGGATCGCGTGTTGAATCCTGCAGTCGCATCTCAGATAATCCCGGATTCCCAATTGTTCCCTTCAATCCGGTTTCCGCATGTCATCTTCTGCCTCTACAACGTCCCTGCATCCGCTGCAGGACGTCAACATTGCCGGCACTTCACCGCTCATATCCCCCGCCGAACTCAAGGCCATGCTGCCTGCCTCACCTGCCGTGGCACAGCACGTGCTCAGGTCCAGGACCACTGTTTGTGACATCCTCCAGGGGCGGGACCGACGTGTCATCGCCATCGTGGGGCCATGTTCCATTCACAACACGGAAATGGCCCTGGAGTACGCGCGGGGACTGAAGGCCGTCGCTGACGAAGTCAGCGATGTGCTCCTGGTGGTGATGCGAGTCTACTTCGAAAAGCCCCGCACAACCGTCGGCTGGAAGGGGCTCATCAATGATCCGCATCTGAACGACACCTTCGACATCGCCTCAGGACTTCGCAAAGCCCGCAGGATCCTCTGCCAGATCAACGAGGTTGGTCTGCCTGCCGCCACGGAAATGCTGGAACCGATCACTCCCCAGTACATCGCTGACCTGATCACTCTGGCCTCCATCGGTGCTCGCACCACAGAATCGCCCACCCACCGCCAGATGGCCAGTGGTTTGTCCATGCCGGTGGGGTTCAAGAACAGCACAGAAGGCAGTCTGGAGGTCGCCATCAACGCCATGAAGGCTGCTCGCGCCCCCCATTGTTTTCTTGGTATCGACCACGACGGTCGCACCTGCGTCGTCTCCACTCGCGGCAACCAGTACGGACATCTGATTCTGCGCGGCGGCCGCAGCGGCCCCAACTATCATGCCGAAGCCATCGCCGAAGCCTCTGCACTGCTGAAGGCCGCCAACCTCCCGCCACGGCTCGTGGTTGACTGCAGTCATGCCAATTCCGCAAAAGACTATCGCCGCCAGCCGGAAGTCTGGTCCAGCGTCATTCAGCAGCGGGTGGCCGGTAACGAAGACATCGTCGGACTGATGCTGGAAAGCAATCTCCGCGAAGGAGCCCAAACCCTCGGCAGCGACCCTGCTGCCCTGGAATACGGCGTCAGCATTACCGATGGCTGCATCAGTCTTGAAAACACCGTCCAACTGCTCCGCGACGCCCGCCGCATGCTGCTCAGCTAGTCCCCCCGTCCACGCCTTCGGTCCATGCCCGTAGCCCAATGCAAAGTCGGGTAAGATCCATGCCGCCGTTGCAGACCCCAGTGCTCAGCCGTGAACAGGTTCGCCGCATCGACATCGCGGCCGTTGAACAACTGGGAATGCAGAGCCTGGTGCTCATGGAAAATGCAGCACGAGGGCTCTGTGAAGTGATTCACAGTACCGGGCCATGGTCCGCCATCACAATCATCGCCGGGCCTGGTAACAACGGTGGTGACGGACTCGCCACCGCACGGCTGCTGGCTGCGGAAAATCCAACCGGCTGTGCGGTGCGAATACTCCTGTTTCGCGGCGGAAAATCGCTCAGCACCGACGCCGCGGCCAACCTGCGTATCCTGCAGCGCTGCGGTATTCCTGTGGAAGAGCCTGAGCCCGGGCCTGCGGCCCGGATCATCCAGGCATTACCAGCTGACAGTCTGCTTGTCGATGCACTCCTCGGAACCGGCGTCCGCGGCATCGTCTCGGCAACCTTTCTCGACATCATCACCGCCATCAACTGCTCCAATGCCGCAAAACTCGCCGTTGACGTCCCGTCAGGAATGGACTGTGACAGCGGCGAACCCTGCGGCGCCGCCGTACGCGCTGACCACACAGTTACCTTCGTCGCCGCCAAGCCCGGGCTGCTGACAATCCACGGTCGCCAGTTCTCCGGCCAGCTGCATGTCAGACATATCGGAGTCCCTGCTGCATGGGTGGCTGATTTCTGCCGCGACAAGCAGCCGTAGCATCGACTCCTGCACGGACCCTCAGGCCTGCGCACGATCCTCGCTGCGCCCGCGCATCAACAGTTCGCGAATTCCCAGAGCCGCCCAGGTCCACACCAGACCGACTGCCCAGCCAGCCAGCACATCCGTGGGATAGTGCACTCCCATACACACCCGACTGATGCCAATCACTCCCGCCAGCCACAGCGGAAAAACAGAAAATAACCGCTGCAGATGACGGTCGCGGGTCCGAGTGGAAAGCAGCAGGCCGATGGTTACGTAGACGATTACGGACATCATCGCGTGAGCACTGGGAAAGCTGGTTGAGCCCCGGGCGAAGGACAGGTGTGGCACCACATCCGGTCGACCCCGCTGCACCAGCTCCTTAATCAGCACGTTAAACAGAAACCCGCCTGTCACCGTCAGAACAAAAAAGCGAAACGATTCCCTGCTCAACTCAACCCTTGAAAAAACAGCAAAACAGGCGCTGACCATGAGCAGCACTGCGTATCCACCGAGTGCCGTGAAGTCACGCATCGATTCTTCAAACAGCCGCGGTCCGATCAGTCGCTGCGGGTTGGCCGGATTGCGGAGAGCTGCGATGAGACGTTCGTCGAGCGATCGGCCGGGGCCGTCGAGAAACAGGTCACCGCAGACAAAAGCGAGTCCGACAAGCAGAACCCCGGCGAGCGTCCAGGGGAGAATTCTGAGCAGCGGCGGGTGGATCATTCAGCAGCTTCTGCACCTTTTCCGATGAACACTGTGGTGTCCGGGTGGGCAGCTTTCCATTCTCCCCACGACGTAATTCTGTTTGCCTGATCCTGCAGCGGGATTTCCGAGGAGGACTGTGGCAGCATCCGGCCGTTGACTCGAAGCCACATTTCACCATTCATAAAGCCGGCTGTCTGTACCTGGAAATCGGTACCCGGCTGGCCTGTGAGCACCCGCGCACAGCGGGTGCGGTCGCACCAGGTGATGGCGAGCGGCTGCGGGCCACGCGTATCGACCACCACGTGTGACTGCATGTCGTTGAGCGAGCGTACCAGCCACGCGCGGGAACTGCCGCCGGCACTCACGCCAATCACAAGTTCGTCATCACTCAGTTCCACCTCTCCGGCAACCGCCATCGGAGGGTCAGTGACGGGCGGTGCAGGTGTGAAAGTGGCGTTGGCGGTCGTGCCGGGATCTGGTGGTTGACCGGTCGATTTTGGGAGGCCAGCCGTGGGATCAGGCCCAGGTGACTCATTGCAGCCAACAGTCATCAGCAGCCCGCAGCAGCACAGAGCGGCTGTGGTGAATACGAACAAATCGCAAAATTTGCAGACTATACGGCCTGGGAGGTGCATCATCGGGTTCTCTGAACAGGCCGCGAAGCGTCTGTTTTGGGATGCCAGCGGGTGGGGGGGCGGCGGAGTGCCGCAGCCCCCGCGGGACTGGTGGTTAATTCGCAGGTGTCGGCGGGGCCGCGTCGGCGGGGGCATCTTCACCGCCGCCCAGAGCATTGGCGACGAGTCGTCCGAAGATCTTGACGAAACCCTGTTCGAGTCGAATGCGGCTGCGAGCGCCGGTTTCGGTCAGGCGGGTGTCGATTTCGATGCGGTCGTCGCCTTCCTTCAGCGTTTCGCGGGCGATGCGGCCTCCCTCCTGAGCACGCTGCGCCATTCGGGCCGCGTTCGGGCCACCTCGGAAACCACGACCACGACCGCCAGCCGGGCGGCCTGGAGGGGCCCCTGGGCCACCGGGGGCGGGTGCGCCACCAGGGGCCGGTGCCGCCCCATCAGCGATCTGAAGTTCCAGTGCAGCTTCGGCGCCAGCGGCGGCTTCACGCTCGGCTCGCCGCGCCTGACTGGCCACCTGAGCCGTTTCTGCCATCTCCACCAGCTGATTCACATTCACGATCACCCGAAAGCTGGGCGGAGTACGCACGTCTGTGGGTGACTGCGTGGCTGCTTCCAGCTTATCCATCACACCCTTGAGAGTTGCCAGTGATTCTTCACCACCAATCACTCCCCAGATGGCTGTCGAACCCATTCCCAGCGTTAACCCTACGTTGTCACCGAATACCGCTGTTGCCTCCGGAGGCTGGATGGCGAATGTCAGTCGATGAAACGTCACTCCCAAATGCTCGCCCGCACCAATCTGCATCTCACCAGCCTGCTGCAGAACTTCCAGATCCCGGATGCGGGTGAGCAGATCCATGGCGCCGGAATTGATGGCATCGCCATCCTGCACCCGGCCAGCCCAGACAATTGCCAGCTTGCCCGCCGAATCACGATAGAATTGAGCAAACACGTCCATGTGGCCTTCCTGCAGCGTCTTCTGGATGGCGGAAAGCGCCTGGCCGATCGGACTGTTTTCGTCAGGAGCAGGCCCGAGGTTGTTCTCTTCGATCAGACGAGCCACTTCCATGCGAAAGCCCTCCATCATCTCTCCGTAGGCTTCCTTTTCCCGATCTGCCATCATCGTTGACATCGACAGCGATACTGCGGCACTGTCGTCCAGCAGCGGGATGAACTGGCTGGGACGGTCTGTAGAGCTGAAGATTTCCTTGAGCATCTGTGAGCCTTTGATGGCATCCACGATGAAGTCGAGGTTGACAGACTGCTCTTCTTCGGAAATGTCGACACCAAAGGTGAGTTTCTGGCAGTCCATGAAGAGCATCTTCAGTGCGGCCAGGCCTCGTTCACCCTCCACACGCCGGATTCGATAAGCACCTTCCGGTTCGCCATCCCGCTGCTGAAGCTGTGTGGAGATGCCTGAGTTGATCAGGCCATAGAGCAGGGTGCGGGTGGCTACCGGAATGGATTCCACGTCCAGTCGCACCGAGGCGTCGAACTGCTGAGCCTGGCCGGCAAGCAGCTCGGCCGGGTCCGGAAATTCGCGGTCGAGAATTTTGGCGTCAGGGTTGTTGCCCAGCGGAATGAATGCATAGCCATTCTTCATCACCACCGGAAATGTGCGGTTGGGGCCAATCACCTCGTAACGCCCTTCCTCGTCCTCCTTGCGGATCACCACAGGCGCCTTTTCCACGAGCTTTGTTGCAGCTTCCACGGAATCCACGGGCACGAAAGCCACAAATTCAGGAAGCGGCGGAATGGCCACCGGCAGGTAACCCATGATTCCAAACGGCTTTTCCCGGTTGAAGCCCTCCAGGTCATTGAGGGTGTTTTTGAGGAAATCCTGGAGTTGCTGATGCACCGCCGGGTGCTCGGCCGCGTCGAAAATGTACTGCGACTTCTTCAGGAACCTGTCCGCACCGGAGAAGGTGATTGTAAGCAGCGGACGGGTGCCCTCCTGAATCAGCGACAACGGGCTGGAGGGTGCTTCGTCCTGAGCGGGCAGCGACGGCAGATATCCGCAGGAACAGACCGCCGCTGCCAGCAGCAGGCAGCGAAAGGCAAACGACAGGCGAGCTTTCATGGTTGACCGCATATCAGAGACATCCACAAGAGGAAATCCAGCCGGAACACCCGAACCGAAATTATTCGCTTTCGCGAGCAATTTCCAGGCCCTGTTTTTTCAGAAACCTGGAGAAATCCAAAAGGATTCGAGAGAATGGGGAATTCTGTTGGCTTTTCAGAACATGGAAACCCCCTCGCGTCATCCGCTCGCCCCAAACTACGCCGATTCACCCCGGGACCCCGTTCCTGGGGTATTGTTCTGCTGGCAAACTATGATGCTCAGAGATCGCAGCCGGCATGGCGCAACGGTGGTCAGGACAGATGATTTCATCCTTCAAACTCCGCTCCACCGCGATCAGGCGTGCGGGGATGTGAATCCCGGGTAACGGTACGCGTCCGTGCTGCCAGCGTCGCAGCTGAAGCGAACCAGGGCCGCACCGTGAACCCTGGGCTAGCGAGTTGGGCAGGTGCGGGAAGTGAGAAGTGAGAAGTGAGAAGTGAGAAGTGAGAAGTGAGAAGTCAGAAGTCAGAAGTGAGAAGTCAGAAATCAGAAGTGAGAAGTTCCATCGCGAGCTGGAAAGGCGTGCGGGGGATGTCAATCCCGGGTAACGGTACGCGTCCGCACTGCCAGCGTCGCAGCAGGAATGAACAAGGGCCGGACCGACCGATTGACATCGACCGCACGGCACAGGTGGTGGGTGTGAACAGGCCTGCGGAGCCGAAAACATTCCAATCCGGCATTTGACGCGAGGCTGACAGATCTGGCCTTATACAGGCCGCAATCGCGGCAGCATTCCGAACGACTGAACCTGAAACAGCAACTTACCGGCTCTTGCCGCCGATTCGTTATCTCAGCCTTGTGTCGTCCCGAGCCGTGTCCTGGTTTTCACGGGCTTCCCGCAAACCTAACACCAGCTGTTGATTCGCAGGACAGCACTAGCTGCCGGAACGACTGCTGCGGTGGAGCAAACAGGCGCCAACGAAGTCCCGGAACAGCGGATGGGGCTGGTGGGGTTTGGACTTAAATTCCGGGTGATACTGGACGGCAAGGAACCACGGGTGTGACTGCAGTTCGACGACTTCCACGAGTGTTCCGCTGGGGCTGGTTCCGGCGATCACCATTCCGGCATCCATAAATTGCTGGCGATATTCGGGATTGAATTCGTAGCGGTGACGGTGACGTTCGCTGATTTCGGGCGATCCATAGGCGCGGGCGGCATGTGTGCCTGGGGTGAGCAGGCAGGGCTGAGCACCCAGGCGCATGGTGCCGCCTTTGCGGTTGATCGTTTTCTGTTCTTCGAGCAGACAGATGACGGGGTTGCGAGTATCGGCGGAGAATTCGCTGCTGTTGGCATCCGCGAGTCCCAGCACGTTTCGGGCGAATTCGATGACGGCACACTGCATGCCCAGGCAGATGCCGAAAAACGGCAGCTCGTGCTCACGAGCAAACTGAATCGCCTGAATCTTGCCTTCGATGCCACGCATGCCGAAGCCGCCCGGGACCAGCAGTCCATCGACGCCCTTGAGCAGCATATCTGCGTTTTGACGCTCGAATTCCTCGGCTTCCAGACGCTTGACGATGATTTGTGTGGAGTGGGCGAAGCCGGCGTGGTCAAGCGATTCGTAGATTGATTTGTAGGCGTCTCGGTGCTCGATGTATTTTCCCACCACAGCAATCGTGACTTCATGACGCGGGTTGCGAATGCGATGCACCAGCTGTCGGTAGTCATCCATCTGCAACGGACCGTATTTGAGCCGCAGTTTCTGGCAGATGAGTTCGTCGAGGCCGTGTTCCACGAGCCCTACCGGCACTTCGTAGATGGAGAACTCCTTGTCGACCTCCTCGATCACAGCACGTTTTTCGACATTGCAGAACAGAGCAATCTTGTCCGTGTGTTCGCGGCCAATGGGACGCTCCGTACGCACAATCAGGATATCCGGAGAAATGCCAATTTCACGCAGCTGCTGGACGCTGTGCTGGGTCGGTTTGGTTTTGGCTTCGCGGGCAGCCTTGAGGTATGGAACCAGCGTGAGGTGGATGAACATGCAGTTTTCGCGGCCAATATCGAGCGGTATCTGGCGGATCGCTTCCAGAAATGGCAGGCCTTCGATGTCACCCACGGTTCCACCCAGTTCCGTGATGACCACATCGACATCCGGAGTCGCCAGGCTCAGGATGCTGGCCTTGATCTCGTCCGTGATGTGCGGCACCACCTGAACGGTGCGGCCCAGATATTCGCCGCGTCGCTCTTTTTCAATCACCGACAGATAGATTTGTCCTGTGGTGTAGTTGGAATGCCGGTTCAGTTCGCCGGACGTGAAGCGTTCGTAATGTCCCAGATCGAGGTCGGTTTCTGAGCCGTCGTCGAGCACGTAAACTTCGCCGTGCTGGAACGGGCTCATCGTCCCGGGATCCACGTTCAGGTAGGGATCCAGCTTCTGCATGCGAACCTTCAGGCCACGGCTCTCCAGAAGCATACCGATGGATGCCGACGTCAGACCCTTGCCCAGAGAACTGACGACTCCTCCGGTCACAAATATATGGCGGCTCATGTTCGGTCCGTGCAGGTTGACAGCAGATGCAGCCTCGGTCTCGTCACCCGCAGAACCCGCTCCCTCGAAAAGGGCACGCGTGACGGACATCAGGCTGATGTAAACGAGTCTTAACCGGAATTTCACCGGTCCTCAATCGATGCGATTCCCGATTTCCAGCTTCCCGGAGTTTCCAGCAGTGGACAGCCGGCTAGACGTTGAACAGGAAATGGCAGATATCGCCATCCTGCATCACGTATGATTTGCCTTCCACCCGGAGTCGACCGGCGGCGCGGATCTCCTTTTCGGACTTGTAGGCTTCGAGGTCTTCCAGTGTGTACACTTCGCAGCGAATGAACCCCCGCTCAAAGTCGCTGTGAATCACGCCGGCCGCCTGTGGTGCGGTGGCACCCACGGGAATCGTCCATGCCCGCACTTCCTTTTCTCCGGCCGTGAAGTAACTCTGCAGCCCCAGAGTCCGGTAGGCGGCGCGTGCAAGTGGTCCCAGACCAGGTTCGGTCAGACCGACCGAAGTCAGCATTTCTGCCCGGTCTGATTCGTCCAGCTCCGCCAGCTCCGCCTCCAGCCGCGCACAGATGGGTACCACGTGTGCTCCGTGCTCCACGGCGTACTGCCGCACCTGCTGCACCAGCTGTCCCTGACCCTGCAAATCATCCTCCGCCACGTTCGCCACAAACAACACCGGCTTGGCAGTCATTAATCCCAGTGATCGCACCGCCCTCGACTCGTCATCAGTGAACACACACGTCCGCAGCGGACGCCCCGCATTCACCCACTCCTGACACTTCTCCATCACCGCCGCCCGCTGCTTCGCCTCCTTGTCACCGCTCTTCGCAGACCGCTGAGCACGCGGAAGGGATGTCTCAAGCGACTGCATATCGGCCAGCAGCAGTTCAGTTTCGATGATCTCAATGTCCGACAACGGATTCACCGCTCCCGAGACATGCGTGATGTCGTCGTCCACGAAACAACGCACCACCTGCAGAATGGCATCGACCTCGCGAATGTGGCTGAGGAATTTATTTCCCAGGCCCTCGCCCTCGCTCGCTCCCTTAACAATCCCCGCAATATCCACCAGCTTGAGCGCAGCAGGGATCACCTTCTGCGGCGGAATGTACTTCGTGATCCGCTGCAGTCGCTCGTCCGGGACACTCACGATCCCCTCATTCGGCTCGATTGTGCAGAATGGGTAGTTGGCACTCTGAGCGGCCGTGGATGAGGTGAGTGCATTGAACAGCGTGCTCTTGCCCACGTTCGGCAGGCCGACAATTCCGGCTTCCATGAAAAACCCGTCCAGCTGAAACCATTGAATCACCCGGTTTGTTCGCAACAGACCGGATTCTACTGCAGCCCACGACTGCGGTCACCTCTGCCACACCCGAAATCTCATTGCCACCACTTCCGGGCCCCGCACCGCCCCAATCAGTTGCTCCAGCCGCCCGCAGCACCTTAAAATTCCCCCCGCCAGGCCCTCAGCCCAGTCAGGCCCGCAAT
>JBEAUF010000182.1:0-3437 GCA_041161565.1 Planctomycetota bacterium | reverse complement strand
GGCCGGCGCTGCGGCGGGGGCCGGTGCCGGGGCCGCTTCGGGAGCAGTAGTGGCGGGTTTGGCGGCAGCGGCACGGATTTTGTCGAGCGGTGAGCCACCAGTGGCGGGTGCGGCGGCGGGTTTGGCGGCAGCCGCGCGGATTTTATCAAGCGGTGAGCCGGCGGCTGGGGGAGCGGCCGCAGGTTTGGCACCGGCAGCCGCGCGGATTTTGTCCAGCGGGGAACCAGCGGCAGCGGGCGCCGCGGCCGCAGCGGCGGGTTTGGCCGCAGCTTTGGGGGCGGCGGAGTCAGCTGCGTGTGCGGCCGCCTTTTTGGGACGCGGGGCGTCGACGACGGTGAGATATCCCGGTTCGATGTCGTACCAGCTGATGTCGATGCCGTTATCGAATTCCACGAGTGCCCGGCAGTTCATGTTGACGGTTTTGACGCGTCCGGTGAGCGCCGCGAAGCGTTTGAGTTCCGGGGCCGTGGAAGACACGACGACCCATTTATCGGTGAGTTCTTTTTTGAGTTGTTCGGCGCGGTCGATCAGCGACACGGGAGCGATTCCTGGGGAATACGAGGAAGACCGGGACTGCAGTCGTGTGGGTATTTTTAGAAAACACGCACCGGGAATCAAGCTGGACGGCTTGTCTGGCCGGGGACGTCTCGATGTCCGGATGAATTTGGCTGGTTTTTCAGGAGTGGCTGTGTTCGGGACCGGGGAATTCTCCGGACCGAACTTCGCTGATGTATTGTCGGGCGGCGGAGTCTGCGAGTTCGCGGAGATTGCCGAACTGTTTGAGGAAGCGGGGTTTGAACGCGGGGTTCAGTCCGAGCATATCGGGGCCGACGAGGACTTGTCCGGAGCAGCTGGGGCCGGCACCGATGCCGATAGTGGGGATGGAGAGGCTTTCGGTGATTCGTGCGGCGATGTCGGCGGGGATCAGTTCGAGCACGATGGCGAAGGCACCGGCATCCTCGGCGGCACGCGCGTCGTCAAACAGCTGCTGTTCGTCCCGCTGAATCCGGCCCATACCGCCCAGCTGGCGGACGGCCTGGGGGCGCATGCCGATGTGGGCCATCACCGGAATGTCTGCCCGACCGATGCCACGAATGTTTTCCGACTGAATGGCTCCGCCTTCCAGCTTCACGGCGTCGCAGCCGGTCTGCTTGATGATGCGTCCCGCGTTTCTGACGGCCTGACGAGCACTCACCTGGTAGCTCATGAACGGCATATCCACGACCACGAGCGCATGCTTGACGGCGCGGGCGACGAGTTCACCGTGGTAGATCATCTGGGCGAGCGTTACCGGGAGGGTGCTGGAACGGCCCTGCACCACCATCGCCAGACTGTCACCGACGAGGATGCTGTCAACACCCGCCTCGTCGAAGATGCCGGCCCACAGGTGGTCGTAGGCCGTGAGCATTGTCAGGCCGCGGCCTGAACCGGACTGCTCGCGAAACGCCGGAACAGTAATTTTGCGGGCCGGTTGCGGCATGGCGGGAACACTCAGTCCTTGACGATGGGGTTGGTGAGCGTCCCGATACCGCTGATGGAGATCGAGACTGAGTCGCCGTTTTCGAGTGTGAAGCTGTCGTTGGGAACGATGCCGGTACCGGTCATCAGGAAGGCGCCGTCGGGGAATTCGTTTTCCCGGCAGAGCCATGCGGCGAGCTCTTCGGGCGTGCGTTTCATCTGGCTGAGCGATGTGGAGCCGGAGAATACAACCGCACCGCCGCGGCGGATCTCCAGCTGGATTTCGGTGCGCTCCGGTTCGAGCGGCTGTTCGGCCAGCAGCACAGCGGGGCCCAGTCCCGCGCACTGGCGGTAGAATTTGGCCTGGGGCAGATACAGCGGGTTTTCGCCTTCAATGTCGCGAGCCGACATGTCGTTGCCAATGGTGTAGCCCACAATCCGGCCGCTCCGACTGATCACCAGCGTGAACTCCGGTTCCGGTACGCTCCACGAACTGTCGCTGCGCACACGCAGCGGCTGACCGGGACCGGATGTGCGGTGCGGAGTCGCCTTGAAGAACAGCTCTGGGCGGTCGGCCGTGTAGACCTTGTCGTAGTGCGATGCGGCGGATTCGGATTCTTCCATCCGGGCAATCTGACTGCGTTTATACGTCACACCCGCCGCCCAGACTTCCTGACGGTCGATCGGGGCGAGAATCGTGACGTCGGACAGCGGAACAAGCGGGGCATCGGGACGCAGCAGGAAACGAGCCAGCCCGGCAGGATCAGCTGAATTGAGGATGTCCATCAGCGAATGGCAATTGTCGATCTGGGTGAGATCAAGCAGCTGCACGCAATCGGAGTGCAAAGCCGCTACGCGCAGCGAACCATCACCAAGTCGAATCTTGCAAAGTCTCACAGGCATATTCCGGGGAAGTGGACAGGGCTGTCAGGAAACCAGGTGCGGCAAACGGATGTGTCCAGAGTCTAGCGGCTGATTGCGGAATTGGCCAGGCTCAGCCCGGTTGCAGGCGATAGAGGTTGAAATCCAGCGAAATCCGCGACTGATAATTCAATTATCGAAAAACGGAATCGGTGGTTTTCGCGATGTTTTGGCGGCGTTTTAGCTGGGGCTGCTGCATCTGCCGCAACTGCGAATTTCTCACGTCCCGGCCGTGGCGAATTGATTTCCCCGACGTTCGGCAGACAATCCCGGCTCCGCACCCCTCCCTCTTTCGGCCTCCACACACGCGCACGGAATGACCGCATGACATACGCCATCGAATGCCGCGGGTTGACTCGCACCTGGCCGGGTAACCCGCCGGTTGAGGCTGTGCGGGGGATTGACCTGGTGATCGAGCAGGGGATTTGTTTCGGGGTGCTGGGGCCCAACGGAGCCGGCAAGACCACCACCATCGAAATCTGCGAGGGGCTGCAGCGGGCCACCAGCGGTCAGTGCCGGGTGCTGGGGCTGGACTGGGAAACCGACGCTGAGCGAATTCGGCCGCAGATCGGAATTTCGCTGCAGGAAACGCGACTGTCAGAAAAGCTGACAGTCCTCGAGACGCTCACTCTGTTCCGCAGTTTCTATCCCGCAGGTGCTGAACCCCACGAAGTCATCGCCAAAGTCTCGCTGCAGGACAAGCAGCACGCGCGGATCAAAACGTTGTCGGGTGGCCAGAAGCAGCGGGTTGCGGTCGCCGCGGCGCTCGTCGGCAACCCGCGGCTGCTGTTTCTTGACGAACCCACAACCGGTCTCGATCCGCAGTCCCGGCGAGACCTCTGGAAAATCATCACGGATTTTCGCCAGGGCGGCGGCACCGTGCTGCTCACCACGCATTACATGGACGAAGCTGAACGTCTGTGTGACCGGGTGGCAATTTTCGACCGCGGCCGCATTCTGGCGATCGATACGCCGCAGCGTCTGATCGACGGTCTGGGTGCGCGGCATGTGGTGATGTTCACGGTCGCGGCCGGACCGTCGGGCGAAGCCGGGATTCC
>JBEAUF010000318.1:0-7156 GCA_041161565.1 Planctomycetota bacterium | reverse complement strand
ATCGCGTTTGCCATCGATCCAGAGTTCCAGTTGCTGAGATTCGCGCGACCAGGTGGCGGCCACAACATGCCATTTGCCGTCGTTCACACGTCGCCGCGACGTGACGGCCCCAATCCACCCGATGTCGAAGCCCAGCCGACCGTCACGGATAAAAAATGTCTGACCATCGGGCGTCCATTTGGGACCGGGCTGAGCATACGCCAGCAGCGTTCCGCCGGCATCGGTGCGAACGCGGGCGGTGATGCTGAAGTCGCGCAGCAGGTCGAATCCCGCGGTGTCTGTGACTTCCACGTAAGTCTGACCGTCAAACGTCAGCGGTTGGGAGCCCGAGGCGGCGGGCGATTCAGGGTCGGCCGGCAGAGGGGGTCCGAAGCGGACACCGGCTGCGTCAGCCAGTTCAGACAGCGCCGCGCGGGGCTGCTGAGCCACCGCGAGCACAAGTTCCTGCTGCCGCGCACCAATGTTAAAGGTCCGCAGAAATGTGGGCGGCGCGGAATGCCGGCTGCCGCCCTGTGCAGCCGTGTCAGCCGCTGCGGCACCGGGTGCAGCAGCCAATTCAGGTGCGGGCGTCGCTTCTTCAAGGATCACCGCCGGTCGTTCCAGCACCGGTGTTCCGGCCACTTCATAAGACAGCACCACATCGGCACCGTGATGATACTGGCCGCGGAATCGGGACCAGCTGCGCGGGAGCGGGCCGTAGCGACGACCGTCGCGTCCCTCAACACGCTGGTCGTCCGTGAACAGGCCCGTTTGTGGATTGGCCCAGCCCGGTCCGTCGCCGGTGGCTGCCGTCTGTCGCCCCGTAATGCCGGGGTGAATGCCATGTTCGCCGTTGAACTGAATTCCGCGCCAGTCAAGAAAATTCCGTTCGGAATTTCCTGTTTCCAGTGAACTCCAGGCGGCCGCCATCCGCAGCGTATCCAGCTCGTACAGCATCCAGTGGCGGCCGCGGGCTGCCCCGCCGGCGCCGGTGTCGAGACGGATGGCCAGTCCCTTCTGGGCGATGTTGCGGAACGGTCCGGCAACTTCCATGGTGTGGGCCAGTGAGGGACCGTAGTCCATGGCATTCCACGGCTGGATTTCCGCAGGTTCCGGGCCCCGCGTATCGCCTTTGGGCAGCCCGGCAAGGTACGCGTCCGTTACCTGCACATACTGGCTCGGATTGCGTTCCCGCAGATAGTGCTCACGGATGTAATGAATCACGTCATATTTCTGGGAGGGCACCATCCAGGTTTGAGCCGCCATCAGGCCAAAGCCGCGAGTCAGCGTCTGGTACATGGTCCATGGATCACTTCCGCTGCGAAAGCGTCCTTCGGCAAACCGCAGCGATGTGGGCAGTGATCCCGGCTGATCGTGTGTGCCGTGGCAATTCCGGCAGACTCGCTGGTAAATGGCCGCGCCGCGTTCAAACGCGGCATCGTCGAGCGTGCGGATGAGACCGGCGTGGTCGATGTGACTTTCATATTCGGGGATTTGCATGGTGAGCAGTTCAGGGGGTGGCAGGAGTTGCCGAGCGCGGTCGGCCCCGCCGGACTGCAGTTCCAGCAGATAGCGAACCAGGTCCAGAAACTGCTGACGGCTCGCCAGCTGATTCACCTGTCCGACCGGCATCAGGGACGTTTTCAGCAGCGTGACTTCCTCAATATCAGTCACGGCCACCCGCAGCGTTTCACCGGGCCGCGCCGCATCGCGCAGGAGCAGTTCAGAGGAGGTGCAGGAGGCCACCAGCCCGTTCAGGACCTTCCCGTCCTGCAGCACAACCGTGACGGCTTCGTAACCTTTGCGGATGGATTCGGAGGGACGCAGGATGGAGATCACCAGTTGTTCCGGAGTGACGTCGGCGGGAATTTGGGTGAGGTCCGGTCCCAGCTGCGGACGGAGGGCCTGACCGGCCGCGTGGCATACAGCGCACTGCAGGCTCTGCTGATGAAACACGACGGCACCGCGAGCCGGGTCCCCATGCTCGCGGGCCTCAGTGGCCAGCAGAGCAGGGGGTTCCTGCAGAAGTCGTTCTTCGAGCGACTGGAGGAACAGCAGGGTGCAGAGCAATGACCACATAAGGAGCGATTCCGGGTGAGATGCTGTGATTTGGCCGGGACTGAAGCAGGAGCAGCCGGAACGCCTGCTCCGGACATGCACGGCCGGGCTGCGAACCTGGCGGTCCGAATTCTCCTGCCGGAACGACGCCAATGCAACCATCGGCCGCAGGACTCCGTTCACGGTTGCTTTCCCCGCGATTCCTCTTCATCATTCGTTCGCTGGCAGCAATGCCTGTCCCCAGCTCGGCACCGATCGGAACGGTGCCGGGGACAGTGAACAGCCAGTGTCTCACCTCCCCGGCATCCCACCATGGCAACAGTTGTCTCCCGCTGCCCTGCATTCCTGCCTGTGCTGCTGATCCTGTTCAGCGCCACCCGCCTGCCTGCTCAGGAAACCCTCCCGCAACCCACCGAAACGCTGGTGCCGGGCTACGCACGATTCCGGACAGAGCACCTGCAGGCGGCAGAAGCCGGGCGGCTGCTGATTGCGGAAATGAACTGCCAGTCCTGTCACGGCACCTTCCCGGGCATCACCGTTGCTCCCCGTCAGGCTCCGGTTCTCACCGCCGCCGCAACACGACTCAACCCCGACCACGTCCGCCGGTTCCTGGCCAATCCGCAGCAGCAGAAGCCAGGCGCCGCCATGCCACAGATTCCAGCAGTCGCCAACAATCCGGAAACACTCGATGCACTCACAGCCTTCGTAACGGCCGGCAGCACCTGGCGTCCTCAGGCTGTCTCCAGCGACGCAATTCGCCGCGGCGAAGAACTGTACCACCGCATCGGCTGTGCCGCCTGCCACGGGGATCTGCGATCGGATGAAGCGATCACGGCCATTCGCCGCGGACTGGCACCACCCGACCCGGACGAAGAAGAAGAGCCTCAGGCCCCCGCGGCCCCGGCAGTCGTGCGGCCCGATTTCCTGATGCCTCTCGGACCACTCCACGAAAAATATCACCTCGGCGGACTGATCGCCTTTCTCCGCGAACCCCACACCGTACGCCCCTCAGGTCGCATGCCGTCTCTGGGCCTGTCCCCCGAAGATGCCAGGGACATTGCCAGCTTCCTGCTGCGGGATGTCAAAGTCGATGGCAGCATCCAGTACGAATACTTTGAAGGCAGCTGGGATCAGCTGCCCGACTTCACCACACTCAAACCCGTCAGCACCGGCACCACCACCGACTTCTCCGCCGGCCCCGCGGCCCGCGGTGACGACTACGCACTCCGATTCACCGGTTATCTGCAAATCGCTGCCGACGGCGAATACCGGATCCACGTTCGCTCGGACGACGGTTCACGAGTCACCATCAACGAACAGGAAGTTGTCAACAACGACGGGATTCACCCACCGGTGGGACGAGACGGCGTGATCGCACTCAAGGCCGGCAGCCACACGGTGGTTGTGGAGTTCTTTGAGAAAGGCGGCGGTGAAGAGCTGGCTGTCGAAATCGAAGGACCAGGGCTCGCCCGGCAGCCGCTTTCCGGCAGCGTTACACTCACCCGCGAGCCCCCCAAAGCTCCCGAAAAAACCTCTGCACCGCCCAGCCCCGAACTCATCGCCAAAGGCCGCCTGCTGTTCGCTCAACTGGGCTGCGCCGCCTGTCATCAGCACGGCGACGGGGACCAGCGCGTGCAGCCGGCACCGGCCATCCCTGCTCCCGCCTTCGCAGCCGTGAAGCCCGCTTCCGGATGCCTCGCTGCCGCCCCCGAAAAATCGCCAGTGTTTACTCTGAGCGATCGCCAGCGAGCTGACCTCCGGGCCGCCATCGCCGACGCCCCAAAGACCGCTGAACCTGCTCCGGCCAATACCACTCCCCCAGCCTCTGCCACCGCGGCCGCCGAAATTCGCTCAGTGATGCTTTCATTGAACTGCTTCGCCTGCCATTTGCGAGGTGGTATCGGCGGTCCCTCCGAACCACTCAATCACGTATTCACAGGCACAATTCCGGAAATGGGTGACGAAGGCCGCGTGCCGCCACCACTCGACGGTGCCGGCGACAAACTCAACGAAAACTGGCTTCGCCGGATCCTCAACGAAGGCGGCAAGGATCGCCCGTACATGCACACTCGCATGCCGGCCTTCGGTTCACAGCACGCCGATGTGCTCCTGCCACGCCTCGCAGCGGACCGCCAGGCGGAAGTGCCCATGCCTGAATTCGCGGAAGCGGATCATCGCATCAAAGCCGACGCCCGCCTGCTGGTTGGCGACAAGGCACTCTCCTGCATCAAGTGCCACCGCTTCGACAACCTCGCCGCCACCGGCCTGCAGTCGCTCGATATGACCACCATGACCACCAGACTTCGTCGAGACTGGTTCCATCGCTATCTGCTTGATCCCCAGAAGTACCGCCCCGGAACACGCATGCCAGCCGCATGGCCGGGTGGCAATTCCATCATTCCACATGTGCTGGAAGGCAATTCCGTGCAGCAGATTGAAGCCATCTGGCGCTATCTGCTCGACGGCAACCGCGCCAAGGTGCCTTCAGGACTCGAACGCCAGTCCATTGTGCTCACTCCCGAACAACGACCGCTGATCTATCGCAATTTCATCGAAGGGCTCTCCCCCCGCGGGATTGCTGTAGGCTTCCCCGAAAAAGTGCACTTCGCCTGGGATGCTGAGCACATGACGCCACGGCTGATCTGGCACGGCGCATTTATCGATGCCGCCAAACACTGGGTTGACCGCGGGCCGGGATTTCAGTCACCGCTGGGTGACCACGTTATGACGCTCCCGCAGGGCCCGCCAGTGGCTTCCCTGAGCTCGCTCGATGAAGCCTGGCCTGCCGGAAACCCACGCGAACTGGGATACCAGTTCCGCGGGTACCGATTGAGCTCCGCAGGACTACCCTCCTTCCGCACCGACTGGAAAGACCTGCAGCTCACCGACACCATCGAACCGCTCGCCAATACCCCCGATTTCGGACTCAAACGCACACTGGAAATCCAGTCCGCAAGCCCCGCTCGCGCTCTCTGGCTGCGAATTGCAGCGGGAAAGATCACCGAACAGCCCGGTGGATTTGCCTGTGATGGCGTGCAGTACACCATCGACGGCGGCCTGGCACTCGTCCGCCAATCCGCCGGACGCCAGGAACTGCTTGTGCAGCTGCCGGATGGCACAAATCGCGCCAAAGTCACTGTGGAAATTCGCTGGTGATGGCGGCGGATTTTTGTTGACACACGGAAAGGTTCTGCATGTCGACGCTGCTGCTGTGCCATGGCTTGTTGTGGCTGCACCTGCACCTGCACCTGCACCTGCCTCAGGAGTCGTCGGCAGCGGCACCCGGTGTCCCGGTCCCGGCGGTATCAGCTGTCGACTGGAATACTGCCCGCGAGCTTGCCCCAGGAATCCGCCTGCACAGGGACTCGCTCTCCACCCCTCGGCCGATTCGTCGATACGTGGCCCGTATTGACCTGCAACAGCCCGGACTGAAGCTCACCACCACCGCTCGACTGGAAGACTGGGAAACCAACAAACGGGAAACCCGCCGCCAGACTGCACGCAACTTTCTGCGTTCAGAGCGAGAACGGTCCCGGCCGGTGGTGCTGGCATTCAATGCCGATGCCTTTTCCCCCTGGCCCGTGCCCTTCGATCAGGAAACCGAAACCAATCTGCAGGGCTTTGCCGTCAGCGACGGGCAACTCGTGTCCCCCGGTGCCGGGACGCCTTCGTTTATTCGCTGGAAATCAAAGACCGGCAGCATGCAGGTGACAGATGCAGCCACGCCGCCGGACGACATTGAAATGGCCGTGAGCGGCTTTGGTTTTTGTTTGCTGGACGGCACTGTGCAGCCTTCGGGCGACGACCTGCACCCACGAACTGCGCTTGGGCTGTCTGCCGACGGTCGCTGGCTGCTGGTGCTGGTCGTCGACGGTCGCCGTCACTCCAGCCTCGGTGCCACCACGGCAGAGCTGGGCCAGTGGCTGCTGGAGCTGGGAGCGGACGATGGCATCAATATGGACGGTGGAGGCTCATCCACGCTCTGCTGGTGGAACCCGGACCAGCCCGGCGAGGATCAGGTGGAATTACTCAACCGCCCGGTCGGCAACGGTTTGAAACTGCTGTCTCCGATCGCCGATGAACGCAGCGTTTCGGAACGCGCCAACGGCAACAACGTGGGCGTGTATTTTCAGTCACCCTGAAGGGTCAGGTGCAAGCGGTCAGCCGTGCGGTGCCTGACCGCGCCGCTAAGGTGACGGCAATGCAATGACAACACGGACTGAGCCGCAGGGCGGAAAGGCACTGAGCCGCAGGGCGGCAGCCCGCGGGTAAAGAGCACCGCAACGCTCATGCCACCGCAGGCCCGTGCAGCGCAGAACACTTACCCCGGCCTGCCGCCCAGTGGCATTGGGATGCTCTGAAATTCTGTGAAAAGATGGGTGAAGACCTGGGAGGGGCGAGGCTCCTGCCGAGCCGCTGAACGCTGGTCCGCGCTGTGAGCGTTTGCCAGCGTTTTTGCAGCGCAGCGGGGATCGAAGAAACGCTCGCGGCAGGGATGCGGCTCAGCAGGAGCTTCGCCCTCCCGACACTGCGTCGTGCCAGAAAGCCAAGGCCATTGGGCGGCAGCCTGCGGGTAAAGAGCCGTGGAAACGCGTCGTTGACGCCGCGGGCAGGGGTGCGCACCAGGGTGCGGAGGCGTAACCGGGGGCTTCCGCCGCGTATGAGCCGCAGGGCGGCAGCCCGCGGGTAAAGAGACCTGGCAACGCACTGCTAACGTCGCAGCAGGGGGGCGCACCAGGGTGCGAAATCGTAACCGGGGGCTTCCGCCCGGCCGCTCAATCGCGGCAGGGGTGCGCACCAGGGTGCGGAGGCGTAACCGGGGGCTGCCGCCCGTCCGCTCAATCGCGGCAGGGGGGCGCACCAGGGTGCGAAAGGCGTAACCGGGGGCTGCCGCCCGTCCGCTCAGGCGCGGGCCGCTGGGCCATCGGCTGCCAACGGTGTCACCGAGAATCTGGCGCGGTGTGGTGCGGCGGCTGACGGCGCCGCAACGGATGTGTCGCCTTTCGGGCTGCAGGTGATTTGCGGCAGGGCCCCGGCGGCTTACGCCGCCGGCTATAGATGTGGCGCCCTACGGGCTGAAACGCAGAGGGGGGCGGACTCGTGATGAGCCGCCCAATGG
>JBEAUF010000294.1:0-5498 GCA_041161565.1 Planctomycetota bacterium | reverse complement strand
GGGTGCCAAATCGCAACCGGGGGCTTCCGCCCGCCCGCTCAGGGGTTGGCAGTGCGGGGCACCAGGGTGCCAAATCGCAACCGGGGGCTTCCGCCCGCCCGCTCAGGATCTGCCAGTGCGGGGCACCACGGTGCCGAATCGCAACCGGCTCATTCCTTCCGCGGCAGCACCAGCCTCGCGGAGCGTTACCCGGGTGTCCGAAGTGCTATGCTCCGTCGCGCGCACGCGATGGGCAGAGGGATGCTCGCGCATGGGCGGCGGCTGACCTGTCGAGCACCATCGGCCGCCTGCACTCTGGCATCAGCCGAGTGACCACAGGCCGACGGGGGTGTGAAATCGCCCGGAGGCCATCAGGGCCCGGGCTGTGTGGCCTGGCGGGCTGCTGCCTGCTTGTTGGCCGCGTCGACTTTCTTCGACAGCTTGAATTCCGGACCTGCCGGATGGAACTGCACGTCGTCCTTGAGATAGTCGGGGGACGGCAGAGTCTGACCGCCGATGGTGGTCTGGCAACCTGTCAGCAGTGAGCTGGAGGCAAGAGCGGCAGCAAGGCTCAAACAGATTCCAAATCGCGGCATGGATGTCTTCACGGGTCACGCCTTCAAACAGCGGTGCTTGCTGGCAAACGAAATTCAGAACGACCTTCCGGCGCGGCCGGTCAGCCACTTTCTCTCATTCCTTGATCGGCGGCAGCCATCCGCAGAATTGTCAGAATCGCTGCAATCGATTCGGGATTCACAGTTTGCAGGCCCCGGCCGAGTGATCAACCGGCAATTCCTGCGGAAAAATTCGCACGATGGTGGCTGGAGGGGCGAATTCAACCCCGGAGCACACAGAGTTTCACAGAGAAACGCACAGAATTCAGCAAGCCTGTCAGCAACTCTGGCGTCAGCTGTATCTGGCGGATTTCCCCGCGGTTTTCACGTTGCGTTCGCCGGGCCCGGGAAATTGCGGTGGCGTTGGCTCAGCGCTGTTCCGGCATGGGGGCCGGTTCGGGAGTGCGGTTGGCATTTCTGGGAAAGTCATTCAGTTCGAAGGCCTCTTCCGACGCCTGTTTTCCGGCTTCATACCGCGCTGCGTTTTCCCCGGATTTCAAACCCAGCGGGTAGTTGCCGTCTTCGTCCAGGCACCAGCCGTGCGGGCCGATGCTCCCGAAACGCTCTTCCACAAAGCGAATGCCGTGCGTTTCCAGAATCGTTCCCGACTGTTGTTCAAGGCTGGCCAGATCGGTGTTGTATGCGGTGAGGGCCTGAGCTTCGGCGGAGACGGCGTTGGCCCAGTCGGTGATGGCGAGGAGTTCGCTGAGCAGGGTATCGCGCTGGGCCTGAATATTGGCCCGCTGGGCGCGCACGTTGAATGCTGATGCCTGCCGTGCTTCCCGAAAAGCCTCATACTGCTGCAGGTTCTGCTCAATGCTCCGCAGCACATTCGCCAGATCGTGTTCGATCTGATGCAGCGCCTGTCTGAGGTTGGCCCGGTCTCTGGCAATCAGAAGTTCCTGGTTGCGAACGCGTGCTCGGGATTCCCGCAGTGTCAGGGGCACTGAGAAGTTGATGCCCAGTGTCCAGTCGGTGTGATCGTCGAAGGACGAATCCACGGTGGCATTCGTGGGTCGCACGCGTCCGGAGAGTCCATTCCAGCGGTGCAGGGCCTGGGCATCGAGTGACGGGCGGGCGAAATTGGCACGCTCCACCAGTCGCTGCTGATCCGCGGCCAGCACCAGGTTCAGTTCAATCAGATCGGGGCGGCTGGCCTGAGCCGTCTCGACAATTTCCTTCCAGCGGAATTCCAGACGGTTGCGGGTGGGTGGAGTGGAGGGCACGAGTCGCTGACCGTCTTCCGGCGGCAGTCCCATGATGTTTCGCAACGCGGCTTCCCGCTGCAGCACGGCCGCTCGGGCACGGACCAGTGTGGCTTTGGCATTCGACCAGCTGGCCTGGGCCTGAGCAGCATCGGGGCGATTTCGCAGCCCCACGTCCGCTCGCGCTTCCAGACTGCGAAAGCTGAATTCCAGCTGCTCCACCTGAATCTCCCGCGCCCACAATTCCGTGCGGGCCTGAACAAGCGACCAGTAGGCGGAAATGACGTCCCGCACCAGATTCTGCATCGAATCCTTGAACTGGAAATACGATCGCTCCTGATCCAGCCGCGCGGCGACAATCGGGGCCCGGTTCGCGGCCAGCCCGGCACCGGCCAGCAGGGGCTGAGTATAGCTCAGTTCCATCGCCGGCTGGTTTCGCGAATAGAAGCCTTCGAAGTTCTGGCTGTCCCAGCGGTTATTGGCACCGATGGCGGCTGTACCGCCCAGCTGGTTGCGGTCGGAAACGCTGAACCCGTAATCCGTGCCGGCTCGCGGAAAATCCTGCACCCGCGGTCCGGCCGGGTTCAGAAACGGGGTTTCCGTGCGGCGCAGCGAGGAATTGGCCTGGAAAACAGGGTCAAATCTCGATTTGGCGATGTCGATCGGGGTGACGGCAATCGCCGTTTCGTAGATGGTGCGGCCGGAAGAAGACGCCGAAACCCCCGTCAGCACTCGAATCACTTCCGAATTGGCCAGCGCCAGTCGCAGGGCTTCATCGAGCGGCAGAAAACGTTCGGCGGCCGTGCTTTCCTGAGTCGCCACGGTGACTGGTTCCGGGCCGGCCGGGCGACGGATCCGCGATGCTGTTGATGACTCGGGCCAGCGAATCTGATCCTCGTCCGGCTTAAACACCTGCGCGCGGGACTCGGGGAGCCCGGCTGTCAGGACAGCAGACACGATCACAGTGCACAGCATGGGGGGTATCAGGCGGTTCATATTCATCGAATCGGATGGAAACCGACTCGACAACAAGAATTCCGCCTGTATCGGCTATGCACTGGGCAACGTTTGTGCCGCAGTTTCCGGTGGCGAAGAATGGGCAGCCTGGAGAGTCTGGAAGGCCGTTTCAAAGTCGGTGGTATCGGCCACGATACTGCCGTCCCGGAGCACCAGAATGCGCCTGGCATGGCGGGCGACGTTGAGGTCGTGGGTGACGAGAATCACGGTGATTTTTTGTTGTTCGTTGAGCTGTTTGAAGAGTTCGATGACTTCACGGCTGGTGCGGGAATCGAGGTTTCCGGTGGGTTCATCCCCCATGAGGATGGAGGGATTTGTGACGAGGGCCCGGGCAATGGCGACGCGCTGCTGCTGGCCCCCTGAAAGTTGTCCGGGGTGATGGTCGAGTCGGCTGCCGAGCCCGACCATTTCGAGCATTTCGCGGGCGCGTTTGCGGCGTTTGCCGGTGGACAGGGCGGGGCCGTAGAGCAGTGGCAGTTCGACGTTTTCGAGTGCGGACGTGCGGGCCAGAAGATTGAAGTTCTGAAACACAAACCCAATGTGCCGGTTGCGAATTGCCGCACGGGCGTTTCGCGACATATCCGCGATCTCCTCGCCATCCAGCCGATAACTGCCTGCGGTTGGTCGATCGAGGCAGCCAAGGGTGTTCATCAGCGTGGACTTGCCGGAACCGGACGGTCCCAGCAGAGCGACGTATTCGCCGCGTTCGATCGACAGAGTGGTGCTGCGCAGAGCGTGCACGCGAACTTCGCCGAGATCATAGGTTTTGCTGATATCGCGGAGTTCGATCAGTGCCATGTGCGGACTACCGGGCCTGTTGATACAGATGCAGAAAGGATGCGTGGTCCATTCTGCGAGGATTGAACGTGCCTGTCCACTGCAGAACCGCGTCTGCGGCGAGTTCGTTCAGGTCGGAGTCTGCGGGGGGCCGGCCGATGGCTGCGGAAATCGATCGCGGCAGGTCGGCGATTTCCAGAAAATCGGTGAAGCACCGGGCGAGCAGTTCCGGGGATGACTCGGGCTGCCAAACAGCGCCGGTATGCACGTCGGCAGGGACCGGGAGTTCAGTGTAAAGTTGTCCGACGACGGACGCGTTCCAGCGAATCACGTGGGGCATCATCAGTCCCACAGCCAGGCCATGTGTGGTATCGAAGCGGGCCGTGAGCGGATTGGCGGTCGCATGTGCTGCTCCAAGCATACTGTTTTCGATGGCGGTGCCGGCGAGAAATGCGCCCAGCAGCATTCGGCCGCGGGCCTCCAGGTGATCCGGCTGCCGCAGCACCGTGCCGAAGGAAGCAGCCAGCAGCTGCCATGCCTGGCGAGCAAACATCTGAGAAATGGGCGTGCGGCGGGAAGTGACCCAGCTCTCCAGAGCATGCGTCATGGCATCGATGCCGGTGGCCGCGGTCACGGTGCGGGGCATGGTGAGCGTCAGCAGGGGGTCAAGAATGGCGACGCGAGCGGCCGCTTTGACGTCACCACAGGCCATCTTCAGGTGTGTGGCGGAATCGGCGATCACGGCGAAGGACTGCGCTTCGCTGCCGGTACCGGCAGTCGTGGGCACGGCAATCAGCGGGAGCATCGGCCGCGCGGCACGGCCCACACCTTTGTAGTCGTGAATCCGGCCACCGTTGGTGAGCAGAAAATTGGTGGCGCGAGCGCAGTCCATCGAACTGCCACCGCCAAGGCCCACCAGCAGATCAACGCCCTGCGGACGCGCAAAGGCCGTGCAGCGATCGACATCGTCGGAAGTCGGATTGGGACGCACCTCGTCGTACACCGCACAGGCGATTCCGGCCTCCCGCAGGGAACGCTCCGCTGTCTCACAGTGCCCGGCCTCCCGCAGAGTGCGGTCAGTCACCAGCAGCACTTTTGAGCCGCCGTATTCGACAGCCAGACTGCCCAGCCGCGAAATGCTGCCCGGACCGCAAACAAGTCGCGTGCGGGGGAAAAAATCAAGCACAGAAGACGATGACTCACTGTGCATGGCAGACCAGTCACAGGGGAGGAAGGCGGGAAGGCGGGAAGGCAGGCAGCCAACGAAAGTGATTCGGCTGGCCGCAGGGGATCTGGCGCTGCAGGACACGGTTCGAGTGTGCAGCAACCGTCGGCAGATCATAGGGCCGGGCGCCGGCGAGGCAAAGTCTCGGCGACCAGCGGACCCGCGGAGCCGGGCACATTCCCGAAATTCCGATCAGAGTGGGCAGGCGCATGAGCCTCAGGGCGGACACGCGCTGAGCCGCAGGGCGGCAGCCCGCGGGTAAAGAGCTCTGGCGACAGAGGAGAAGTGAGAAGTGAGAAGTGAGACGTGAGAAGTGAGAAGGGAGAACGCGCTGAGCCGCAGGGCGGACACGCACTGAGCCGCAGGGCGGCAGCCCGCGGGTAAAGAGCCCTGGCGAGAGAGGAGAAGTGAGAAGCGAGAAGTGAGAAGTGAGAAGTGAGAACGCATATGAGCCGCAGGGCGGCAGCCCGCGGGTAAAGAGCCCTGGCAACGCGCTGCCGACGCCGCTGGCCGCGTGGGCACCAGGGTGCCGAATCGCAACCGGGGGCTTCCGCCACACATGAGCCGCAGGGCGGCAGCCCAATGGCATTGGCTTTCTGACAAGACGCAGTGTCGGGAGGGCGAAGCTCCTGCTGAGCCGCATCCCTGCCGCGAGCGTTTCTTCGATCCCCGCTGCGCCGC
>JBEAUF010000293.1:0-17663 GCA_041161565.1 Planctomycetota bacterium | reverse complement strand
CCCCGCTGCGCCGCAAAAACGCTGGCAAACGCTCACAGCGCGGACCTGCGTTCAGCGGCTCGGCAGGAGCCTCGCCCGCCCAGGTCTTCACCCGTCTTTTCACAGAATTTCAGAGAAAGCCAATGCCGCAGGGCGGAAGCTCGCCGCACGGCACCTACTGCAACATCACCATCCGCCAGGATGGAAACCTGCAGCCTGCCACCAAAACATCACCGCTCAGCGGGTCTTTCATCCCGTCACCATCCCTCCCACAGTGTCCCGCTGGGTAATCACGGCATGCCGCGTCGGAGTAATCGATACATTCGTTGCAACTGGACGTACGCAAATACCATTTATGCGGGTTTTCAGTTGATCCGAAGGCAGCGGGACGGGATTCTGGGTGGTATGGCGAGCCCGGGGGTGTCCGGGCGCAACAGGCAGGATCTGATGATCTGCTTCCCACGCCGCATCCCCTTTTTAAAAAGGCCACAGCCGTGGTCAATCACAGGAATCGCCCCCAGCACCGCTGGCTCCGCGGGTACGCGCTCGATCCCGGTGTCAGCCTCTCCTCCAGCTCCTGGCGGTTCAACGAGCTGACCTATCAGGTTCGCTGGGAGGAACTGCAGCGTCGCAGCACAGCGGCCGACGCCGGCAGTGTCCCGACTGGCGAGTACATCGAAATCATCGATGTGGATCCCGCTTCGGGTGTCGTCTACGAACCAGTCGATCTCGACGACCCTGCATTGCTTGTTCAGGACGGGCTGGAACCCAACGTCGGCAATCCGCAGTTCCATCAGCAGATGGTGTATGCGGTGATCATGACGACCATTGCCAACTTCGAAAAGGCCCTGGGGCGGCCGGTGATGTGGTCTGAGCGGTTCGTGGCGGACAGTTCACGGCGCCGAAAACGCAAAAACCAGCCGCCGCTGAAGCCCGAGTTTGTGCAGCGACTGCGCGTCTATCCCCACGCCCTGCGACAGGGCAATGCGTTTTACGACCCGGAACGCAAAGCACTGCTGTTTGGATATTTTCAGTCGCGTCCGGCCAGCCGCCAGCTGCAGCTGCCAGGTTCCATCGTCTTCACCTGCCTCAGCCACGACATCGTTGCTCACGAAACCGCCCACGCAATCCTCGACGGCGTTCATCGTCGCTACATAGATGCCACGCATCCTGACACGCTTGCGTTTCACGAAGCCTTCGCGGACCTCGTGGCCCTGCTGCAGCACTTCACGTTTCCCGAAGTTCTGCGTGGTCAGATTGCCCTGACTCGCGGCGATCTTCAGCAACAGAACCTGCTGGCACAACTGGCTCTGGAATTCGGCCAGGCAACTGGCAGCTACGGCAGTCTGCGTGATGCACTGGGCGAGTTTGACGACCACGGACACTGGCACCCGCGGCAACCCGATCCGTCCGATTACGAAACGCAGCTTGAACCGCACGATCGTGGTGGTCTGCTGGTCGCGGCGGTGTTTGAGGCCTTTGTGACAGTGTATCAGTCGCGGGTCGAGCGTATTCGGCGGATTGCCACCGGCGGTTCGGGCATTCTTCCGGCCGGGGCCATTCATCCGGATCTGGTGGACGAACTGGCTGCCGCAGCCGCTCGAACCGCCAGTGAAGTGCTGCGAATCTGCATCCGCGCACTGGATTACTGCCCACCGATGGATCTGACGTTCGGAGATTACCTGCGGGCGATCATCACGGCGGATCTGGATCAGGTATCAATTGACGACAAGGGTTACCGAGTAGCTTTTGTGGAGGCATTTCGGCGGCGCGGGATCAGCGCTGAGGGTGTGCCCAGCATGGCCATCGAAGACCTCGCATACGAACGTCACCCGCTGGGACCAAAGGATCCGGCCGTTGAAGCGATCGCCGGCTTTCTCCGTGAATTCGCCGGTACCGTTGGCTACCTGACAAAACGCCGGGACATCTTCACCGAGACTCAGAAATACATCGAGGACGAAGACGGCAAAGGTGGCCTGCATTCGCTCATCGAACAGGCCATCGCCGGCGGACTGTCTCAGAAGTTCCGCAAGCTGACCGGCCTGATGTTTCCGGCGGGCAGGGAGAAATGTGAACAGCAGGGGATTGAGTACGGCTATCTGGCAAAGGAACTCGCCAGTTACGCTGTGGGCAACATCGCACTGGCTCGCCGGGCCGCTCCCAACGGCCGCATCCTCAACCACGTCATCGTGACTCTCGCACAGAAACGCGGCGTCGCCTTTCGCGAACACCGGGGTGAGTGGAGCATCGACAGGAAAAACTGGTTTGTCCCGCGCGATGATGGACGTAACCACCTCGAACATGATGACTGGATTCAGTTCCGCGGTGGCTGCACCCTGATTTTTGACCTCGACGACCTGTCACTGCTGTACGCCATCAGCAAGCCGCTCGATGATGAACAACGCATGCTCCGGCAGTTCAACTACACCTCCGGACGCATGGGTTCCGCTCCGGCCATGTACTTCGGTACAGGCTCCATGCAAAGTGCCATCGGTCCCTTTGCCATGATGCATTCCCATGTTCCCGCTGAAGGAGATCGTCATGGCCACTGAACCTGCCGTCGATGCCATTCGTGTTCGCATGTATCGTCACGGCTTCGGAGACTGCTTCCTGCTGTCCTTCATGGCCCAGGACCGCAAGGTCTACTCCATGCTGATCGACTGCGGCATCAAGCTCAACACGTCTCGCAGGGAAGTTCCGCCGGAAGACATGCTGGCGGACCTGAAAACACAGCTCACGCCGCCCGGTGGCACTGCCCCGCAACTGAATGCTCTCGTCGCCACCCATGAACACTGGGACCACATCGCCTTCTTCCACCCCGACCGGAAATGGTTTGATGACTTCCAGATCGGCAGCGTCTGGATGGGCTGGACTGAGGACCCGCAGGATCGTGAAGCTGTCCAGATCAATTCCCGGCTCAGAAATGGCGCCCGCGCCCTTCAGGAAGCCTCCAGACGTCTGCAGCGGGCAACACCCCGGAAAACCGCCAAACCAATCCCGAAACAGCAGCAAAAAAAACATGCCGCCCGGCTCGCATTCAATGACGCCATCGCCGAAGTTGGCGAGTTCTACGGGCTGCCCCTGAAGTCCGACAGCGGCATCCGATATAACCCCGATCAGAAAATCAGCAGCAACACGCAGGAGGCCATGGAAAACATCACGCAGCTGGCCAAAAAGAGCGGCGGCGGACCTCGATATCTCGCACCCGGAACACTCGTCCCGGCCCGGGATCTTCCCCGAGGCGTCCGTGTCTACGTCCTCGGTCCACCCCGTGATCAACTCCTCAATAAGTCCAACCCCTCAAGCGGCAGCAACAAGGAAACCTACTTTGGGCTTGATGCCAACGGACTCGGCGGCTTCATGCAGGCCCTCAATTCCAATGCGTCGTCCGGTGGTGAAGATCAGGGAGCACCCTTCCGAAAACAACTCGGAATCCCCATTCAGCAAATGGCCAAAGACCCGTGGTACCGCAACACGTATCTCAGCAGGGACGAGCAGTACCGGAATATCGACTATGACTGGCTGAACGTGTCAGCGAGACTGGCTCTGCAGCTGGACGGTGCCGTCAACAACACCAGCCTCGTAATCGCCATCGAAATCATCAAAACGGGCAGCGTGCTGCTGTTCCCCGGGGATGCCCAGGTCGGCAGCTGGCTCAGCTGGCACAAACACCAGTGGCAGGTGGGCTCCGGCAGCCGAGCCCGCAAAGTCACCGCCCAGGATCTGCTCAGCCGCACAGTGCTCTATAAGGTCAGTCACCACGGCAGCCACAACGCCACACTCAAAGGTCTGGGACTGGAAATGATGACCCACCCCGACCTTGTGGCCATGATCCCTGAACAGGAAGACAGCTACGCAGGGATTATCGATCAGGAACTGCTGCAGGCGCTCCACAGACGCTGCCGTGGACGCGTCATTGTGTCTGCAGATAAACATCACCCCCCCAAACGACTGGAACTGGAGCGGCCGGAACAGCTGACAGCCGCCGAATGGAAGCGTTTCAGAGACCGCCTGAAAGTCGAACGGGTGTTTGTGGAATACACTGTCGAATGAATTCACATGCCTGCCGCCGTCACCATCTATATCGTGCACCACCCGCAGTCTGAGGACACTCTCAACCTCAGCCGGAATCTGCTCAACTGGTTTCGCCTGAGCGATGCCACGGGTTCGCAGAGCGATGCCGGATTGCCGGTCTGGTATCGCCGCGAGATCGCGCAGCTGCCGCCCCCGGCCACCAAAACCAGCCCGCGCGACAGCACCACCGCGAATGCTCGCTATCGCTTCGACCCGGAAATGACATGGGATGGGGCCCTCCTGAATGTCGTTATCCTGCTCATCGACCAGCACCTCGTCTCCTCAATCGACTGGTGCAGTGCCGTCGAAAACCTGCTTCGGGAGTACCAAAAGAATCCGCGGAAGATGCTCATCCTGCCCGTCGCACTCCACGATTCCTTCTACCGGATGACCGACCTGTACGAAAGCTGCAATCCCATTCGGCTGCTGGATGCCCCCAATCCCCAGGCGGCTGCCGTCACATTGCGCAGACTTGCCAGCGAAGCCATCGCCCGCCGCCTGAGGCACACAGCTCCCGGAAAGAATCTCAGGAAACTCGAAGTCTTCCTCAGCCACGCCAAAGCCGATGGACGGGAAATCGCCGAACACATCCGAGACTCACTCAGCCACTACGGCCAGATGGATGCATGGTATGATGCCAACGAACTGGCTGTCGGCGACGATTGGCGGAAGAAGATTCAGGCTGCCGCACTCAAAGATACGGCAGCCATGATCTCAATCGTCACCGACCACTACTCGTCACGCCCCTGGTGTCGCATCGAAGTCGAAGCCGCTCGCACACCCCAGCCGGTCGACCCCCGCACCTGCCGCATCTGGAAACTTCAGCCCGCCGTCGCTGTTCACAAAGCAGGCAATCTCTGGAGCCGCCTGATGCAGGCGCTCGCGGGCCTGCCACGCATCGGCTGGCTGGCAGATCAGCCTGAAACCAGCATCGCGGAAATTGTCGATCGACTGATGCTGGAAACGCTCCTCGGATACGCCCACCGACAGGTCGCGAAAGAACTGAAAAAGGAAGAGGCCAAAGAAGACATTCCTGATCACCAGCACACGATCTACATCACCTGGACTCCCTGCCCCTACACCCTCGCTGCCCTGCAGGAACAGATCCTCGCCAAAAAAGCACCGTTCACACCCACGCAGATCACACGCATCGTTTATCCGGGATACAGGCTGCGGATAGCGGAAACCCGGGAACTGAACACCGTTCTGAAGTCCTTCAGCAGACAGACAAAACTGATCAGCTTCGAGGAAGCGTTTCTGGATATCGATCGGAAACGGAGCGGCCGTCAGACACCAGCCGGACCACCGTCCAAACGCATCAAAGTCTCCGTGTCGGGCATCGGAAACGACAGCGAGCTGCAACCGCATGGCATTGGCTGCGAACACCTCGAAGAACTCCTGTCCCGACTCACAATTGCCCTGCTCAGAAACAACTGCCAGCTGATCCTCGGTGGCACCCTCGCGAAACTCAATCGCACCGCCACCACCAGACTCCTCGACATGGCTCAGACATGGCTGCCCGAAAAAACGCTCCGGGACATCTCGCTCGCCAAACCCAAAACCTGGCCCCTGCAGAACTACCTGCAATGGCCCGACTGTGAACAGCTCACCCCGGAACATCATGCATCACTCGCCGGCGTCTGCCGCATGCATCCCATCTACCCCCCGGGACTGCCACCCGCCTCCCTGATCGGGCAGATGGATGCCTCCACGCTCCTGCGATACGGGGCCGATTCCACGCGAATACTCAGAACCAAAACCACGGAGCTGGCGGATCTGCGAGTCATCTTTGGGGGGCTGCTGAGAAGCACGCGTGGCTGGATGCCGGGGGCCCTCGAGGAAGCCGGTCTGTCAATTCAAAAACAACAGCCCCTGCTGATTCTCGGTGGCTTCGGCGGAGCTGCCGCGGACATCGCGCAATTCCTCAGCAGCACCACGGCTCCCGTTCCCGAATCCCTCCAGTATTCCCCGGACTGGGTACTTAGAAAAGCGGCCGACATCCCCACCGACAGCCTGCGGGCCATCGCGACCTTCCACGCTGATATGCTCGACGCACTGCACTCCTGGCGAACGCTCCTGCACGCTGACAAGGACATGGAAAAAACCGTCAACAAAATTCCCCGCGGGATCGTGATGGAATGTTTGAAAGTCGGTACCATTCGCTCGGCGGTGGGCCTCGTCATCGAAGGGCTGCGCTGTCTGTCTGCAACATCGGCACGAAAATAGTCCGCCCCGGCGCAGCACGGATTTCGCCGGCCCATTCCCCGCACGGCAGCCCGACTTATGTCACCCATTCCACTGCGTCTGTTCCTGCTCGCCCACCCACAGTCCGAACCCGCGCGACTGCTGGCCACAGAACTCATGCGGCGGTTCGTCGATCCCCCCGGACGCGGCGGCCTGCGAACCTCCGTCCGCTTCACACCCCATAACGACGCGGGACTCCCACCCAGCTGGCAACAACACCTCGCCGAACCCATCGCTGCCTCCGAACACTCACTCGTGATCGTCCTCGCTGACGATCTGATGGCCCAGGAATTCTTCGGCGGCACAGCCGCTCAGTGGCGCACCTTTATCGGTGAAACTCGCCAGCAGCTCGAACGGACTCCCGATCGCCACCTGCTGCTGGGGATGGCACTCGGAACTGCCGGCCTCGCACTCGATGCTGATCGCAACCAGGTGCGGCTCCCCCAGCCTCCCGCCGACGGCCGGAAATCTGCCGACTTCCCAGCATGGCTCAACGAAGCCGCTGACACCGCTGCACTGCACATCGCCATCCACGCCGTCTCGCTGCTCCAGCCCGACGCCCGACAGGCCCACGACAACAAACAAAGCCCCTTCCAGCTGTTCCTCAGCCACGCCAAAAAAGATCTCGCCCCCTCCGGTACCGACGACGAACACACCGATCCTGTGCGGCAGATGCAGCGGTACATTCGCGATCTGCCCGTCAAAGACTGGTTCGATGCTCGTGACATTCGCGGTGGACGCGAATTCGCCGGCGAAATCAATGCCGGAATCCGCAACTGCTCCGTCGTCCTCGCCTTCCTCACCGACCACTACTCCACACGCCCCTGGTGCCTCGAAGAAGTTGTGCAGGTCAAATCCCGCGAACCCCGCGGACCACTGGTCGTCGTCAACGCCCTCGAACACGGTGAAATGCGCAGCTTCCCGTGGCTCGGAAATGCCCCCGTCGTCGTCTGGAAGCCCGCTCAGCCAGACGCCACCGCCCGCACCATCCTCTGGCAGGCCGTTCGCGAAGCCCTGCGCTTCCAGCTGAACGCGGACCAGCTCCGCAGAACTGCCGCACAGCTGCCACACCCCGAACTCGTGGATATCCTGCCCAGCAGCCCCGAACCCATCGATCTGGCTCGACTGGCTCCCGTGGCCAGCCGCCGCCGCTGCATCCTCTACCCGGACCCGCCCGTGATCCTCTCCGAACTGCAGCTCCTGCGCGCCCTGCAGGATGCCGACTACTGCACCCCACTCGGACTGCTGGCACGCCGCGCTGCACGCCTGCAGGGAAAATCGGTCGTCGTCTCCGTCTCCGAATCAGCCGAACTCCCGCAACTCGGACTCTCACCCCTGCACGAACAGGACTTCACCGACGAAATTCATCTCAGCCTGCTGCTCGCAGGACTTCGCATCATCTACGGCGGAAGACTCGAAGCCCCCGCTCAGGCCGGCGGACGCAACTTCACCCTGCGACTGCTGGATCTCGCCCGCGGCTACGCAGAACTGGCCCGCAACCTCGAAACAAAAATTCAGCCCGTTCACAACACCCCGCCATGGCCACTCGTCCTCTCCTGCCGTCCCCCGTTCCTCGACACCCACGTACTCAGCCTGCTCAACGGCGTCGCCACTGTGGAATCAGGCCCGCTGCCGGATCCAGCCGAAATCCCCGATACCGATGAAGACGGACAGCCCCTGTTTCCTGCCGATCAGGAGCTGCGTAAACTTCCGGATACCCCCCTGCGAAGACTCGCATGGACACGCGGCCTGTCACTCATGCGCCGCAAAACCACACTCGATTCCGCCGCCCGCATCGTGATGGGTGGGAAACTCGCAGGCGTCGCCGGGTTGTACCCCGGTGTGCTGGAGGAGGCCTGGTGGTCAATTCTGCTGGGACGCCCCCTGTTCCTCGTGGGTGCCCTCGGCGGAGCTGGTCAGGTGGCCATCGATCTGCTCGAAGGTCGCCCCCGCCCGGACGTGCTCAGACTGCTGTCCGCTGAACACAACCCACAGATTCAGCAGGTGCTGCAGACGGCCGCCGGACGCGGAATTCACATCGGACAGCTCGACCCAACAATCGCCGAAAAAGGCCTCACCGGATACCTCGCAGAACCCAGCTCAATCCTTCAGGACCTGCAGCAGGCCGGCCGCCGCGGCCTCGCCGCAGCACTCAATAACGGACTCACCGATGACGAAAACCGCTGCCTGTTTCTGGCCGACGAACCAGACACCGTCGTACAACTGCTGCTGACAGGACTGGAAAGACTCGGACAAGCCGCGCCCGGAAATCACCCCTGACGCACCGTCCAGCCGCACTGCTCAGGACTCACCAGCGCCGTGTAACCACCACGCGGCTGACTCAACGCGGTCTCAGGGCCGTACAAATGATGGTGCGCTCCCCAGTTCTCAACACCACGCAACAGTTTCTTCAGCCGCTCACCAAATACCGCCGTCTCGTTCGCCCGACTGATCCCCACCCGCACGATGCGGTCGGACTGATGTCCCCAGATCAGGCGGCCCAGAGTCTGGTAGCCGTAGTCATGGAGACCCTCCAGCAGTTCGCCCAGCAGCAGCGCGACGGGCTTCCACAGCAGCGGTATCTGGTCCGACATCGTCTGCAACGCGTGCCGCAGGGCCACCGGAGGCATATGCGGAACGATGTCGTCTCCGAATTCCAGACGCTCAATCGGAACCCCCGAACTTTCCGCTGCCCGCACGAATTCCGCATTACCTGCCCGCGGAGCGGCGAATGTCCACGCCGACTGGATCTGATATCCCAGAGCCGCAAAGACGGGCACCGCCAGCCCCGCTTCAGCCGCTCCCTGACTGTGTCCGGTAATCACCAGCGGTCGCGTGGTGCCTTTCCAGCTTTCAAGCTGCCGCAGCACCGGATGAAGCACCGCGGACAGCTCGTTCAGGAAACCATGGTGTACGAGCCCCGGGAGCTGCAGGGTGCGGCCACCCGTCACCGCAGCCGGCAGCACGAACGGCACCGGCTTCGCCCGCCCGTCCTGTAACCAATCCCGCAGCGACAGCCTGAGCTTTTCGCGATCCCGCAGACTGAATTCCGCCTCCGTACCCATGAAACTCACCACATTCGCCCGCTCAAACCGCAGCACACAGGCCTTCGACGTATCGCCGTCGGACTGCCCCTGAAATGACACCGATTCGTGCAGCGCTCCGAGCGAACTTGACGGGGCCAGCCGGCTGATCCAGCTGTCCGCATCCGCCAGATCGGCCGCGTTCGCAGCCCCGCCCGCGCCCGTCGCGTACGTGTGTCGACACACCTCCAGCAACACGCGCCCCAGCTGCAAATCCGGATCAGCCATCGCAGAACTCCTGAGCAAACAAAGGAATCACAGTTGTCGGAATGCCCCTCACTGCCGAAAGGCTGCCCGCAGGGCATCCACCCAGTCACCAACGGCCAGCTGCCCTGAATCCCGAGCCTGCTGCAGTGCGGAGAAGGGCTTGCCGCCCGCATACTCCAGCTCGGCCAGCAGTTCATCGGCAAACAAATCCTCACCCACATGCTCACCCAGCCGCCGATAGGCCTCAAACTGAGCCTCGTCAAACACCTGATCCGTGAGCGTGGGGTCGTGGGGAAACGCGGAGTGCCTGAGGCGATAGTAGTTCACGGCATCCGGTTCATTTCCGGTGACGGAAAGTTTCAGATAAATCAGCCAGCCGGTGGGGCGATTTCCCTTGTCATCAGCGGGATACATGATCCGCCCCACAGCAAAATGCGCGCGGCTGTTGCGGCCCATGTGTTCCGGCGTACCGAGTGAAATGGCTGAAGTCGTCCACTGAACACGGGAACAATCAATTCGAATATCGATGCCCAGATCAATCAGAGCATATCGCTGCAAAACTCGCAGGCTGGGAAATTCCAGATTGGGATCGTGCTCGCCGTCGATGGCGATAATCGTGCGGCAGCGTCTGCGGAGCAGTTCAATTACGGCCAGATTCTCGATGTGACCGCCGTCACTCAGGTTGAGACAGGCAGCTTTTTCATCCATCAAATTGAGCGCCTCACGCAGCAGATACCTCGGTCCCGGTCCGCCAAGGATTTCCCGCAGCCCGGCAGGCAATGTCCATCTGGTGGGAACCTGCAGCCAGTATCCCAGCCGCACATTGAGCAGCGTCATCAGGAAGCTGGCACCCTTCACCGTACCCACACCCATCTGCGGTGCCGCGGCGGCGCCCGAAATCGCCATCGCCGCGGCCAGATCGAAGTGACTGTCGAACGGCTCATATCTCTTTGTTGGCAGGTAGCCCACCACCGGACCACCACAGAAATGTTTTGACAACAGGAAAAAATCACAGTCACGCCCACGCAGCTCTTCATTCCACGAACTCGGCAGATTCACAGTGGCGTTGATGAGGTGATACGGGGCGGTGGATGTTGGGGCAAACCTCAGGTTGCTCAGCTTCAGATCTTCCCAGATGCGAATTCCCGATCCGGACCGCCGCCCTCCATGGTCGTTTGCGGGAGCCTTTGCCAGCAGAAAAGTGCTGGCCAGACGATTGCGATAAAAGCGATGCAGCGAGAAGAAGTTCACGTTGCAGAACACCGAGTAGAACAAACAGCAAATGGCCAGCAGCAGAAACAGGGCGCGGGAATACATCGGCAGCCCCAGCAGGGGGACGCGAAACAGAGGGTCAAAAGCAGGGGTGGCGACAAACGCCCGACATAGCTCGAAATAGGTATACGCCAGCAGCAACGGGCCGGCAGCCCACAGCAACAGAAACAGACCGCGCCCGAACATGGGCAGCCGACCAGCCAGTTCACGCAGCCATGATCCGCGGGCGGCCAGCAGCCCCAGAGCACTGGCGAGCGTCACAAAGGATGCGGTGTTCGACCAACCCTCGCCCGGCTCTGTGCCGATCTTCAGAGAATGCCCAATCCATTTCATCGCCACCGCGTAGCCAAAATGCAGCCGCGGAAAGCTGAGCAGCAGAAAACAGACACAGGAACAGCCCAGCCCGCACAGCAATGAACGCTCCGCCCAGCCCAGACGCGAAAATCGCCCGCCCAGAGCCCTGAAAAGGCGCTGAAATAACGGCAGCAACAGCAGCAGAACTCCGGAAACACAGTACAGAGAACCAGCAACGAATCGCAGCGACGGCCAATTCGTGGTTTCAGCTGTCACCGCCGATTCAGTCGTGGTGTATGACGAACGGGATGGATACCCGAGCCATTCAGCGGCCTCATTCTGGTACTCACGCAGCTGATCAACCATCAACAAATCCGTGAGCAACACGGCCAGAAATACCCCGGTCATCAGAATCAGCAGATTGCTGACAATGCCGTAAGCCGCATGAGCGATCGTTGTGACCCAGCTGACAAAACCTCGAGGCTGAATGTAGCGGCTGCGATTGCGAATGTAGCGAATCGCCTCTGAATCCGAACCCTTCACCGTGTTAAAGGGCTGTCGATCTGCCTGCGTACCCACCGACGGGTCGGTGGTGTTCAGATAACTGCTGAGAAAACAGCCTGTGTAGCCGCCACCGGAAACCGTCGACAGCAGATCCACCTGTTTCAGGATGCCGCGTCGCGCCAGCGACTGAATTGCCCCCAGAGAAAACGTGGCGGAACGAATGCCGCCGCCGGAAATCGCCAGACCCACAACATCCGCCGGCAGCTCACCATCTGCCCCATTCGCATTCACCGCAGCCCGCCGCGCCTGAATTTCGGGAACTTCGGCCGCCACCAGCTGTTCAGAATCGGTCGCGTCCAGGCCCAGCACCCGATCATACACCAGCGGCACAGCCGCCGCAGCCCGTAACTGCCCCCCGACCACCTCGCGAACCACAGCCGGCTCAGACAACCTGGGAACCTGACCCGTCCCCAGCACCGACAACACCGCACTGATCAGCTGCAGCCGTTCCTGTAATCCCGCGAGCTCCACCCGGAACTCACGGCGCAGATCTTCCGGGTTGAGCTTTCCTGCGAGCTTGCGTTCGTGCCAGCGAGCTGTGGTCGGCCGCAGCACCTGATTCAGCAGCAAATCCGCCACACCCATCGCCACCCCAGCATCAGGACCAGCCTTGCGACAGACTTCACGCACGATCTGAAACAACCTGACGAGACTGTCCAGAGCCGTCGCTTCGTCGCCATCCAGATAATGCAGCCGCTGAGTGGTGATCCGTGTCCGCAGCTCAACGTGAATCTCCCACGCACACTGCTTTTCGCCGGAAACCGGCGTCCATGCTGCTGAGAGCGCCTGAAAGAGCTGGTTCAGAGCTGCCTGCAGATTTCGCAGAACCGGGCCCGAATCCGGTCGCACGGAGTTTGCGACGGTATCGAGCAGCAGTTGACGGTAATCAATCTTCGCAGTCGTATCACTCACGGAATCCACCCTCAAAACACGTTCAGCACACCGCCCGGGCCGTGGGAATATGGCATAGGGATTTCGAGTGCATGCTATGCAGAAAACAGGGGGTAATCCCGCCAAAAAGGGTGAAAAACAGGCAATCGATGGAAACTCGTCGTTCGCATGAAAAGGGGCGGCAAAAAAGTTTTCAACGCTGGGACGAATGCCCGAGCGGAACTTCTGAACGGAACTTCTGAGCGGACGGGCGGAAGCCCCCGGTTACACCTCCGCACCCTCGTGCGCACCCCTGCCACCCCTGAGCGGACGGGCGGAAGCCCCCGGTTACGTCTTCGCACCTTGGTGCGCACGGCGTCAGCATCGCGTCACCAGGCCCCTCTACCCGCAGGCTTCCGCCAGGCGGCTCATCGCGTTCTCACTTCTCACTTCTCACTTCCGCACCGGCCCCCCATCTCCTCTCTACTTTCTACGCTCTCCTCTCTCGCGCAGCGTCCTTTACCCGCAGGCTGCCGCCAGGCGGCTCATGTGTGGCGGAAGCCCTCGGTTGCGATTCGCAACCCTGGTGCGCACCCCTGCCCGTGCGTTGCCCGTGCGGCTGTTCTACGCCTGCGAAATCAACTCCCGAATGGCTTCACCCTGATACAAAATTCGCTGTGGCCGGCCGCCGAAGTCGAGGAATTCGTGGTTGGGATCGATACCGAGGTGCCGGTAGATGGTTGCCAGCAGATCCTGGGGGGTGGTTGGCCGTTCGACGGGGTATTCGGCCCTGGAATTTGTGGCCCCGATCACCTGACCCATTCTCCAGCCACCGCCGGAAACGAGCACGGACATGGCATGTGGCCAGTGATCGCGGCCGGAGAGTCCGGAGGCCTGGGTGATGCGTGGTGTGCGACCGAATTCACCCATGGCGACCACCAGTATTCGCTGATCAAGTCCTCGGGTATGGATGTCGTCAATCAGAGTCGACAGCGCGGGATCCATGTGGGCCGCGCGAAACAGCATGGCCGGAGCCAGATCCCAGTCATACATGGGGATCACGTGATCGTCCCAGCTGAAGTAGCGTTTGAGTCCGTTCTGCGGAGCCTGGGCATCGATGGTGATCAGACCCGCACCGGCTTCAGCCAGCCGGCGGGCCAGCAGACAGCTTTGTCCCCAAAGTGTGCGGCCGTAGCGGTCCCGGAGCTCCGCAGGTTCCCGCTCAAGATCAAACGCCTCCGCCACCTTCGAGCTCGACAGCATTTCATAGGCCTGCTGGTGGAAGCCGGAGACATCGTCATCGACCCGCCCTTCCTGCAGTTCACGGCGAAACTGATCGAACTGTTTCATTAATGCCAGGCGGTCGTTGAGGCGACTGCCGTTCAGCCCGGCATCCAGCCTGAGATTGGTTGGTCGAAAGTCCGCTGCGGATGGATCGCCGGTGACGTAAGCCGTGTGGCTGACTCCCAGATACTGCGGGCGAGTCATAAACGGTTTGGTGGGGATGGCCACGTACTGCGGCAGCCCTGAAGGATGTCGGCCGCGGACTCGGCTGGTGATCATCCCGAGGTCCGGGTGGTCGGAATGGGCGAGTGAAGTGGGATCGGGGCGCAGCGGCGTTTTCCCGGTGAGCATCTCGATCGAACCGTCGTTGTGGGCCGACATTTCGTGATGCACCGAACGGATCAGCGAATAGCGGTGTGCCTGAACGGCCAGCTGCGGAAAGATCTCAGAGATCTGCAGGCCAGAAACCGACGTGGCCGTCGGCCGAAATGGCCCGCGGTACTCGCTGGGCGCATCAGGTTTGGGATCGAATGTCTCGAGCTGGCTGGGACCACCCCACATCCAGAACAGGATCACCGACGTGTCAGCAGCAGCGCCCGACTGTTCACGCGCCGCGAGCAGCCGCGGGAGCGACAGACCGCCAAACGCCATCGCCCCGGCTCTGAGGAATTCCCGCCGACCAGCAGGGCCCGCACACGAATACCGCGTCATGGTCGCAGATCCCGGATAAGAGCCCCTGAGAGAATGAAGACCTTGCTGCTGGACACCGGTTTTAGTCGCAGGGGCGGGTCGAATCAATTGCAAACCGCCGAATACAAATCGCTTTAAGCAGACGGTTGGGTCGACATCTCCGACTCGCCTTTCCGCGAATTCGGATCTATCATCCGGCCGTTGCTTCAGGGATGGACTTCTGTCTTCAGGGATCCTGCACATGCGTTTGCCGCAGACGGTCAGCGGACGGTCGGCGTTTCGCTTCAACATCACGCCGATGATTGATGTGGTGTTTCTGTTGATTATTTTTTTTCTTGTAGCCAGCTATTTCCTGCGGAGCGAACAGTCGCGGGCGGTGAAGCTGCCCAGTGCGGCCGGAGGTCAGGATGATCCGGGCGCAGCGCTTTCGCACCTCACCATTACCGTGGAAGCCAACGGCAGCTGGTCCATCGCCGGACAACAGCTCGCACCGGCCCAGGTTGAAGCACGCATTCAGGACCTCGCTGCGGCCGTTGCGGCCGGCGGGCGAACCGGACAGGTCAGAATTCGAGCGGATCGGAGTGCGGCCTATCGGGAAATTCGACGACTCATCGAAATCTGTGCCACCCGACAGCTGCGGGGTATTCAGTTTGCCGTATCGGGACAGGCGGCGGATGGTGATCCGTCCACTGCCCGCTGAACATCTGCAGGGACCGGAAACATGCGACTGCCACTCAGATCCCGTTCCGTTGAAGATGATGCCGATCCGATGACCTCGATGATCGACGTCGTGTTCCTGCTGCTGGTGTTCTTTATCTGTGCCTCAATCGGCGCTGTGGCGGATCGGCTGCTGCCCGCCAACCTGCAGGGCACCGCGGAAACTCAACCGGAATCCGCCCAGACTCAGGAACGCTGGGAACTGCCGCCAATTCTGATCCGGCTGCAGCCCGCCGCCGCCAATGCCGCAGCCGGCCCCGAAGTGCTGCTCGACGGCCAGCCGCTGGCCGGTCTGCCCGAACTCCGCAGCCGACTGACTCAGCTGGCCGCCGTCGACCAGTCAGCGCCGGTGGTGCTGAGTATTCACGATGAGATTCGTGTGCAGGACTTCGTCAGCATTTATGATTTGTGCCAGCAACTGAAACTCGAAAGAATCTCCTTTGCCGTGAACCAGCCCGCCGGTGCTGCTGCCGACGGAAATACGCCCTGACCAAACCTCCGCACCTGCCGCACATATCTCCCACGATCGCCGTTCAATACAAGGGCCCCCGGAAATGCTCCGCGATTCCTTTTCCCGACTGCTGCTGTTTCTTCCGCTGATATCCTCCGCCGGTTCGCTCGTGGCCGCCGATCCCCGGCCGTCCATCATCGTAATCCTCTGCGATGACCTCGGAGCCGGTGACCTGTCGTGTCAGGGACACCCGGTGATCCGCACGGACAACCTCGATCTGCTGGCCGCAGAGGGGATTCGCTTCACCAATTTCTATTCCGCCGCGCCCGTCTGTTCCCCGTCCCGCACCGGACTGCTCACCGGCCGCTCCCCGAATCGCGCCGGCATCTATGACTGGATTCCCGCGGTCGGTGAACGCCAGGCCCGCAAAGCCGGGTCCGAAAAGGCAGAGAAAGGTCGCGCGGATGGCGGCAACAGACCGGATGCCCGGGATCAGGTGCATCTGCGGCGCGAAGAAATCACTCTGCCCGCACTCCTCAAAGCCGCCGGCTACGACACCTGCCTGTCCGGAAAATGGCACTGCAACAGCCGCTTTAACAGCCCGGATCAGCCACAGCCCGGTGATTTTGGCTTTGACCACTGGTTCGCCACCCAGAACAACGCCGGACCCTCGCACCACAACCCGACCAACTTCGTCCGCAACGGCAGCCCCACAGGACCGCTCGAAGGTTACAGCTGTCAGCTCGTCGTCGACGAAGTTGTGCACTGGCTCAAACAACGCGACACCTCAACCGAAACGCCACCTTTCTTCGCCTACCTCGCCTTCCACGAACCCCACGAACCTGTCGCCTCGCCGCCGGAACTCGTCACCAGATATCAGCCAAAAGCCGCGAACGACGACCAGGCCCAGTACTTTGCCAATGTGCACAACGTGGATCGGGCAGTCGGACGACTCCTGCAGCAGCTGGACTATTTGGGTGTGCGCCAGAACACCCTGATTGTGTTTTCGTCTGATAACGGTCCGGAAACGCTGAGACGCTATGTGGCGGGCAAGCGATCGTGGGGCACCACCGGAGGTCTGCGGGGCATGAAGCTGCACACCCACGATGGCGGGTTTCATGTGGCCGGCATTATGAACTGGCCGATCGGCATTCGCCCTGAGCAGGTTTCGGACGTCCCGGCTTCGTCGCTGGATCTGCTGCCCACACTGCTGCAGCTGGCTGGTGTTGAGCCCCCGCCGAACCATCCGCTGGACGGCATCAGCCTCGCGGACCTGCTCCTCGAAGGCCGCACCCCGCAGCGTTCCAAACCGCTGCTCTGGGCGTATTACAACGCGATCAATGACGCGCGAGTCGCCATGCGGCACGGACCATGGAAAGTGCTTGCCAGACTCAACGGAGGCCAGCTCCCGCGGTACGAAAATCTCACCCCCGAACGCCTTGCTGAAGTGCAGCGGGCAGCGCTGACGGATCTGGAAATCTACAACCTGACGAGCGACCCCGGCGAAACTTTGAACCTCGCCGGCCGAGGTCTGGCGGAGGAAGCGGAACTCACGGAACTGCTGCAGCGCGAATATCAGGAACTGGCCTCCGATTCGCCCGCATGGGATCCGGAATCGGCACCGCGGTGAAGGTTGGGGGAGTAGGCATGCGGTCGACGGCAAACGCGATGGTGACGCGTTGAGCCGCCGGGCGGGAACGTGTTGAGCCGCAGGGCGGGAACGTGTTGAGCCGCAGGGCGGCAGCCCGCGGGTAAAGAGCGCTGCGCGAGCGAGGAGGGCGCGGAAACCAGATAGGAGAAGGGATCGCGGAAGTGAGAAGTGAGAAGTGAGAACGCGATGAGCCGCCTGGCGGCAGCCTGCGGGTAAAGTGCCCTGGTAACGCACTGCTGACGCCGCGGACAGGGGTGCGCACCAAGGTGCGAAATCGCAACCG
>JBEAUF010000291.1:0-16364 GCA_041161565.1 Planctomycetota bacterium | reverse complement strand
GCCCGGCCGCTCATCCAGCTGGCTGTTGCGTTTGCAGAACTCCTGAGCGGACGGGCGGAAGCCCCCGGTTACGTCCCGGCACCCTGGTGCCCAACCCTGCCAACTCCTGAGCGGTCGGGCGGAAGCCCCCGGTTACGTCCCGGCACCCTGGTGCCCACCCTCCCCGCGGCGTCAGCAGCGCGTTGCCAGGGCTCTTTACCCGCGGGCTCCCGCCCTGCGGCTCATGCGTTCCCGCCCGCCAACTCAGCGCGTTCTCACTTCTCACTTCTCACTTCTCACTTCTCACTTCTCACTTCTCACTTCTCACGTCCTCGCTCTACTCTCTACTTTCTAAGATCTCCCCTCTCGCGCAGCGTCTGCCCCCGGCGGCGTTTCGGCACCCTGGTGCCCCGCTCTGCCTGCCGCGTCAACAGCGCCTTGCCAGAGGCCTTTACCCGCGGGCTCCCGCCCTGCGGCTCATGCGTGGCGGCTCATGCGTGGCGGCTCATGCCCGCCAGCTCATCGCGGTTTGCCAACGCCCTCGTCATCGCGTCGCCAACCTCCTGAGGGAGGTGACACATCCGGGCAATAAAAAAGCCCGGTTTGTTGCCAAACCGGGCTTCGCGATGTTCGATGATGCTGCCGGAGATCAGAATGAGTTTTCTGAGATCGGCACTTCTTCGAGGAACCCGGCGTAGCTGCGGAGCTTGGTGCCGGATGGAGTGATCAGGCGAGTGTAGACGCCGGCGTCGATGGTATCTGCGATTGGACGCACAGTGCCGTCACAGAAGGCCATTACGACGAGGCCAGCATGGTTGGAGTTGGGATAGGGGGAAGTGCCTTCCGGGCCAATCTTGGCCTGGTTGAGCCGCCAGGCGGTGCCGGCAGCGGCCATGTTCTGGCCGGCACCGAAGGAAGCACCAACGGCAGCAGCCGCATCGAGCGGCAGGAAGAAGGACACGCCACGCATGTCCGGGTTGGCCCACGATGTGATCCCGGCGTTCACGTTCTCTGCGAACATGATCGTGTTGGCCGCACCGTCGGGGATGTTGCCGATGTTGGCACTGGCGTCGATGTTGGCCAGGGCTGAGTAATCAGCGGTGGCCCAGAACACGCCCGTGTCTTCGGTGATTTCGCGGTCCTTGTCGGTGATGGCATCGTCGGCAGAGTCGCCGGTTTGTGCACTGGTGACCCAGTTGAACGGTTCGGCATATGGGTGATGGCCAAGGTCGGCGAAGGATGTCAGAGGCGACGTAACGTTAGTAATTACGTTGGTGTCACCGAAACCGCCGCTGACCACGTAGGACAGGCCGCCATTCTGAGCGAACGCGGAGTCGTCGTTGGGGCAGGCGAGAGCACCGATGCTGGTCTGTCCGATGGCGGCGTTGGTCATGTCCGCTTTGGGTGCTGAAGCATCGTTCCAGCCGGCATTGCGGTTCCAGCGATCGGCGAGCGGGCCCTGGTCGAGGTTGGGCAGGAGTTCAACAACCCAGCTGCGCTGTGCCCAGAGTGCTGGGGTGGAGGCGGTGTTGACACCGTAGTAACCGGATCCCGGCAGCTTTCCACGGCGAGCGGTGGCGTAGGCAATCATACCGAGTGCCAGGTTTTTCTGATTGTTCATGCACTGCGTCCGACGGCCGGCTTCGCGAGCCTGCTGGACGGCGGGGAGGATGAGCGACATCAGCACGGCGATGATGGAAATCACCACCAGCAGTTCGATCAGAGTAAACCCGCGCCGCTGGGGGGAGGGTGGAGACTGGGAACGACGCGTTTTCATGTGAGAACACTCCCAAAAATCAGGAAGGGGAAAGGGCAAACGGGATTTGGTGCTTAGGTTACCACTTGTGTAACGCAAATTCGGGGGCGGATCGGCAAAAAAAGGGGCTGATGGAGGCGAAATCAGAGAAAAATCCGGGAGCAGGCATTATTCGATCTCCAGACGCGTCCTGACAAGACGCTGCCAGTCGAAATCTCCGGTTCCCGGGTCAAATGCCTTGAAGGCTTCGGTCCGGTCAATCACAAACACAGCCCGCTGCTGCCAGCCGGGATTGCTGTCTTTCTTGCCGTCCGCCGTGTCGATGTCAATCCGTGAACCGATCCGGTACAGACCGGTGCCAACATTATTCACCTTGTGTTCCACCGCTTCAAAATACGCGGCCGTTGCAAACACCACAAATGTGTTGCTGACGGTGGTGGTGTTGCCGATCATTTTGGCGAGTATCTGGTGTTGGTGCATCAGCGCCGCGCTGCTGTCCAGCTGATGCTGGTTGGCATTGCCAACTTCCAGCCAGTGACGGTTGGTTGCCGCAGCATCAGCACCTGTGTCAACGCGGTCCGCCGCAAGCGTCCGCAGCACCGTGGATTCGAAGCCATCTTCGTTGCGAGTCGCTTCGTAGCTGGTGCCGCGGTAACCCGGAGCATGGAAGGGGGTGGCTCCGGGCATTCCCGGAACCAGCATTCGCCGCTCCTGTCCCACCTGCGGGTCGTAGCCCTTGACGTAATCCCCGTCACGTTCCCGCAGATACTCCATCCAGCGATCGCGGGGGTCCGTGGGGACACGGGCGTTTTCATCGAGTGTGCGATCGAGGGTGATGCGGCCGGCGACATTGATGCCGTTGGGCACATCCGGTTTGGGCACACGATCCAGCACGGTCGGGTTGTCCACAAGTCCCGCGTAGACTTCCCAGTGACGAATGGTGTTCAGATTCACCTTGCCGGGAACGCGGCTGAGGGCGATGTAGTTGCCCAGCATGCGGTGCACGCGGGAGGGCACTTCCACGAACTGCAGCAGGCGATACCAGCGATTGTCGCGAGCGCGGTTGATGAGGTCTGATACACCACCGTCATCGGGGAAGTTGGGCCGCAGGATTTTAGCGGCGGTGGCAACCAGCGCCTGAGGTTCCGGGGTGGCAGCATCCGGTGGCTGAGCCTGGCGGGTGGGCGAGTCGTTGATGCGTCCGATGGTGCTGGTGAGCTTTCCTGGACCCACCAGCGGTACGCTCAGAAGCTCGCCGAGGTTGGCAAAGTCGCGATCAAAGTGGGCCTGCCAGAGATTGAAGCCGACTCCGGTGGAGATGTTGCCGTTGTTGACGGAATTGCGACGGAAGTTTGCCGGGTTGGCCCCGTAACGGGCCCGGCTGGCGTCATCGATCGGTTCGCTACGTTCGTCGCTGGTCAGTTCTGTCAGACGGTCCTGCACATCCGCAGCATCGTCCTGGTCGTTGAAGGTCAGCTCGAGGAACTGCACGCGGAAAATGTCCACATCGACCCACGGATTGGGGTCTTCGCCGGGGATCAGTCCATGTCCGAGTGAAGGAAGGTTGGGGTTGGCACGGCGCTGGAGCACAAGATCGAAGCCGGGTCTGCTGAGCTTGTGGAACAGCCGTCGTTGTAAGTCGCCGCTGTGCAGATCGATCTGGGGTGCGTTGCCGGCGTAGTCCTTCAGATCCTCCACGAATGCTCCACGCGTCGCAGTCGGATTACCGGTCTCATCGACCACGACCCAGCCGCCGGCGTGATCCGGGTGCAGCAGATCCAGCCGAGTGCGGGGCTTGAGTTCAGGAGCATTGGCGTCGCCGAAATTTGTGCCTTGTCCCGGTGGCGCCACATCGCTGTCGGGCGCGATGACGCTGAAGGCTCCGTTCATGTCGTAGTCCACAAACAAGTCACTGGAGACGACCTGGTCACGCAGCGCACTGGCAATCGAATAACGCTGACCGGGTTGAACCTCGTGGCTGACAGCGGAATTGCCCAGAAATGCGAGCGCTCGGAAGGGGCGATTGGCGTTGTTGATGCCGCCCACTGGATCATCCATCTCGGTGCGGTCATAGCGCACAATCCGCCAGGTGGCAGAATCCATGTTGATGGCCTTGCTGGTGGCCATCTCGATCGGCTGTGGCTGCAGATTTTGCAGTTCAATAAACAGGTGTTTGCTGTCGGCATCGGGGTAGGGCGTGGAGCTGTGGTCATAGGCATCGGCGGGGCTGCTGATCGCCAGCACCTCGCTGATCGCCATCTGCTGCGACTCAACACCGTACACCACGCCTCGCGAATTATTGTCTTCCCGGAACCGACCACGGTCAGAGATGACTGAGAAGTCCGGGTCGTTCTCCGGTGTGGGGACGTTGCCGTCCATCGTGTATGGATCGTCATCGAGGTTCCAGCCACCAAGGTTGGCATTGGTGGGGCCGAGATTCTTGTCGTACTCAAACTTGGTGATCACATCATCCGGGTCCATCGCGTCCACGAGGTTGACCGCAAACTGAGCCATCTCGCGGAGCTGCTGATGGGAGTAGAGCGCGGTCACGTCGCCTTCGGGTGCCAGCGGATTGTTGGTGCCACGGTAATCCGCGATTTTCAAGGGACTTGCCGGGTTCTGGCGAGCCCCACCGATGGTGTAGAGCAGCACATAGATGTCGCGGGCCAGCTGCTGGCGGTCACGGCGAGCCCAGAATTCGCGGTCCGCCACGGTTACTGGAGGGAAGGGAATTCTGACGGCCGGGTCATAAGTGGGCACGCTGGTGAGATCCAAAACGTCGTCACCTTCGGCGCTGGCAGATGGATGTTCGGTGAGCGTGCGGAACCGCAGACCTGCCCGACGCATATAGCGGAGGAACTGTTCGGGCTGATTGAGCGGATCGGGGGTTTCCGGGGTGCGTTCAACATCGAGCAGATGGTTGACGCTGAGTGGCAGCTGACCGATCAGGTCGCGATTTTCGCCGGCTTCCACAGTGAGCAGTCGCCGCACCTGGGGGCGGAATGGGTCCGTCGGGGTGTAGGGCTGGCCGGTTGTGGGGCTGTTTCCGAAGGCCGGGGGGAATTCGAGTTTTTGGTCGCCGTCGACATCGGCTGAGAATTCCCAGGCGCGGGGGCCGTCATCGTCGATCTGGTTTCCGTTGCCGTCCAGGTTATTGGGGTTGGGACCGGGGTAGAGGTCCGGGCCAAGGTCGTGTCGAAGAGCGAAACGGCGGAGACTGTTGGAGAGGGTGGTGAAACGCTCGCGTACGTCATTATTGGTTGCGAGCTCAAAGGCAAACGGAGCCAGCTCGTTGACTCGCTCACCCACATCCTGGGTCGCCTTGCGAACGTCAGCCACGGACATCTGCAGCGACAGCAAATCCTGCGGACCAAAAATCTGATCGAACTGCCTTTGAGCATAGTCCTGATCAAACACCGTTTCCATGGGGTCTTCGAAGAGTGCGTCGTAGAATGGATCGGCGATCAGGTCATCATTAGTGGCACCAAGCCCCTCGTTGTAAACGCCGTCCTCACCGAAACCATAACGGCGGAGACTGAGGTCCATGCCGCGGTTGACGCTGTAGCCACGATAACGCAGCCAGAGAGCGGGGCTGGAGTTGGGGCCGCGATGCAGACTGGCATTCCGGGGACTGTTCTGGATGCCGGCAAATCGCTGTGCGGCCGGGTCATAGTTCGTGTGCATACCCAGCGTCGTACGACCAGCGCCGCTGTAGTCTGTCGGGTGACCGAAAGGTCGGAAGCGTTTTTCGCTGGGTATCGCTTCACCTTCCATGCGGTCCTGATTGTCATCGAAACCATTGCGTCCGGCAGAAGTCAGGTCGCCACCGAAGCGGACACCGGATGAACCTGAAAGCTGCGCCTGGCCACTGCGGCCCGGCCGCGGCAAATCGGCGAAGTTGAACGACCCGCCGGGCTTGAACGTGTTGAAGACTCGTTCGGCTTCGCCCCAGCGGCCGGCGAGGATATTTTCCAGCTGATTAGTGCCGGCCTTGTAATCGGCGCGGCCGGCGAGCAGCCAGATCCATTCAAGATTGGCCTGTTCCACATCGGTTGCAGGCAGATGGCCGAAATGATTGTTGAACTGTGTGGCGATCCTGTCGTAGGGGGAAGTGCCGAGCAGGCCGAAAGCTGCAGTGCGTCGGAGCGCCCAGAGCGGATTGACCTCGCTGGGGCCCAGTCCGAGATTCGAACGCGAAATAAACTGGTCGTGCATCTCGCCGTTACGCACCCCAATCGGCACACCGGCGGAGAGATTGGCCAGCCGACCAAGCCCCGACAGATTGCCGTGCACGTTCAGATCGAGCAGCGAGTCGAGGTCGTAGATGGTGACGGAGTGCAGCACAGCATACTCCTTGCCGTCCGACGTTTCCTGAATCGGATAGGCAAGGTCCAGCCAGATACCTTCGTTAATGCCGTCACCGTCATTGTCCACGTCGAGCTCATAGACTGCGGGATGGGAGCCGGTCCAGAGCCCCAGTTCACCGAGCTGGGCAGCGTTGTTGTTGACGTTGTTGGCGTCCTGTTTCGGATGGAAGGGGAAGCCGCCATTCAGGCCCAGCGAACCTGCTTCGTCGTCGGCCACGTAGCGATAAACGATGGTTCCGTTTTCGAGCCGTCCGGCGATGTGGCGGGGATGGGGACGGAAACTGCGGGCCGCATAGGGCACGTTGCCGCGGTTCGCATTAAACCCGTCCCAGGCGCCAATCCAGTTGGCATCCGTGGGCACGCTGCTGCCATTCGGGCCGTTATTCAAAGCGGACTTCATGTACTGGGGACGGAAGAAGGACGGGATAATTACCGGCACTTCTTCATAGGTTGATTTGCCCGGCGGAGTGTTGCCGCTGCCATCCCGGTTGTCACGGATCGCTGTCCCGCGATAGGCGAGGAACAGATTGTTGATGTCCGGGTAGGTGTAGTCGACGTCCGGAGCAGGCGGGGCCACGAACGGCGGCTGGTTGCCTTCGAGTCCGCGTTCGCGGTAACCGGCGTGGAAGCGAGCGGAAGGGGAATCGACAAAATCCAGCCAGTCAGCCGGGTCCGGATTGCCATCGTTGTCCCGGTCAATGATGTCGCCAACGCCGTCACCATTCCTGTCCACCGCCAGACGCGGCTGGGGGACGAAGGGGATGCCGTTGGCATTGACTCTCACCTCGATCGGATCCCCCGTGTTCGGGTGGATGTCATAGCCCACGAGGTTTGTCACAAGGCTGTGCCGACGGGTGGAACTGCGGAGAATGCTGGCACGTTCGGCAGGACTGTCGGACGGGCCGACGATGACCTGGCGGAGCATGTGGTCGAAGACGTTGGAGGGTTCGTCAACGGCGAACTTGGCGGCATCGCTGAAGTTTTCGGCGGCCGCACGTTCCTGGGCCGCGAAGGAATAGAAGACCATCCCCATGAACGCCAGCAGACCCAGCAGGGCCACGACGATCACCAGCGTTGAGCCGCGGCGGGAATCCGTGGCGGAATGAAAAGGGGAAGTGCAGCGATTATCGAGTTTCATAACTCCTGCTCCTTCATGACTGGACATGGCCCGCCCGAGTCTGAAGTGGATGGAACGCAATCAGCAGCTTTGCAGGCTGATTATTTTTTATCGGTGAGGGGGATCACAAGTGACAAAGTGCGCTGGGTATCGGTGGACTGGTCGTGATAACGAATCGTCAGCCGGATCGAACGCAGCGGGCGACGATTGTCGATGGATTCCCATTCGAGATCGTTGTTGAGTTCCCGCACGCGACGGCCGGGTGTGTTGGGGAAAGTCGGCGGCAGGGCCGCAGAGGTCCCGGAGTTCTGGGTTGCGACGCAGCGAAGTGCCAGCTGAAATTTTGGTTCCGGGAGTTCACTCCACGCGAAGAACCCATCGGTGTTGGTGTCCGTCCACGGAACAAAGACCACGTCGCCAAGCTGGTACTGAGTATTGGGCTGCCAGTACCCGCGGTTGTCTGCCCGGCCAGTCTGCCGGTCAGGCTCAGCCGTGGGATTGATTAACACACCGTTCAGACCGGGCCGAGTCGGTCCGGCGGGGAAGAGTGGTGGAGTGTAGCGGAGGGGGATGTAGGGCGGAGGATCGACGCCGGCTGCAGAGCGGCGGTCGAAACCCGGATGCCACGTGTCGAAGACGCCAACAGAACTGCCTTCCGGCCCCCAGTCGTCGGTGTCCGGGATGAAGTCGTCCTGTGGAGCCGCATTGCCGCCTTCCACTTCGTCAGCCACACGACGCTGCTGGTGATAATCGCCGGGAATGCGAATGGTGTTGTTGCCGGCAGTGATGAGGTAATTTTCGAGGTGTCCAGGAGTGGTGTACTTCTGCAGACGATCATCCCAGATTTCCACCTTGAGTTCGTGAACTCCGGCCAGCAGCAGGTCTTCCATCCGCCGCGAACCACCCCGGACATTTTCAGAGAACTCAGCGACCACACCCGTTGTGGTGTTGAGCGTGAGCGGAGTGTTCACGATGTCGAAGGGATTACCGTTACCCTGAGCATTCGCGTTGCCGAACTGGTTGGATAACCGCTGAGGCCAGTTGAAGTTGGAGGCGGATGTTTCGGCGTGAATGAAGCGGCCAAGGAACAGGCCGGTGCGGTTGTTGTTCAGCAGCGTGTGTTCGCGGGACTGACCGGTGACCGGGTTGAAACCAAACCGCGAACGGGGGTCGCCCAGCACATCGCCGGCGGCAACAATGGGACTTTCGTTGTTGAGCGCGGACAGGCCGATAAAACGAGCACCAGCCGAGCCGCGGATCGCGGAATAATCAAAGTAGCGCCAGAAATCATCGGAAAGTTCGTTGGCATCCACATTGCCATCGAAGTCACTGTCGAACCAGAACTGGCCGTCCGCATGGCCAAAATACGAATCACCACGGATACTCAAAGGCTGTTCATTGAGCTGTCGGCCGGAAACCGGCAGGGGATCGCGGAGCAGCAGCAGGCGACGGTAGAGGTTGCCATTGCGGACAAAGTAAGCGACTTCTGCGCCGGATGAGCTGCCAGCGTTGTTGAACTGCAGACTGCCGTCGTCGGCTTCCGGCTGATTTGTGTTGACTCGCAGACTTGTCGCGGTCTTCTGAGCACGGTCAGAGAGCATCTGGGCCTTGCCGAACCACGGTGAACTGTCCGGGTCTTCGGTGAGGATGTCAGAACTGACAGTGAATTGAACCAGATCGTCGAGTCCGCTGTAGGGGTCGTTGGTGGAGATGTAGAAGTATCCGGCGCGATTGCCAAAGGGGGTTGGTGACGTGGCGGCGTTCTCCCCCGGAGCAAACGGCAGAGGATAGCGGAAAGTGCGATGGGCGAAATCGGAGCGAATGAGTGTCACGAGCGCTCGGGCCCGCTGGTCGTTCTGCGAAATCCCGCGCTGCGTGGCCACGCTGTTGGTGGCCATCGAAAAGATGGACGCGAAGAGCGTCATCATCAGCAGCACAAGCGCGACTGAGACAAGCATTTCGACAAGCGTAAAACCGGACGGAGACCGGCTTGGCTGTCGGCGAGAGCTAATGAAGTATTTGCGGGTCATATGTGGCTCCGGTTCCTACAGCGAGGCCGGGAGGGCGAGCGATCCCATGGGATAGACATCGACGACGCCGGGCAGGAAGAGGGCTCCGGAATAGACCGGTGGAGTGAGATTGCCGGTGGAATCCAGCGACGGCAGCTTGCCGGCATCCGAAATGACAGGTGATTCCACTGTGAGCCGATATCGGTAGTACTTCCAGTAGAGCGCTTCGCTGGTGGGGACGATCAATGGACGCTCCTGGTGACTGGTGATGCGATACCAGCGAGCATTGAAGGCGTCGAAGACGAAGGCACCACGCTTGAGAACCGCTTCGGTGCCGTCGGGAGCCTGGTTCACGTACACCACTCCCGATCCGGAAACAAACGTCGCCGGGAAGATGCGTTCGTTTTCAATCTTCGTTTCGGTGTGATAGCGGACGACCACGTCAACACCGCGAGCCTGCCCGTCGGAACCGCGGCGGACTGTGAGCAGCCAGCTGAAGTCGGCGGGACGGACGGTCTTCAGAATGATGCGGCCAACCTGCGGGACGCCGCTCGCGTCGTTGAATTCCACCGGGAGCGGCCGCAGGTCGAGTGTGCCGTTCTGGTTGAAATCCACGGAACCGCCCGCTTCGTCGTATTCGGACCAGTAGATTTTGCGGCTGGCGGAATCGATGAGCGTCAGCGGATAGGTCTGACTGAACTGGTTGTCGATGGAGAACAGCGTGATTTCGCAGAGTTCGGGATCGGGGATCAGACCGCCGGGGCGAGTGGTTGCGGCGGTGGGGATGGCATTCAGGTCTTCCGGGGAGACCGTATCAATGGGAATCACGCCAATTGCAATTCCGTTGCCGTCAACCACCAGCTGAGCGGCAAAGGTGTCCAGCTGATTGATGCGGCCATCGTTGAGTCGTCCGAGTTTTGAGGCGAGCAGCTGCATGGCGTAGCGCTGGTCGTCGGTCAGGTTGCCCGTCGTGACGGAAGATTCCTCAAGCCCCGTAAAGCGGGAAAGGATGCCGCCGTCGTAGCGGCGAAGAACGAACCGCTGGGCCTGGGGATCGAACTGAAACCCGGGACCATTTCCGTCGTTGCCGAAGCCGCGGGCAATGATGTCACTGTTGCCATCGGCCAGCATGTTATGAAAGCCGACAGGGTCCACGATGTAGTTGCGGGACTGACCGCCGCGGTAATGCTCCGACATTGATGACTGCTGACGCGGAATATTGCTGCCAGCCAGCTGGTAGTCGCCGTCAGGGTCAAAAATGAGTGCTGGCTGCTGGCGGATACGGGCTTCGGTGTTGTACTTGAGGATTGCGGCGTTGGTGAGCTGCGTGGACTGGACGGATCGCAGTACGGAGATCGGAAAGAGCACCATCACGGACGAAATGCCAATACTCATGATCATCAGCGACATGAGCACTTCGGTGAGGGTTACGCCGGAGCGGGGGGCAGAGTCGCATTTCGCTCTGGGAAATGGCGTGAGGTTCCACGTTTCGCGGAGCGAAACGCGACATTGGGGGGCACGGAGGGGGGCTGCGAGTCTGCTCATTTGGCCACCTCGCCGACTTCTGAGTAGTAGTAGGGGTCGTCGGCGAAACCGTTTCCGGCACCGTTGTTTTCGGCCACATCGCTCGCGTTTACAGGATGAATGGAAACGGCTCCGGTCTGGGTGAAGACAGAAACAATGCGACGATCACGAACGGGGTAGCCCTCACCGTTGGGGTCCAGAGCAGCAATCCAGGGGGCGACGCTCGATTTGATGACGTCGGTCGGAATGAAGGTGCCACCGGTCAGCCGCAGCTCCCGGTTGAAACGCTGCAGAGCAGCCGCCTCGTCGGGGTCGAGTGACTTGATGTATTGTTCCTTCACGTCCAGAGCGTCTTCGGTATCGCAGACGTAGAAGTGAATGAGTCCCCCGGAAGCGGATTCGCCGAGCAGGTTGCCGCGTGGGGAATAGATGATGTCGATGTACTGCGAGTACTGAGCGTTGCCGGAGCTCTGGGCCACGCCGGCGGCCCAGGGACGCCAGGCTTCGGGGATTTTGGAGCTGTCGAGATCGATGCAGGTGCCTTCCTCGAGCAACACAGGTTCGCCTGGGAGCAGTCGCGGCTGAAGTTCGATTTCGTAGTCTTCCGGGCCGCCCGATTCATAAGCAACGGCACGATCCTTTAGCGTATCACCGGGGTCGCGATAGGGAAGACCAAGCACCAGAATCTGCGTGGTCGGCGGCGGCTGATCGATGTCAATCAGCCGTGTGTTGATGGGATACCAACTGCCCTCGGGACCTTTCGGGATCCGGATCCGCATGCCGTCGATCAGCAGGCCGCGGCGTTTGAGCTCCCACCAGCCGGTGCCTTCGCCGACGACCATCCAGACGTCGCGGGGGTCGTCATTCGCGCCGTCCTGATTGATATCGATATTGCCGCCGTTGGTGGCTCCATTGAGATCCGGGTCCCAGCGACGAAGCTGGATCAGGCCGTCGATCCACGTTTCAGCCGGATCGATGTAGGCCATCGAAGTCACGGTTCGTGGATTGGTGGTATCAAGAAACAGGCGGACACCGCGAGGTTTGCGGGCGTAGATGGCTCGGTCGCGAGCACCCCCGAGGAACGACTGGACTCGCCCGGCGGCGACAGTGATTCGGTCGCCTTCGCGGACAAAACGCACGGACAGCAGAGTCATCGAGAGCAGCAGCATGACGATGCCGACGACGATGAGCATTTCAACGAGGGTGTAGCCACGGCGGGATCGGCCGGGGCTGACAGATGCCGGAAGAGCTGCCGGGGCCGGATGGAGACGAGCGAATTTCATCGGCGAGCTCCGGCGCGGCGGTTGAGGTTGGAGATGTTGTCGAGCAGCGCGTCGGTGGTGGCGGAAGATGGCTGCGGGTTCTGCACGGTGGTCTCGGCGAGCTGCGCCAGATTACCGAAGATACCCTGAGCGATATTGGTCTCGCCAGGCTCGCGAAGCCCAAGCTCCTCGTCCGCGCCGGCGGAAATGATGAGCGGTGCGTGGAAGGTTTCGGGAGTGTGGTAGTTGGCCTCGTTGAATTCGGCGGCGAAAAGCGGCTTGCCGTTGGTGCCGTCGAGCCGTTCCAGTTCAGAGTACAGGCGGCCGACGGGGTCGTCGGGGTCGATCAGGAGCACATCGCGAGGCACCGCACCGTTGGGCACGCCGACCGGAGGGGCTGACAGTCCACGCATCACAAGCTCAGTGATCTGGCGTTCGGCTCCGGCGATCACGCGAGTATCCGTGTTGTCGGCGGGGTTGCTGAGTATTGGGAGGAAGGGATTGGGGGCGGTGATGTCGATGAGTCGCGTGGGCCAGCGGTAGTACCGGAGCGGAAAGCCCCAGGCGTCGATGAATTCCGGAAGCCCGTCGCCGTCGGTGTCGGCCACTTCGCGGTTGGTGAAGTAGTCGATGTCCACCTGCGGCACGCCGTAGGAGGTGGAGGAGGTCAGGGCGAAGTACAGGAGTTCTGCGCTTTCGGTTTCGGGTCGGTGCCTTGAAAAGGCCGCAGTGACTTCAGCGAGGATGTCGGTGTCGGTATTCGGCTTGCCGGCATCGAGCAGACGCTGGTTGGCGGCGGGAGCAGCAATGGTGGAGAAGATGCTGTTGGGCATGTTCGCCACCAGAGGCACAGGGCTGTCAAGATTTGGCCCGTGTTCTTCAAGCAGTCGTTCAGCGAATCGCTGAGGGAATTCGAAGCGAAATGATCGCTTTTTGGCGAGGATTTCCAGGACTTCCTGGCGGACTCCGAAAATCTGCTGACTGACAAGCGACGCATTGACAGCGTTCACCGCGGCATCCCTGCGAGCCCCCGTAAACGCGCGGTCAAACGCCTCCATTCGCTGCTGCAGCAGGCCATCGAGCTTCCGGATGGTGGTGTTGGTTGCTTCCTGTTCAGCCTGCGATGTGAGCCCCGACATCACGGACAATGATAGTCCCATGAGCACCGCGATGATCGCGATCACGATCAGCAGTTCGACGAGGGTGAAGCCGGGTCGAGCGGTGGTGGGGGGCTGGTGAGTCATGGGAAGTGGCATATACGGAAGAGAAATACGGCAAACTGCGAACGCTGACTTCTGACCTCCAGCGTCCCGCTGATTACGGCTTCAACACCCCGGAGAAATTGGTGATGTTGTCGAACTCCGTCCCGCGGTTGGTCTTTTCCAGCTGCGTGGCGTCGGTGTACGAGCCACCTGTGCCGTACAGACCGTCGAACCCGGGTGAAATGATCTGATAGCCGTCGGGGCGATGGGCTTTGTAGGGGCTTTCCACAAGGAAGTAGGCCGCCTGAAGATCTTCTGAGCTCTGACCATTGCTGCTGGAGTGAACGTCGTAGTCATCCAGCCCGGGCTTGTTGAGCTTGTTGTAGGCGCGGCCCTGGCTGCTGAGGTAGAGGTAGGGAGTTTGTTGAGATGGGAGCGGATCGAGGAGCTCGGGGAGGCCATCATTGTCGACGTCTGCGAAGCGACCGACGGGGAATTCAAACGGGGGCGTTTCACGGTTGGTACCGCCGATACTCCAGGGTGTCTGGGGGTTTTTGGAAAAGCCGACCGGCGTGTAGGTGGAATTGGAAGAGTGTGCAGTCGGGCTGACACCGCCGAGGAAGAACACGAGGCATTCTGCGCCGTTGAGGTGTTTGCCGAAGTAGTGCGGTGGAGCACCACCGTTGGTGGTGAAGTTGAACTGTGGCCAGAGTCCGCGGACTTTTGCACGGTCAACGGCCGACCAGCTTTGGTTGGCCGTCAGATCGGGAATGTACAGGCTGCTGGGCGGGTCCACATTGAACGTCGACTTGAACTTCGTCACGGCCGTTTCCAGCTGCCGAATCTCGTTGGCCACCTCTGCCACCTGAGCATTCTTTCGAGCACCAACGATGGCGGGCAGGATGAGAGCCGCGAGGATGCCAAGGATGACGATCACAACGAGCAGTTCCACGAGCGAAAAGCCGGAACGACGAGCGATCTGGTGATTCCCTGGCAGACGTCGCATGGAAGAACCTTTGCAGGCTGGGGGGGACAAGGAACGAGGGGCGAGGAACGAGGAACGAGGAACGAGGAACAAGGAACAAGGAACAAGGCGTGCTTACTGGTTTACTGGCTTACTGGCTTACAGGCTTACAGGCTTACTGGCTTACTGGCTTACTGGCTTACTGGCTACTGGCTACTGGCTTACTGGCTTACTGGCTTACTGGCTTACTGCCTTCCGCCTTCCGCCTTCCGCCTTCCTCACGACAGGTCATTCAGGAGCTTAATCAGGGGCATGAAGAGAGCGATCACGATAAAGCCGACGATGAGACCAAGGACCACGACCATGATGGGTTCGAGCAGCGAGACGAGGCTTTCGACGCGGACTTCGACTTCTTCGTCATAGACGTCGGCGACTTTGTAGAGCATGTCATCGAGGGCACCGGTTTCTTCGCCCACGTCCACCATGTTCACCACGAGGTCATCGACGATGCGGGATTCCTTGAGCGGCACAGCGATGGTTTCGCCTTCGCGGATGGCCGCATAGATATTGTCAAAGGCTCTGACGAACACCGCATTGCCGGCGGTGTCGCGGGCGATGAGGAGTGCTTCGAGGATGGGAACACCTGATGCAATCAGCGTGCCAAGAGTTCGAGTCACGCGCGCAATGGTGCCGATGTGTAAGATTTTCCCAACGAGCGGGATGCGCAATGAGAGCCAGTCCATGACGTACGCTCCCGTTTTGTTCTTCTTGACGATCTTGACAAAGATCCAGAAGCCCAGGGGCGCGATGAACATCATGTACCAGTAGGACATCATCCAGTCGGAGACTTCGATGAGGAACACGGTGGGGCCAGGCAGCTCCACTCCGAACCCGATAAAGATTTCCTTGAACTTCGGGATGATGAAAATCATGATGAACGACACGATCGCCACGGCTACGGTGATCACCGCCGCCGGGTAGATCATGGCGCCCACGATTTTGCGTTTGAGCGACTGAGCTTTTTCCTTGAAGTCAGCCAGACGCTGCAGGATGATTTCCAGCGCACCGCCGGCCTCCCCGGCCTTCACCATGTTGACGTACAGGTTGTCAAAAGCCTTGGGCTGCTTGGCCATCGCCTCGGACAGCGTGTTACCGCCTTCAATGTCCTCAATGACGTCCATGAGGGCATTTTTGAGTGCTCCGGGGCGGCTTTGGCCTTCGAGAATGCGGAGGCTTCTGAGCACCGGCAGACCGGCGTCCTGGAGCGTCGACAGCTGTCGAGTAAAGGTGCACAGAAGCTTGGGTTTGACGCCGCCGATGGTGAAGGTCTTGCCCGGCTTTTTGCCGCCCGCCGCTTTGGCCGCCGTTCCCTTTTTGGCTTCTTTTTTCTTCTTTTCCTTTTCGCGGATCCGAGTTACGTAGAAGCCTTTTTCGCGGATCAGTGTCTGCGCTTCGGCCTCGGAGGCTGCTTCGATGGTGTCTTTCACCTCGAGCCCCGATTTGTCCATCGCTTCATACGCAAACGTTGGCATGCCGAATTCTCCAGAACGCTCCGGGAGTGTCTGTCGCTGGATTGTGAGCCGTGGCAGGATCCGGAACCGGACGGCCGGGCAAGCCGTGAAGGGGTTGGGGCAGGGCACAAAAGACGTGCCGCAGGTCCCAGCCAAGCAGATCCTGTTTTGGCAAATGCCGTGCCGTCCGTATCGGAAGACGCAGCGATAAACGCCTATTCTGCCCCGCCAAAGTCTGCCATTCCTCGGAAAATCCGTCAACTCAGCGGATTTTCAGTGAAACTTCAACCGTGCCGCTCGGGAAAAACAGGCAGTCTCGGCAGTGTACCGGGAATTTTCCGTACGTCACGGCCAGATTGCCCAGGAAGTGTTGAAATTTGCTGCAGCATTTTGCGGCGATCGGAGCAGTCGCGGGGGGGGCAGGGCGCGATCGCACTAAGCCGCAGGGCGGCAGCCCGCGGGTAACGGCCCTGGACTGCGCTGCCGCGGACGATGACCGCAAGTGCCATCGCGTTGCAAGACACTTACCGAGGGCTTCCGCCCAATGGCATAGGCTTTCTGACAAGACGCAGTGCCGGGAGGGCCTCCGCACCGCAACGAAACTTCTCACTTCTCACTTCTCACTTCTCACTTCTCACTTCTCACTTCTCACTTCTCACTTCTCACTTCTCAC
>JBEAUF010000442.1:0-2498 GCA_041161565.1 Planctomycetota bacterium | reverse complement strand
GAAGTGAGAAGTGAGAAGTGAGAAGTGAGAAGTGAGAAGTGAGAAGTGAGAAGTGAGAAGTGAGAGCCGCCGCCTGGGATGGCGAAACGATGTGAACAATGGCAGAGTGGGGGATTTCAGTTCCGTCTGCCAGTTGCAATCTCTTGGTCGGATCGAGTCAAAAAAACGCGGCGCGGGGTGCGGCCGATGTCAATTGGCCGGTGCGGCCCTCGTGCGGTATTGCCCGCGCGTGCACGAGCCGTTTCCGGGGATTGACATTCCCCGCACGCCGTGTCGCGTGGGGCGGAATCCACAACACGACGTCCGGTGTTCTTAACGCCGTTCCGCCATCCCAGTCACCGCCTTTTGAAGATCAGGGGTCTTCGGTGGGTGGCTGGTTTTCCGTGGGCTGGGGGAAGGGGCGTTCGCCGAGGATCTTCTCGATTTGTTCGCGTTCGAGATCTTCGGATTCAAGGAGTGCGTTGACGAGGGCCGTCATGCGGTCGCGGTAGCGTGTGAGCAGTTCGATGGCGGAGTGTTCTGCATCCTTAATGATCCGCTGTACTTCCATGTCGATCAGGCGAGTGGTTTCTTCGCTGAATTCGCGGTAGGTGTGCATTTCCTTGCCGAGGAACGGGTGTTCTTCGGACTGGCGGAATGAGACGGGGCCAATGACGTCGGACATGCCCCAGCGAGCGACCATGCGTCGAGCGATGTTGGTGGCCTGTTCGATGTCTCCCTGAGCACCCGCGGAGTATTCGTTGAAGATCATCTTTTCTGCGGCCCGGCCGCCCATGGTCATCACGATGCGGGCTTTGAGTCGTCTTTCGCCGAGGTTGTGGATTTCGCTTTCGGGCATCAGTTGAGTGACACCGAGGGTGCGGCCACGGGGCACGATGGAAACTTTGTGCACCGGGTCGACACCTTCCTGAGCCCACGCGAGGATGGCGTGGCCGGCTTCGTGCCATGCCGTGAGCTCCTTTTCGCGGCGATCCATTTTCTCGTCGCGCGGAGCACCCATGGTGACGATGTCCTGGGCGTAGCGGAAATCGCTCATTTCCACTTTGCGTTTGTCTTCACGAGCGGCTTTGAGCGCTGCTTCGTTGACGAGCTTTTCGAGTTCGGCACCGCTGTAGCCCATGGTGGTGCGGGCGAGCCCTTCGAGGTCGACGTTGTCTTCGAGCGGGACGCGTCGGGTGTGGACCTTGAGGATTCCCAGGCGACCTTCGCGGGCCGGCAGATCAACGGTGACGTGACGGTCAAAACGGCCCGGTCGGAGCAGTGCCGGGTCAAGCACGTCGCTGCGGTTGGTGGCAGCCAGCACGATCACAGTTTCGCCCTGCTGGAAACCGTCCATTTCGCTGAGGATCTGGTTGAGCGTTTGTTCGCGTTCGTCGTGGCCGCCTCCGACACCCGCACCGCGTACCCGGCCCACTGCGTCGATCTCGTCGATGAAGACGATGCAGGGAGCTGATTCGCGGGCAGTTTTGAAGAGGTCGCGTACGCGAGTCGCGCCGACACCGACGAACATCTGGATGAACTCGGAGCCGTTGATGGAGTAGAACGGCACACCCGCCTCACCCGCGGTGGCGCGGGCCAGAAGAGTTTTGCCGGTGCCCGGAGGACCCACGAGGAGCACTCCTTTGGGAATCTTGGCGCCCAGCCTGGTAAAACGCCGGGGGTTTTTCAGGAATTCAACGACTTCCTGGAGATCCTGCTTGGCGGATTTGAGCCCCGCCACGTCGTCAAACGTCGCCGATTTTTCGCTCTTTTCAAACCGCCGCGCAGGGCTGCGGATGAAGCCGCCCATCATTCCGCCCGCCCCAAATGGGTCCGCGGAACGACGCAGCATCGACCACATGAAGAACAGAAAGAGCACCGGCAGAAAGACCCAGATGAACAGGTCCCCAAGACCCACCGGCGGTACCTGGTTGCTGACCACATTGACTTTTTGCTTCAGCAGTTCCTGCATCAGGCCAGGGTCGCCCACTGAATCCGGAGGCAGGACCGTGTTGAATTGCTGCATGAGCTTGCCGGTGAGCTCCGGTGGCACCTCTTCGGGCGTTTTTTTCCAGCGGCCAGTGAGCACGTCACCATGAAAGGTCACGTTCTGCACTGCCCCGGCTGTGAGCTGTTCGTGGAAGAACGAATAGGGTACGGTCGTCCCGTGATTCGTCGGAGAACTGCTCCAGGCCAGCACCGAAATGACGGCGGCCAGGACCAGCAGCAACAGCGTCATGGAACTGAAGCTGAAGCGCCGTGGCTCGCCCGGCGTGCCGGACGGCCTGGACGGTGATGGCGGGGTGGGAGGTGTTGGTTTTCCAGAAGAATCGCTCATGCAACGACTGTTTCCGTCACAAATTGGCAGGACGGCATCGACCAGCGTCGAACGTCCGGATTTTCAGGGAGGCAGATTACAGAAGCCGTGGAATTCCCGCAATTCAACCCAGCTCAGAATGCGGCTCTGAGATTTTCAGGGAGCCCAGGACCTATTATATAGGTGCCACTTCGCCCGATGC
>JBEAUF010000098.1:0-4635 GCA_041161565.1 Planctomycetota bacterium | reverse complement strand
CCCCTGCGGCCCCAAAAAGTCCCCAGCGGGATTCAAACCTGCGACCTTCGGTTTAGGAATTCCTAAAGCCTTTCCTATGCGTTTCTGATGCTGGCGAAAACCCCGGATTTTCCGGGGTTTTTGCATATACCACCCGTCGACTTTGCGTTCCCAAAGCGGAGAAAACGCGAATTAGTGGGGGGATTAGTGGGGGGACTTTGAAGACCAGTTTTCACCCCGAACAACCGCGACACGCGCGACGCGGAAACCTGCCGATCGAGCCCTCCACAGCCAACGAAAAAAGTCCGCCGTCCGTTCCCGGATTCCCTTGTCCCTCGTTCCTCACACCCTCGTTCCTTGTTCCTTGCCCCCCTCTCCAGCGGACGGATTTTTTGAGGCATGGCTCACATCGATGCTGCCGGCAGGCCGGCGGCGGACGGAGATTGCAGCGGACCGGCAGGGTATTTGCTACTTCTGGGCGTTGAGGTCGATCATTTTGGGGACATACCGATTAGCGTCCGTCCGGCTGGGGGTGACTGCAAAAGGATCAGCAGCGAAGCGACAATCCGCATCCTGCGCGGTGTCGAACAACTCTCACTCAAGACGGATCTACTGGCGGATAGCGCCCCCGGATTTTCAGGTTGTTCGGCATCTGCCGCCCTGCGACTTTGCTTTGCCGGAGGGGAGAGAAGGAGATTTGGCAGGGTGATTAGCGGGGGACTTTGAACAGCCGTTTTCAGCCCGAAAAGTCCGCAACACGCGGGCCGCGGATGTTTCGGGATGCGACGATCGTAGTGGCTGTGTAATCGATATCTCAGTGAGACAGACGCCGATGTTCCTATGGAATACGGGCCTCTCGCCAGTTCAGGGTTGCGGCTTAAAGCGTCGATGGGCAGAATCCAGCGTCACCTCATGACTGTCCCGAGATTGTCGAACTATCAGGAGTCCGACATGTCCCTTGTGATTGCCGAACTTGAACGACTTTGGTCTTCAAACACTGCCGCACCAGACCTCGTGTCGTGGTGGTCTGCAACAATCTGCAGCGAAACGGCCGTCACGGTCGACGAACTGCTGTCTGCATTGCATCTTGACCAACAGCAACGGTGGAAGACGTCACAACCGTGGAAAGTCGAAGATTATTTATTGAAACTGTCGGAACTGCCACCCGGGTTGAACTGGCGTCAGAAACTCGTTGCTGGCGAGATAGAAGCTCGGCGCAACACACCGGCTCCACTCACCCACGAAGAACTTGCTGCCCGCTTTCCGGATCTCGTCGAGCAAATCACCACGGATGTCAGTGGACGACTTGCACTCTCCGATGAAAATCCCGCCCCCACTGCGCTGCAGGCGACCGCAATCAGTGAACAAACGCAGGCGAGAATCGGTGTGTCGGGACGCTACCGACTTGACGAGATTCTCGGCGAAGGTGCCTTCGGTCTGGTTTACCTCGGTTGGGATGAAGAACTGGAGCGACAGGTCGCCATCAAGATTCCCAAAACGGAAAATCTGTCAGCCTCGTCAGGGTTTGAACAGTACCTGCGAGAAGCCCAGGCTGCAGCCGGACTTAGTCACCCCAACATCGTAACCGTCTTTGATGTCGGACGCACGGATACCGGTCTGATCTATGTTGTCTCACAGTTTATCCGCGGCGAAACACTACAGGTTCAACTGCAGAAATCCCGCCCTGACTTCCGCAGGACCGCTGAACTGCTGTCTGCCGTGGCTCTGGCACTGCACCATGCTCATACCACCCGGCGATTGATTCACCGGGACGTGAAACCAGCAAACATTCTGATCGAGGAGAGTAGCGGAAAACCTTATGTCGCAGACTTCGGTCTTGCGATTCGCGCAGACCAGTCCATCAAGGACCGATCCATCGCGGGATCACCCCATTATATGAGCCCGGAGCAGGCAAGAGGTGAGGGGCACCGGCTCGACGCTCGCAGTGACATTTTTTCCATAGGGGTCATCTTTTACGAAATGCTCACCGGCGTCCGACCATTTCGAGGGTCCGGTGTCACGCAGGTTCTTAGCGAAGTGATCGCCGCTGCGCCCACGGCCCCGCGGGCGGTCGAGGCCTCAGTTCCCGCAGAGCTGGAACGCATCTGCCTGAAAGCACTATCGAAGAGGGCCTCAGATCGCTACTCCAGTGCCGCGGAATTTGCCGCGGATCTGCAGGCCTGGCTGCAGCCAGCCGCAGTGCAGTCGACTCCCAGACGCCGCAAAAAACTTGAGCCAAAGGGACTGCGATCATTTGATGAACAGGACAAGGATTTCTTTTTGGATTTGCTGCCCGGTGGCAGAGATCGGGATGATCTTCCGGAAAGCATCCTTTTCTGGAAGCAGCGAATCGAAGAATATGCCGCAGAGCAAACCTTCAGCGTGGGCCTGATCTACGGACCCAGCGGCTGTGGCAAATCTTCACTGGTGAAAGCCGGTCTTCTGCCCTCTCTGAGGACAGATATTGTCACCATTTGTCGTGAGGCAACCCCGCACGACACAGAGCAGCAACTCTGCAATGCATTGCGCCGCCACCACAATCTTCCCAATCTGCCAGCCCACGGCGATATCGCGGACCTTTTCGCCGCCCTGCGCAAAAGCCCCGGGCCGAAGGTTGTGGTTTTTCTTGACCAATTCGAGCAATGGCTGCTTGCCAACAAGCCGCAGGATACACACCCGCTGGTTCTGGCGTTGCGGCAATGCGACGGTGCGCGGCTGCAGACAGTTTTGATGATCCGTGATGACTTCTTCGTAAGTGTCTCGCGGCTGATGCGGGAGCTGGATATCCCTCTCGTTCAGCAGCAGAATTTTCTCATGGTCGACCTCTTCGACACCGAGCATGCCTGTGAGGTGCTGCACAAGTTCGGTACAGCATACGGACGTTTACCCGCCCCGCCGCTGCAGCCTTCAGCGGAACAATCTCAGTTCCTGCAGCAGGCGGTCTGTCAGCTCGCCTCGGGGGACAAAGTGAGCCCCGTCAAGCTTGCGTTGTTTGCGCAAATGGTCCACAAGAAAAACTGGGAGCCCGGCACTCTCCTTGCGATGGGTGGTTTGGCTGGAGTCGGAGTGGCGTTTCTCGAAGAAACGTTTACGCGCGATGCCCGGTATCGTCAGCATCAGAAAGCAGTCCGCAACCTGCTGCTTGCGCTGCTGCCGAATGCAGCCGATGACATCAAAGGTGGAATGCAGACCGCAGAATTTCTACAAATTGAAGCGGGGCTTAAAGACAGAGATCACGAGTTTCAGGAGCTGTTGCGGATTCTGAACAGTGACCTGCGACTTATCACGCCACTGGACGTTGGATCCGAGGAGCAGGCAGCGAACTCGGTCTGTTACCAACTCACTCACGACTATCTTGTACCTTCCATTCGAGAATGGCTGCGACTGAACCAGACACCGGCTGAACGGATCCTGGAAGACCGTACCCGCCGCTGGTCTGAGAAGCGTGAAACCCGACAGCTGCCTTCACTGATGGAGTATGGCGCGATTCTGTTGCGGACCGACCGCACTCGCTGGACGGAACCCCAGCGCATGATGCTGCGATCCGCCACCAGGATTCAGGCTTTCCGCAGCGGGCTGGTGCTTTTCCTCTTCGCGGGGCTGTTTCTGTTGGCTGGCTGGCTGCGGCAACAGGGCGACATTGCCCGCGCTGAATCGCTCGCCGCAAGTGTAGCTCAAACGAAAACCAGCGAACTGGCAGCAGGCCTAATGCCATTGCAGTTACTGCGGGAATACGCTCTGCCGACTCTGCAGAAGCTCTACACCGAGTCTGCCGAAACATCGGAAGCTCGGCTGCATTTGGCGATTGCCCGACTACAACTCGGGGATTCGGATCCCGATCTGCTGCAGACAGCCCGCGACCGGGCGCTCGAATGCCGGCCGGAACAGTTGCTGCCACTAACGAAACTGCTTCAGCCGTGGGCTGCTCAGTTACTACCCGAATTGCAGCAGGTCCTCCAGAGCGAACAACAGCCAGCAGGCAGTCGACTGCACGCCGCCTGCCTGCTGGCCGCATGGGAAGCCACCGACGGTGAAAAAACGGCCTGGGCCCAGCCCGCCACGGCCTCGTTCGTGGCAGCACAGCTGGCTGCTCAGAATCCGGTGTTTGTGGGAGCATACCAGGAAGTGCTGCGACCGCAGGCCAGTCGGCTGACACCACCGCTGGCAACCCTGTTCGCCGATCCCGCCCAAACGGAAGTGGCGCGCACGATTGTCACCGCCCTGCTGGTTGACTATGCAAGGGACGACCTGCCGGTCCTCGTGCAGTTGCTTCTAGCTGCCGATCCTGCCGCCGATAAACTGCTGTTCCCGCTGCTTGAGGCAGATCGCGCGAGGGCCATCACCGAGTTTCAGGCAGTGCTGCAGCAGCAACTGACAACCGACTGGGCCGATCCACCGCTGAACCCCGCATGGTCGATACCCGCAGAAACACTGCAAAAACAGATGACTGCTGCGCATGGTGTGATTGCCGAACGATTCGCGTTCTGCATGGACATGCCGCTGCCCGAGTTGCTGGACGTGGTGGCTGCCTTGAAGCCCAGCGGCTACCGCCCGACGCGGTTGCGGCCGGTCGCCGGAACTACTGACCAGGCCCCGCGGATGTCGGCGGTGTGGGTCCGGGATGGCGGCCAGTTTTCCGTACACCCCGGTGTGCAG
>JBEAUF010000468.1:0-2956 GCA_041161565.1 Planctomycetota bacterium | reverse complement strand
TCATGCGTTACCCCGGTTTGAATCTCGTTTCAGCATCCCACTGTCTGGTTACTTCTTTTTCAGGAAAGGTATCGGCTTCAGTTCGACGGGTTTCACTGATTGCAGGTAGTCCAGCACGGGTTTTGCATCGTCGCCACCGACCTGTGCGTGGAAGTGCAGGCCGAAACCGTGGGGACCGGCAGCGTCGATCAGGGCTGGCTGGAGCGTGAGAAAGGTCTTGACGACCTCGAGTTGCCCGAGCATGGCCGAACAAAAGATGTCGATTCTCGCTCCGCGTTCCAGCAGGAATGCGACGATGTCCTTTCTCCCCATGTGTGACGCTCCGCCGAGCGCTGTTTCGAAGTCGCCACCACCCCAGTCGACGGCTCCGTTGAGGAGTCCGGGTTCGCGTTCCAGGAGTTTGCGAGTCATTTCGAGTTCGGAATGGGCAAAGATCACAAAGTCCTGAAGCATCACGCGACTGAGTTGCTGTTTCTTCCAGGACGGTCGGAATTTGGGCTGGTCATAATCGCGTTCAAAGGCCGCTTCCACCGGCCCGGCAGGTGTGACCTGCTGACCGTCGGCCGGTGCTGGGGAATCTGTCCTGGGAGTGCCATCCTGCCCGTTGACCGCGGCCAGTCCCGATCCGGTTGCCAGTGCTGACGCCCACGCCACGAATCCTCGACGATGCAGACCGATGTTGTTCATCCGTGTCTCCTGTAAAACGACTTGTATCTGAATTGATCTCAGGTCTCGGAATATACACACGCCCGGAGGGTGGCAACCCCGGGATCCGGAAATTGGCGTTGATTTTCGAGTTCCGGCCGCGATATGGCTGGCCGACCGCAGGCATTCAGTGTTCTGACAGCGAAGCTCGGCGTTCGAGCCATTCGACAAATTTCGCCGCCACGGGCACTCCGCAGGTCTGCTGCAGCCCTTTCCAGCCGGGTACAGCATTGACTTCGATGACAACCGGCTGGAGATCTGCGGTGTGCATCAGGTCCACTCCGGCGAAGAGGGCTCCGGTGATTTCCGCAGCTCGACAAGCCAGTTGAAGCTCTTCAGCGGAGGGTGTCCAGGGAACGGCAGTTCCCTGCTGGGAAAGATTGGCACGGAAGTCGCCCTGCCGGGGAATTCGCTGGATTGCCCCCAGCAGTTGTCCATCCAGGAGCAGGAGTCTCAGATCGTAGCGGGGACCAGTCAGAAACTGCTGCAGATAAAGTACTGCTCCCAGTCTTTCAAGGGTGCGAAAGGCTCTCAGAGCCAGTTCCTGATCGCTGATGCGGAGGATTCCGCGGCCCTCTGCCCCGAAGAGCGGTTTGACGACGACGTCTCTGCCGAGCTGGTCCCAGGCAGCGAGGGCGGCATCGGCAGATTCACAGACCACGGTGTCGGGCACAGGCAGGCCGGCGAGTGCGAGTCGCTGGGTAGTGAGGTATTTATCAACGGCGCATTCGAGTGATTTGGGAGGGTTAACAACCGGGACTCCGGCTGCTTCAACTCCTGCCAGCAGGTCCATGCGGGCCACAACCTGTTCGAGGGAACCGGGCGGCATGGTGCGGACGACGATGGCGTCCATAGTCGTTAAGTCATGACCGCTGCAGTGCCAGCACATTCGACCATTCCGGGTGGCGGCACTGAGTGATTCGAAATCCAGCAGCACTGGTTGGTGCCGGCGTTCCCTGGCCGCATCGCTGAGGAGCTGGGCGTAGGCACTACCGGAGGCAGCAAAAATTCCCAACCGCATGGGGAAGATCCTATTCCTTCAGTTTTGCCTCAATTTCTGCGTTTCGTCGCAGCCTTTGCAGCCCTGTCACGATGACTCGATCCGGCGATTCCAGACCGCTGCGGACCACACGAAACGCGCCCTGCAGAGGCCCGGGTTCGATGTAGCGTGCTTCGGCGATTGTGCGTCCATCCTGCTCCACAGCCACAAACACGAACGGGCGTCCCTGATCGGACGCGAGACTTTCCTCAGGGATGAGCAAAGCCGGGGCGGGCTGACCAATGGGGTATCGGAGTCGGACGAACATACCGGGTGAGAGCAGACCGGATTCGTTGCTCACGGAGGCGCGAGCGCGGAGGGTGCCGGTGGCGGAGTCAATCTGGTTGTCAAGAAAATCGACGGTGCCTTCGATGTTGAAGTCGGTGGAATCCGCCAGAGCGATACGGACCTTGACCGGGCTCTCCAGCGGTGACTGGACGAGTCCGGCCTGTTCGAGCCTGCGGAGGCGCAGTACGGTGCGTTCGTCGAGATCGAAGAGCACATCGAGCCGTTCGACGGGGACGATCACGGCCAGCAGCGTCTGATCCTGGACAACAAGATTTCCGGGGTCGACCTGTCGCATGCCAATGATGCCGGCCAGCGGTGCCTGAACGGTGGTAAACTGGAGGTTGAGCTGGGCTGTTTGGTGGGAGGCTAATGCGGCAGCATGGGACGCCTGGGCTTCGGTCGTTTCGAAGCGAATGGCTTCGTACTCTTCTTCAGACATGGCACGTTTTTCGAAGAGTGACCTGGCGCGTTGTTCCTGGCTTTCGAGGCGTTTGGCGCGGGCTTCGAACTGTCGAACGGCAGCGGCGGCTCGCTGCTCTTCCGCCTGGAAGGGTCGCGCATCGATCCGGAAGAGTGTTTGCCCGAGTTCAACTCTGCGTCCTTCTTCGAAACTGACTTCCTGCAGGTACCCGCTGACGCGCGCACGAACTTCGATCCGTTCCATCGCTTCAAGGCGACCGGTGAATTCTTCCTCCTCCGTCACTTCACGCTGTTCCGGGAGCACGAAGAACACATTCAGAGGTTTGGGCGGTACAGCGGGTGGAGGGGCTTTGCGGCAGCCGCTGACGTTGGTCCACAGCAGGACTGCGATGAGAAGCGATAGTGGCGGGGTGAGAAGACGCATGGCAGTTTCCCGGGTGACGGGCGGGCGGAGGCAGGCAGGCTGGCAGGGATGCAGGCGAATTGGGTGGGCAGGAAGAAATT
>JBEAUF010000455.1:0-2793 GCA_041161565.1 Planctomycetota bacterium | reverse complement strand
CATTTGCCACCGCGGGCTTCGGTGGCGGTGGCGGAGTGTTCGAGTTGGTGCAGGGGGCGTCCGAGCAGTGCGCTGAGCGCAACGGCGGCGACAGCGGTCACCCGCAGGAGGAAGGTGAGTTTCTGGCTGGGAGTGCCCATGCGATCACTTCACAAGTAGACAGCCGAACGCGAGGACGTATTGTTTCGAAGATTTAAGACGGTTCTCAAGCCCTGAATATACGGATTTCCCTGTTTTCGCGGAGTTTTCCGGGGAATTTGGTCGTTGAATGGATTCAGGGCGCGGTTTTCGGCGATTTCACTGGAGGGCACCGCGAGGGCTGGATTTGCGGTGAGGAACGTTTTGGGCCGAGCAAAGGGGGGAAGGTGATGCTGAAGGGTTTTTTGAGAAATTATCTGCCGCGCCACCGGAATCGCTGGAATCAGCTGCTGCATGCGGTGGGAGTGCCGCTGACGTTTATTGTTCCGGTGGTGCTGCTGGTGCGTGGACTTGAGTGGTATTGGGCGATTTCGTGTTTTTTGGGCGGATACGCGGTGCAGTTTATCGGTCACGCAATTGAGGGAAACGACGCAGGTGAGGTTGTGTTTATCAGAAAAATGCTTGGAAAGCCTTATACCGAATATGGTCCCCTCTCCGAATATTCAAGGTTTTCCGAAGGAATCGACGATAGGGGACGTGTGTGAGTGACCGGCTGCGGAGCGTTTGAGCAGTCCGCTGGTGTTTTCTGTGAGTTCGGCAGCCACTGAAGTTGACAGGGACGTTCCATGAATCGCCTGGCGTATGGATTTCGGCAGCTGTTTCGGGTGGGCGTTCGCCGTTTGGCCAGCCGAAGCGGTGTTTGCCGGGCGGTGGCGGGGGCGAGGGCATCGCGGCAGATCGCGGCCGGACTTTCTCTGCTGCTCCCGTTATCGCTGTCGCTGAGCCAGATCGGATGTTCTGTCACTTCCCGGCCTGGAATGTCTGATCTGCAGTATGCTGACGGTGAGAAACCGCTGCAGCATTTCAAAGCGCACAACACTGCGATCGAGCATCCGCTGGTGGATAATGTGACGACTGAGGCCGTACGCACGACAGACGCGCCTCGGAGTCTTGACCGACGTGTGGATGACGAGGTGCGGGAGTTTACGCTGGAAGAGGCCGTGCTGACGGCGCTTTCGAGGAATCAAATTGTCGAGACCAGTGCCCTCGGCGGGGCTGGCGCGACACGGGTGCTGTCAGGTCCCGATGGTGTATCCACGGTTTACGATTCGGCGATTCAGGAAACAGGTGTGCTGTTCGGTCGCCGGGGTCTTGAGGCTGCGCTGTCTGACTTTGATGCGCGGTGGTCGACCTCGATGGGCTGGGGGCGGGATCGCCGCATGACTCACCAGTCGGCGCCGTTTTCAATTGGCAGTGAAACAGCGGCATTTCGGACGGGAGTCGACAAGGCACTGGCGAGCGGTGGTTCCGTTGGGGTGTTTCATTCGTGGGACTACCTCGGCAGCGCCTTTGGAGCGCCGCTTTATCCATCCTCCTACTCGGGTTCGCTGGGGGCACAGATTCGGCAGCCGCTGCTGGCTGGTGCCGGTACGGAATTCACTCGAGTGGCCGGTCCGCTGCGGCCGGGGTTTGGTGCGATCGCCGGTGTGAGTCAGGGTGTGGTGATTGCTCGAATCAATCAGGACATCACGCTGGCTGATTTCGAGATAGCCGTTCGCGACGGCCTGCGTGATATTGAGAATGCGTACTGGGACCTGTATCTGGCATATCGCATTTACGACACCACGGTCGCCACCCATCAAAGTGCATTTCAAACGTGGCGAGAAGCGCGAACCAAGGTGGAGGTCGGCACTCTGAAATTGGCGGATGAGCTGCAGGCCAAAGACCGATTCTATGAGACTCGTGCCCAGCTCGAGCTGGCGCTGAACGCTGTGTACAACACTGAGGGAGCTCTGAGACGACTGATTGCCCTGCCGATGAACGACGGAACGGTGCTGCGGCCGGTGACGGAGCCGGTGAAGGCGGAGTTTCACGCGGACTGGGAGGCCTGTCTGCAGGACGGTCTGGTGAAGCGCACCGAGCTGCGGCGTCAGAAGTGGCAGATTCGCAGTCTGCAGCTGCAGCTGGATGCTGCCCGGAGTCTCGTGCGTCCCCAGCTGGATGCTGTTGGTTCCTACGCCGTCAACGGGTTTGGTGACCAGTTGCTTTCGGGGAATGGCAGCAGTGGCTATGGTTCGATGACCGGCCAGGATCTGGACACGTGGTCCATGGGGCTGGAGATGTCAATTCCGATCGGACTGCGGCAGCCACGCAGTCAGGCCCGCAATTACGAGCTGCAGCTGGCGCGAGCCAACGCCATTCTGGCAGCTCAGGAACGCAGCATCGCTCATGATATTGCGACAGCGATTCAGGATGTGGCTGCTGCGTGGGCTGCTGCGGAGTCGAATTACAATCGGGTGATTGCGGCAGAGAAGCGGGTGGAACTGCTGGAAGCGGAGCGTGAGGTTGGTACCACAACGCTGGACCTGGTGCTGCGAGCTCAGGCAAGTCTCGCGGAGGCCGAAGCCGCGTACTATCGCCAGGTGATCAACTACAATAAGGCCCTGACGGCCTTGAACCTGTCCACTGGGAATCTGCTGGACGTCAATGGCGTGCAGCTGGCCGAAGGCAGCTGGCACTCTGATGCGATTCAGGACGCCCGTCTTCGCTCGCTCGCACGCACACACGCTCGTCCCAACAGGCACCTGCACACGGAGCCGCGGGAATTTGCTGCACCCGGACCCGTGGGTACGGTGGAACGTGACCCGGTAACGG
>JBEAUF010000396.1:0-4120 GCA_041161565.1 Planctomycetota bacterium | reverse complement strand
GGCCGGGGGCGGTGGGAGGGGTCTGGTGGCTGAGCGGCTGGAAGGCCCAGTGTTCGAGCCGCCTGTCGCGGGCTGCGGCGCGGTCGTAATCGGATTCAGGCCAGTTGGCGCCGGAGGTGATCCAGCGTTCGAGGAGTGCGATTTCGGAGTCGGGCAGGCGGGGACCTTCGGGCGGCATCTGCGTATCGGGATCAGTTGATCGCAGACGTTTCAGCAGTTCACTGGCAGCCGGTTCCCGGAGGTCGACGACAGGGCCGCTGTCGCCCCCGCGGAAAAAGGCGGCTCGAGCATCCAGGCGGAGCCCGCCCTTTTGCGTTGTGGCACCGTGACAGTTACCGCAGCGCTGCTGAAACAGCGGGCGAATCTGCTGCTCAAGGTCCGGTTCGTCGGCGGAGGCGATTCGGGAAAACGCGAACAGCAGGCAGACCAGCCGCAGCAGGCGGGAAGGGAACGGGCGACGGAAGACGATGCGGCACAACACGGGCGTGGCCTTCAGAGCAGGGCGGTGTTTGCGTTGCGGTGTGTGGGCGTTTTAACCACAGGGCGGTTTTTAACCACAGAGTACACAGAGTTTCACAGAGAAAGAGAGAGTTGCATGGGGTGAGACGGGTTCATGCAGTGTTAGTGGATTGCGGTGTGTGGGATTTGCGTTGGTGAGAGGGTGAAGCGGTGCGTGGGTTGGGGTGGCGTTTTCAACCGGAGCGGTTTTTAACCACAGAGCGGTTTTGAACCACAGAGTACACAGAGTTTCACAGAGAAAGACAGGGAAACGCAGGGAATTCAGTGGTCGTGTTGACGGGACGTGTGCAGGAATGCTGGGTGTGATTACTTTGGTTGTTGTTGTTTTCGTCATCCCAGGTTGGGGGTGGTGTGTGGTGGGCCTTGCGGGGTTGTGCGTGGGTTTTGCGGGGGCGCCTGGGTTTGGGATGTGGGGGGTCAGCGGGTTGATTGTGGTTTGAGATGTTTGTTCAGAAAGGCCAGCACGTCCGGGCGGAGGTCGCGTTGTGCGGGCTGCAGGTGAAAGCTGTGGGGGGCCTTGTCCACGACGATGAGCTGGCAGTCGAGTCCGGAGGCGAGGGCGGCTTCGTGGAATCGTGTGGACTGGTTCAGCGGTGTGGTGGTATCGGCGGTGCCATGCAGGATGAGCATGGGCGGGTCGTCGGAGGAGAGTTGTTTGATGGGGAGAGCGGAGTTCCAGAGTTGTGGAGCGGTGGCTTGATTCTGAGCAAACATGGGGAGGTCGCTGTAGACCTGCAGGGGAGTTCCGCCTTCCCAGGCAGCGGCGCAGTGGGGGTAGAGTGGCACGGCGGCCTGGATGCGGCAGGAGTATTCGTCGTCGTCGGCGGGATCGAGGCCGACTTCGGGTCCGGTCACGGCAAGGAGTGCGGTGAGGTGTCCGCCGGCGGAGCCGCCGATGGCACCGATATGGTCGGTGTCGATGTGGAGTTGGTCGGCGTGTTTGCGAAGCCAGCGGACGGCGCGTTTGCAGTCCTGAATGTTCTGTGGGAATGTGGGGTGACCGGGAGCAGCGAGGGCGTAGTTGATGGACAGGCAGACGTAGCCGTTGGCGGCGAGCGTTGTGCCGATGTTGATTTCCCGGGCAGCTCTTTTGTCACCGCCGGTCCAGCCGCCGCCGTGGATGATCACGATGCCCGGATAACGCGGGGGATCGGGGACGGCGGGTGGCTGGTAGAGATCCGCGCGTTCGGTGCGGCCGGCACCAAGGTAGTCCACGTCGTGTTCGATGCGGACACCGTCTGTTTGCTGTGGGGCCGGCGGTGTTGCGGGGGTGGTTTGGGCCTGGAGCGGCCGCAGGGTCAGCGCTGCGGCGGCGACGAGGAGTGTGACGAGCATGCAGGAAGATCGCACGTGTTTATCTCCGGCGCTGTGGATGTGCAGGCGGGCTCTGACCGGTGGGCTGAGATCCACTGCCCGCGGGCACCGGAGCGCCCGCGGGAACCGGGCGGATTAAGCAGATGCCGCGGATTCGGTTTCGAGGCATTTGTCGATCTGGCGAACGGCCTGACGCAGACGTTTGCTGTTTTCGACGATTGCCAGTCGCAGGTAGCCTTCGCCTTCAGGACCAAAGCCGCGACCGGGGCTGACGGCCACTCCGCCTTCGTTGAGCAGTTTCATGGCGAATTCGATGGAGCCCATTTTGCGCCACGGTTCGGGGATTTCGGTCCAGACGAACATGCCGGCTTTGGGGACGATGGGATTCCAGCCGATGCGGCGGAGTCCATCGCAGAGTGCGTCGCGGCGGAGCTGATATTCGGTGGCCATCTGATCGATGGCATGATCACAGTGCCGCATGGCGACGATGGCGGCAATCTGAATCGGCTGGAAGATGCCGTAGTCGTAGTAGCCCTTGATGGTGGCCAGAGCACGCACCATTTCCCGGTTGCCGCAGCAGAAACCGATGCGCCAGCCAGCCATGCTGTAGCTTTTGCTCATCGATGTGAGTTCGACGCCCACATCGAGGGCACCGGGGGTGGAGAGGAAGCTGGGGGCTTTGTAACCGTCGAAGCAAACGTCGGCGTAGGCGAAGTCGCTGATCACGAGGAACGAATGTTTCTTCGCCAGCCGCACCAGTTCGACGAAGAAGTCCTGTTCGACGACGGTGGAAGACGGGTTGTGGGGGAAGTTGACAACCACGAGTTTGGGTTTGGGGACGAGATGTTCGCAGGTGTAGGCGATATTGCGGAGAAATTTTTCGGGGTCGCGGACGTCGAGTGCGATCACGTTGCCGCTGGCGAGCATTACGGAGTAGACGTGGATGGGGAAGGAGGGAGCGGGGACGATGGCAGTATCGCCGGGGCCCATCATGGCCAGACACATGTGGCTGAAGCCTTCCTTCGATCCGAGGCAGGCGAGCACTTCGTCGTTGGCATCCAGTCGCACGCCGTAGCGTTTCATGTATCGCGCGGCAACTTCCTTGCGGAGATTGCCAATGCCGTTGGAAACGGAGTAGCGGTGGTTGCGGGGGTCGGCGAGCGATTCTTCGATCTTCTGGACGATCTGCGGATCGGGCGGGTCGGTGGGGTTGCCCATGCCCAGGTCAATCACGTCCACTCCGGCCACGCGGAGCTGGTATTTGCGTTTGTTGATCGTGCCGAACAGATACGGGGGCAGACGGCGGACGCGGTCGGCGACGGGGATGGAAAACGGGTTGTCTTCGAAGAGGACTTCAGATTCGCTGCGCATGGGAAGTTCCGGGTGATGGGTGGCTGACGCGCGGATCGCGCGCCAGCGGGTATTTTTCGCGAGTTGGAAGTTTAGTGACAGCGGAAAACCGGTGCGACGTCGGTTTTCTGCAAAGCTGGAGGCGAATTTCGAGCGAAAAAGACCGATTTTGGGAAAAATTGCCCAGTGATTCAACACGCTGCTCTTTGCGTTTGTGCCTCGTCCTGAGCGGACGGGCGGCAGCCCCCGGTTGCGATTCGCACCCTGGTGCGCGCCCCTGCTTCGTCCTGAGCGGTCGGGCGGAAGCCCCCGGTTGCGTTTCGCACCCTGGTGCGCGCCCCTGCCTCGTCCTGAGCGGGCGGGCGGCAGCCCCCGGTTGCGTTTCGCACCCTGGTGCGCGCCCCTGCCTCGTCCTGAGCGGACGGGCGGCAGCCCCCGGTTGCGATTCGCACCCTGGTGCGCGCCCCTGCCTCGTCCTGAGCGGGCGGGCGGCAGCCCCCGGTTGCGATTCGCACCCTGGTGCGCGCCCCTGCTTCGTCCTGAGCGGACGGGCGGCAGCCCCCGGTTGCGATTCGCACCCTGGTGCGCGGCCCTGCTTCGTCCTGAGCGGTCGGGCGGCAGCCCCCGGTTGCGATTCGCACCCTGGTGCGTGCCCCTGCTTCGTCCTGAGCGGGTGGGCGGCAGCCCCCGGTTGCGTTTCGCACCCTGGTGCGCGCCCCTGCCTGCGGCGTTGGCATACTGTTGGCAGGGTTCTTTACCCGCGGGCTTCCGCCCTGCGGCTCATGGCGGCTTCCGCCCTGCGGCTCATGGCGGCTTCCGCCCTGCGGCTCATGGCGGGTTGCCGCCCTGCGGCTCATCGCGGCGGCCGTGTCGTTCGTGCTTGGATTCGGTGCTCTGGACGCGTTAGGCCTCCCGGTCAGGCACCCACGACAGCCAG
>JBEAUF010000389.1:0-2757 GCA_041161565.1 Planctomycetota bacterium | reverse complement strand
CCCCTACTCCCCCCCCCTCTTCCCCGGGCGTGCTCGTGACTCGCTGGATCCAGACGGAACTGTTGCTGCCGGAATTTCCTCGCGGGTTTCACCTGATCACGCGGCACGTGTTGCAGGCCATTCCCGAATTGTCTGCCTGCATGACGGGTTTGCTGCACATTTTCATCCGCCACACGTCCGCATCGCTGACGCTCCAGGAAAACGCGGACCCCGACGTCTGTCGGGATCTGTCCATGGCCTTTGATCGACTCGCCCCGGAACACTGGCCGTGGGTGCACACCTGCGAAGGTCCCGACGATATGCCGGCCCACGTCAAGGCGGCTCTCACGGGGCCCTCGCTCTCAATTCCGGTCTCCCGCGGACAGCTCAGCACGGGCACCTGGCAGGGGATCTGCCTGTGTGAACACCGCAATCACGGCGGCCGTCGCCGGCTGGTGCTCACGCTGCACGGCGAATTTTCACAGGAGCCCTGAGGTGGCAAAGCTGTATTTTTACTACAGCTCCATGAATGCGGGCAAATCCACAAGTCTGCTCCAGGCGGCCTGGAATTACCAGGAACGCGGCCTGCACCCGCTTCTGCTCACCCCCGAACTCAATACCCGCGACGGGCAGGGCTGCATCGCCTCCCGCATCGGCCTCTCGGCCCCGGCCACCACCTTCACTCCCGCCGAACCACTGCTCGCACTGATCCGCCGACAGCTCAACATCAGTCCCGTTTCCTGCGTGTTTGTGGACGAAGCCCAGTTCCTCACGCGTCGTCAGGTCTATGACCTCGGCGAGGTGGCTGACGGGTTAAATGTGCCGGTGTTGTGCTACGGTCTGCGCACGGACTTCCAGGGGAACCTGTTTGAAGGCAGCCAGCACCTGCTGGCGTGGGCCGATGTGCTGTCTGAGATCAAGACCATCTGTCACTGCGGGCGAAAGGCCACAATGGTGCTGCGAATTGATGACCACGGACGCCCCATTCGGTCCGGCGAACAGATTCGAATCGGAGGCAATGAAAGCTACGTTTCGGTGTGTCGCCGGCACTTCAAGGAAGGCCTTGCGGAACGCAGCGGGCCAACCCTGCCCTTCCGCGACCTCGACTAACGCTGCCAATCCCCGCCAGTGGCATCCTACGGTTTTCCCCGCGAAGGCTTTCTGCTAACATCCAGCCATTGTTCAGGGTGGCCGTGCAACCGCCCAGGCATCCGTCTTTTTCCGCTCTCAGACAGGACCTCGAATGCACCTCACGTGTAACCGCGCCATGTTCTCTGCTGCCTTCTCCCTGGCGGCCTCGGCCGTGCCCTCGCGGACACCCCGGGACGTGCTCAAAAACGTCCTCCTGTCAGTTTCCGCCAACAGCGTACAACTCATCGGCACAGACCAGGAAATGGGCATCCGCTGCCTCGTCAACGGCGTCAGCACCGCCTCCGACGGCGAAGCCCTGCTCCCCACCGGCCGCCTCTCCAGTATCCTCCGGGAACTCCAGGACGAAACCTTCACGCTCGAAATCGAAGACCGCAACATCCTCCTCCGCACCAATTCCGCCAAATTCCGTCTCACATCCGAAGACCCGGCCGAATTTCCCCCCGTTCCCGCCTTTACCGAATGGGACTTTTTCCGCATCCCCGCGGCCGTCTTCCGCACCATGATCCGCCGCACATCCTTCGCCACCGATACCGAAAGCACCCGCTACGCCCTCGGCGGCCTGCTCCTTGAATTCGCCCCCGGCACTGTGACGCTCGCCGCTACCGACAGCCGCAGACTCGCCGTCGCCACCGCCGCCTGTGAACCCCACGGCAATCCCAACATCCCGACACGCACCACCGTCGTCCCCACCAAAGCCATGTCCCTCCTCGAACGCTCCATCGATCCCTCCGCAGAATTCGTCGAAATCGCTGTCCACGACAGCGACGTCGTCATGCGTTCCGGAAACTGCACCGTCACCAGCCGACTCGTCGAAGGACGCTTCCCACGCTACCGCGATGTCATTCCCGCCAACGGCGAATACTCCATTCCCATCCCCGTCGGCCCGTTCTTCTCCGCCGTTCGCCAGTCACAAATCGTCACCGACGAAGACAGCCGCGGCGTCGACTTCTGCTTCGGCGACTCCCACCTGACGCTCAGCAGCCAGGCAGGCAGCGTCGGGGATTCTCAAATCAGCATGCCCATCGAATTCCCCCACCCCGAACTCCGTATCACCTTCGACCCCAAATTCGTCTCCGAATTCCTCCGCGTCCTCTCACCCGAATCCACCATCGACCTGCAACTCACGGATGCCGACACCGCCGCTGTCTTTCGAGTGGAAGATTCCTACACCTACGTCGTCATGCCGCTCACCCAGAACCGCTGAACATCGCCCCGCGCCCCCCAACCCGCCGACAACAGGAACCGCTGCTCCCCATCACCACCAACCAACACACCAAAGGCCCGACTTGCAAGGTTACCCCGACGACATTTCCCGGCTGCCCGGTTCCATCGGTAACGCCGTTCAACGCCTCATCCGCTCCCGCGGACTGCTCGAACGCTCCGCCACCGATCTGCTCGATGATGCCCTGAAACAAGCCGTCGGCCCGGAACTCGCCCGTCACTGCCGCGTTATCAAAATCCGCGACGGTACACTCGAAGTGGCCGTCACCAACAGCGCTGCACTCCAGGAAATCCACAGCTACCATCAGGAATCCATCCTCCGGCAACTCCAGACAAAACTCCCTGATTCCGGCATTCGCGCCCTGCGATGCCGCAGAGCCCGCGTCTGAGCCTGCCAGCCACAAC
>JBEAUF010000363.1:0-22152 GCA_041161565.1 Planctomycetota bacterium | reverse complement strand
GGCAACGTCGCCGCCCCGGCGCTCAATCTTGTGGCCACGCTGCAATCTGCACGCGATCTGCTGAAAGCAGTCGGCGGCGACGTTGCCGAGGCACAGAAGGCGTTGGCTCTGGTTGCTTCGCTGCAGATGGGTTGAAGATAACACATTGGATGCCGCTGCGATCTGAGGACTGGCGTGCTTCCAGTCCTTTTTTATTGCCTGGCAAGGCCGATTTCTGTTCCAGGCCATCCGGACAATACCCAGCGAATAGCTTTTCGCCGTCGGCGGCCTTCGTCATGATATTAATTTGAAATCATCAGTTATTGCTGGTGTTTTCCGTTACACGTGGCAGAAGTTGATCAGCAGCGAGTACAGGTGCAGCAATTTGTGCGACGGCTCCAGTCAGGCACTTATTGTGTACCGGGGTATTCAAACTCGCTGCAGGCAACGGATGGGTGTTGAACGGTACCAGCCTGCTTTATTCCTGTTGTGCCGGCCATGCACGATTGTGCCCGTTCGCGAATTGGTGGCAGGATCAGTGCGTGTTCCGCTGTTACGAACAGGCTGTTTCGAAGCGTGGCCAATTTCGAACTCGAAAATTGTCAATCCTTGACGTACACGGCGTACGCACTCCTCAATGAAACTCGATATTTTGGCGGCCATCCATGAGTAATCACCTGTGGTCCGCATTCATTGTGATCCTCGGCCTGCAGCGGACGCTGCAGGCCGTGGAAATTCCCCTGCATCCATCCGAGGCCCGGATAGTGTCGCAGATCATCGCGGTGGAGGGTCACGCGGTAGAGGCAGCCGAAGTCCCCGGCTGGGCGACGAAATCCCTGCTGACACGCCTGCGGGAATGGGGCATCGACACTTCGACATTGAAGTCATGGGGACTTCGCGGCACCGAAAACAAGGGACTCCGTTTCAGTTGCATTTACGACACCAGCGGTCACGTGTTTGCAATCTCGGGCAACGGCCCCTGGCTGCGAGACGACAGTCTGCGTGCTTTGAAGGGTATGCCGGAACTGCGTCTGATCCGCATCGATCACAACGGATTTGTTCGCAATCATCCGCTGTCCGGACTCTACAGCGGACAGGGTTTTGATGCGCTCGCGGACTCCAAACTGCTCGAAATCCGCTTAACGCTCGGCATGACTGACGCGGGCATGCAGCAGGCCGCCGGAATCAGGGGGCTCAGGTCATTCGTTGGGTTGCATTCGCAGATTACCGATGCGGGCGTGAAGTTTTTCGAGGGCCATCCCTCACTGGAGGCTTTTTCAATCTCCGAGATGGGCACCGTGTCGGAGACGGCTTTGGCTTCCATTGCGAAGATGCCGAAGGTGGAACATATCGGCTTTCACGAGTCGTTCGTCACTTACGAACGGGGATTCCGTCATCTTGCGTCTCTGCGCGGCCGGCTGAGGACACTTGATCTCTCCATGAGTCTGGTGAATGCGGCCGACCTGGACCGTGTGCGAGCGGATCACCCTGACGCGATGTTTACCACGCTCTCGCCCGCCGAGATCGTAAAGCGACACAAATTTGTTGCAGGCCGGATTGCCCGTGTCGCTACGGGCGAAGCCGCCGAAGAGCTAAAAAGGGCCATCGCCGAATCCGAAGCAGCCGGAAAGCCGTTGAAATAACCAGTGGGCTGCTGGTAAGGTGTGTTGGCGTGAAATTGAAAGCTCCGCAGCAGATTGCGTCACCAGGGCTCAGAATGATTCCCAACCGGGTCAGATACATTATCTGCGGCCGTACGCACGTCGCCGTAATTGTGCTGCTGATGTGGTCAGTGGTGGCAGTTGCTGATGATGACACCGCCGTGCCTCCTGCTGTCACCGCATTTTTCCGTTCCTACTGCATCGATTGTCATGGAACAAGTCAGCCGGAGGGTGACTTTCGTGTGGATGCACTCAGGATTTCCGCCAACGCTGCCGACGCAGAGAACTGGCAGCTTGTGCTCGATAACCTGCAACTCGGCGAGATGCCGCCGCGGGACGCAAGGCAGCCTGATGCCGCCGAAGTGGAGCTTGCCACAACCTGGATTCAGGCCGAACTGTTGCGAGCGGCGGCTGAATTCAGAGGGACCGGGGGCGAGGTGGTGTTGCGTCGCCTGAACCGCGTGGAATATGTAAACACAGTTGCCGATCTGTTCGACGTGCACGGCGACTTCGCTGCGGGTTTTCCGGAGGATCTGCGGGAGCACGGCTTTGATAACAATGGCGCAGCGCTGATGCTCTCATCCGCCCAGATGCAGGAATATCTGCAGGCCGCCGATTTCATCCTCGCCCGCGCAATTGCACCTGCCACACGACCGGAGACGAAGAGCAGAACCTTCACGCTGCACGACGAGAATCGCATGGCGATTGATGCTGCGAGAAAAAACCTGGCCACGCGACTGGCCAGGTTCGACAGTCTGACTCCGCAGGAGCAGGCGAACACGCGCAAGGCTGAGGAGTCAGCAGCTGCCGAACCTGATGCCTGGGGATATCGTTTTCCGGTGTTGGAGAACGGGGAGCTGCGGCCGCCGAAGCCTGCCGACGGTCCGCACCTGGACGCGGTCATGACCGTGCAGCAGTACTTCAGCGGGCAACCGCAAAGTCACAGGCATTTCACTCTCAGCCGCCCTGGCTGGTACCGCATCAAGGCGGTGGCATACGCGCTCAGAAACAATGGCAGGCCAGTCCGGCTGAGGTTCAGTGCTGGACGCCCCATTCCCGGACTACTCCCGAAAGCCGAGACGGTATTCTCCTTTACAGACGATCAGCCGCGGGAAGTCGAAGTGAGCTACTTCCTTGAACCCGGTGACCGCGTGCAATTCACGATCATGGACGGGGCACCTCACAGTCAGGGCCGTTCGATGATTGACCAACCGGGACCTTTCATAGCGATCCGTTCCTTCAGCATTGAAGGGCCGATCTATGACAGCTGGCCACCAAAGGGGCATCACACGTTGTTTGGCGATATCGATCCGAGGCAGCCAACGCCGGAGAAAGCAGCTGCCATCGCCGCACGGCTTGCTCCAAAGCTCTTTCGCAGACCCGTGGACGATATCACTGTCCAGAAATACCGGACCCTTTTTGAAAACTTTTTGAAGACAATGAAGCCCGACGAGGCCCTGCGGGGCATGTTGGCCGCGATGCTTGTCTCACCGCGATTTCTCTACCACGAAGAGCCCCCAAACGGTCCTGATGCGTTTGCCCTTGCGTCACGGATGTCCAGCTTCCTGTGGCGTTCGGCGCCGGATGACGAGCTGCTGACAGCCGCTGCGGATGGCAGCCTGCTTGATGACACGACCCGTCGTCTACAGGCCGAGCGAATGCTGGCGGACAGGCGTTCCGCACGTTTTGTGACGGATTTCGCAGGCCAGTGGCTGCGTATACGCGAGGTTGGCGTGATGAAGGCGAACGCTGATCTCTACCCCGAATACGACGAGGAGCTCGAAGCTGCAATGCGGGGAGAAACAGAGCACTTCATCGCGGAGATGTTTCAACGAGATCTGCCGCTTGCGAATCTCATCGACTCGGACTGGACCATGCTCAACGAGCGTCTGTCGCAGCACTATGGCATTGATGGAGTGGTCGGGCCGGATTTTCGCCGGGTGAGTCTGGACAAGTCGCAGACGGTGCGCGGGGGCCTGCTCACACACGCCAGCATTCACGCGATCACATCGAATGGAACTGTCACATCACCTGTCGCTCGCGGCACGTGGATACTCGAAAAGCTCCTCGGCACACCAGCACCGCCGCCACCACCGGACGTGCCATCCATCGAACCGGACATTCGCGGCGCCACGACCATCAAACAGCAGCTCGCGAAACACAGAGAAATTGCCAGTTGTGCCTCGTGCCACAGTAAGATCGACCCGCCTGGCTTCGCGCTGGAGAACTTCGATGTAATCGGTGGCTGGAGAACAAATTACCGAACCCTCGTTGAAGCCAGGCGAGGCTCCCCTGCCAAACTCTCCGCAGGCCCACCTGTGGAGTCCGCCGATGAATGGGCGGGTATGGGCAATTTCAGCGGTTTCCAGGAGTTTCGCGAGCTGTTGAAGAAGCGTGAGGACCTCGTCACACAAAACCTGACGCACCAACTCGCCACATTCGCTCTCGGCCGTCCGCCGGGATTCGCCGACCGCCAGCCACTCCGGGACATCGCCACCCACGTTCACGAAAAACGAAGCGGTATGAAATCGCTCGTTCTCGACATCATCTCCAGCTCCGTTTTTACAGGCCCGTAGGCCAACCGAGACTCACTCATGAATCCTCAGCCCGCACTTGCCACTCGCCGCAGCTTGTTGTGTGGAGCAGGTGTGGCCGTGTGTCTTCCCTGGCTCGAATCACTCGGTGGAATTGCTCATGCCGCGGAGGTCGGCAGGGAACCGCGACGGCTGCTCCTGATCTGCCTGCCGCTGGGCATTTACCGTGACTCGTTTGTTCCGAAGCAATCGGGCCCCGGCTACGAGCTCACCGAATATCTGGCGCCGCTGGCTGCTCTCCGAGATCGCCTCACGATCATCTCCGGGCTCGAACATCCCGGTGTCAGCGGTGGTCATGCTGCTCAGCCTCGCATTTTCACCGGCGTGCCGTCAGCTGAGCGGAACCGTCGTTCACTCGACCAGTATGTTGCCACTTCGCTCGGCCAGCACACACGATTCGACTCACTTGCCCTCAGTGCCGGGGCCAATGACTTTGGCTGGACCGACGGCGGCAGTATGGTACCGCCGGAGAAGAGCGTTGCCGACGCCTTCGCCAGACTCTTTACCGAAGAGGGCGCGTCCAACCGCACCAAAGTCCTCAGCGAGATCGGCCGGGGCAGGAGCATTCTCGACCACGTGCTGGGTGAAGCTCGTCAAATGCAGCCTCGGCTTTCCAGACGCGATCGGGATAAGCTTGAGGAATACTTTGAGTCGGTGCGTGCGACCGAGAAGCGTCTGGTGAAGTCGGAAGAATGGATGAATCAGCCGAAACCTATTGTCAACTCAAAACCACCCGCAGCTTTCGCCCCGGACGAGATCATCACGAATCTGCGCGGCGTCTGCGACCTGACCCACCTGGCCTTCAGAACCGACAGCACCCGCGTCATCACATTTGGTTACTTCCGGCAGGATTCTGTCGCTGTTCCAGGCGTGACCGGGGGCTATCACAACCTTTCCCATCACGGTCAGGACGAAAGGAACATCGCCCAGCTCAGGCGAGTTGAACGCGTATTCTTCGACGAGTTGAAAACGCTGCTCAGTAATCTGCAGAACACGAGGGAGGGCGATACAACCCTGCTCGATCGCACCACAATCCTTGTGACATCGAATCTTGGCAGCGGCAACAGCCACAGCAACAAAGACCTCCCGGTGCTGCTTGCCGGCGGTCGATTCCGGCACGACCAGCACCTGACCTTCGCTCCTGGCACAGTACCGCTGAGCAATCTGTATGTGAGCGTACTGAACCAACTCGGTTTCGAAGACCGGTCCTTTGGCACATCGACCGGCCCGCTGCAGGGGCTGGAGCTGACGTAATCAACCTGCGGGCGGAGGTTCGCGCTGCTGGGTCGTCTGGTCGACCCCATCGTAATTGTAATGGACGACCGCAGTCCGTTGTGACGCAGAGCATGCAGATTCTGCCTGATTGTGTCGGGATAACACGGGATGCAAACGCGGAGCAAACGGATTCGTGCTATTTGCTCGGCTTCCAAACCCAATCGCCCTGAGTGTTGATATATCCGGTCTCCCCATTGACAACGACTTCCGCAAGTCCGTGGCGGAAGCCGTTGGACACCCACGCGAACCTTGCAGGAATCACCTGTTTTCCGGTGCGATCGATAAAGCCCCAGCCAGCTGAGCCGAGTGACACTCCTGCGAGCCCTTCAGAGAAGTCGTTGGCGTACTCAAACTGCGGGGAGATGACCCACTCGCCCTTCGTGTTGATGTACCCAAATAAGCCCTCCCTGCTGACGCAGGCCAGTCCGTCCGAGAATGCGGCGGCGGACCGGAACTGCGGCTTAATCACGATCTCTCCCTTCGCGTTGAGATAGCCCGACAGGTCGTCTTTGTCGAAGGGGATAAGTTCTTTCGGATCGCCGGACGCGTAGTGCAGCGGGGAAGGTTCCGGCACAAACTTGCCGTTCCGATCGATAAACCGGTCACTGCACGTAATACCCACGTCGGCGATCGAGCTTTGCAGTTTGCTCGCAAGAGTCTGGAAACCGACTTTTGCTATTCCCTTTTTGAAATCTTGAGCACAGTCGAACTGTGGCGCTATGACCACCTTGCCCGACCTGTCGATGTAGCCCCACGGATCGGTAAACTTCTTGTCTCGAAACAAAGCGCGGTCGTCCGAAAACATGCCCACCATAATAAAACGCGGCTCAATAACCATCCGCCCTTCTGTGTCAATGAATCCCCACAATCCCTGCTGCTGAACGGCCGCCAGTCCTTCGGTGAACGGGTAAACCTGTTCAAAAACAGGCTTGATCACAATGCTGCCATCACGATCGATGAAACCACATCTGCCGGTCACAGTGACGGCAAAACGAGGCGGCCCAGCCTTTTCGGTCTGCGGTGGAAGGACACTTTGACAGAACGATGTGGCAGGAAAAAACGACGCGAACAGGATCGCGGCAAGCATGCGTGGCTGTCTGGTCATCCTGAGTGCCCTGTCTGAAACGTGGAGGTTCCGCCATCTGTGTCGTTAATGTTACCAAGCTGCACTACACGGCGCAAGTCTGCCACTGCCGTCTCAGGTGCACACCACCGGGTCGGGAAATCGTTGCCGGAGATGAGCGAGATGACCGGGCGATTGCTGTGTCCGCAACTCGGCATCGGACTGGAGTTTGGCGAGACCAGACAGGAGTAGCTCGGCGACCAGACACGGTAAACGGTCAATTGCCCGGATATGGAACAGGCTGCCGTTCACCGAGACAGCGTCGTCAGCGCAATCAAGAAATGTCTGAAGGCTTCCGTTGTGCCATCAGCAGCCGTGAAATTTTTTCTCCACGGGGCCCAGCATCAAGGAAGCAACGAGAGTCGTCCGTAACTTCGTGCAGCACCAGGACCAGTAGTGGGATGACAGCGTGCGGCATGCCGCAGGAGGCCCGGGCACCGTGAAGACTGGCTGATCCCTGTGCCACCTGAAGTTGCCCCCGTAACCAACCCGCGTGATCACGTGGTGCTGTCAAAGCATTAAACGCATCCACGGTTTCCCCATCCTGTACGTATGCTGTGAGTGTGTCGGTGCCGCATCCAGGATCGGCCCCAGAAAGGCCGGACGTACCGTTGTCTGCATTTGTCCGTTTTCAAGCTCCAACAACAGTTCAAGCTCCTGGTTGCGTCTGACGATTGCACCAAAGGTTCATCGATGGAGATCCACACAGGGTTCTGCGAGAACGAGGCGGGGCTCAACCTTGCTCGCTCGATTGTCAATCTGAGCTGCCTGAAATGAGTTCTTTCGCATTCTTCAGGACGCTTTGCGTTCGCCTGCTCCCTGCGCCGGCATCGGCCACATCAACCCCGAGACCGTCAGTGTCATCCTCAAAGACCTACTGTCCGGACAACGTGAGATCAACTGCGCGGCATTCAGACACAACCAACAAAAATCCACGAAGAACCCCAAATGAATCGTGTTCAGATCATTCGGGTGACACCGCAGTGCGTGGGTGTGATTTGAAGAAATCCCAAATAATGTCCGTTGCATTGAGCTGACTGCCGGACTTTCCAAGGAGGAACTCGGGGAGTTGCCTTTCGCCACCTGGCCAGTGATGGCCATGTCCTGCAACCGTGATGAACACGATCTCCGGCTGCTGCGAGCCATGACGGTAGACGCGTTTTTGCAGGCCGTTCAGAGTTTCTTCGCGGTGTGGTTTTTCGGGGAGACGCAATGCCCTGACCCACTGATCGATGAAGACCTGCACAGCTGGTTTTGGTCTACCACCCTGCTCCCGTCCGCCGAAGGCGAGTTTCGGATAGCCACCATCGAGGGGATTCAGCGAATCTGCGGTTCCGGTGATGTAGCACAGCGAAACGAGGTGCGATGGCTCAGGCTGTTCCAACCAGCAGGTGCCTGCCACAGGAGCGATGGCAGCGATTCGATGGGAAAGTTCTGCTCCCACGCGAAAGGTCATGGAAGCGCCGTTGGAGAACCCGGTGACAAAAATGCGATTGGGGTCGATCGCGAAGCCTGATTCAATGCTGTTGATCATTGCGTCGATGAATGCCACGTCATCGATATTCTGTGCAGCCGCATGGAAGCGACCGGAGCCATCGTTCCATGCCTGCGGATTTCTGCGAAAATGCGGGGGGCTGGATTTGTCCGGACGAGTTGCCTCGGGATAGGCGACAATGAAGGATTCGCGTTCGGCTTTGGCAGACCAACCTGTTTCCCGCGCGGCAGTCAGTCCGGTACCGCCAAATCCGTGCAGCATGATGACCAGCGGAGTCGGCTTCAATTTGTCACAGGAGGCTGGTATGTGAATCACATATTCACGGTCGCCCTGGGAAGTGGCAAATTTCTGCCGGGAGTGACGTGGCGGCAATTCGTCTGAGATTGCGGCCCTTGTTCGTGACCAGAGCATGGCCATCGCGAAAAGCAGCAGGGCGGCGAGCAGGATGGTGCGGCGTTTCATAGCGATGATTTCCTGTCGCCTGTTGCTTCGGTAGCGAAGCCCCCGGAAGTCACGAGCACCCCCATGGAAGAGTCACCGCGGATCAGTATTTCGCATCCGCCATCGATGGTCAAGTTTTCGCCGCGCGCCGTCAATCCGGCTACGGAACCGCAGAACTCCGCTCAACGCCGCATGACGGCTCGAATCCCGCAGCGTGCGTTGCCTGGTGGGAAGGGTGCAGTGAGTCTGCGCAGTTGCTTCACAGGCTGCCCCCAATTCGAGTAAGACGTCTGTCCAGCGGCAGTCTGCAGCTGCGGCCGCGACTGCGGACAAATCAACGGGTAATCGCTGCTGTGGGGGTACCGACTGCAGGCTGCAAACCGGCAGGCGGGAGGAACTGGGGCGGCATAGAAGCAGCGAACCCCCGGAATAACTCGGGGGTTCGGTTTAAAAACGCAGCCGGTGAAGGCGACGTCCGCAGCGGAGAGGACTCGGGTAGCGTTCCGTGTACCTGCGTAGTGTTGCGGACTGCCGATGCTGACGGCCATGCAAATGGCTGGCCTGAGTTTACTCTTTCTTTTCGCTCTGCAGGTCCATGCGAAGCTGCTGAAGTTCTTCTCGGAGCAGTTGTAGCTGCTGCTGGACCTCGGCCTGCTTTTCAGGAGTCGCCGGGGGCGTTTCGGAACCTCGCCCCAATTCTTCGCCAGCGAGGCTGCCAAGCTTCTTCAGCATACGCTCCATCGCAGCCTGATCGGCCGGGAATTGTTCGTCGATGATCACACCCGGGAAGATGCGATTGAGCCGCTGGTCAAAGCCGGGCAGGCGAATGATTCCGCCCTCACCGAAGTCCCCGTTCAGGGCGACCGGCGGCAGTTCCGGAACAGGCATCCTGCGGGGGGTGACGGAGAGTTCCATGGGTGAGCCATTACGAATGATCTGCAGTCGCGCCGGCTGGCCTTCCAGACCGGATACGACTTCCATCAACTGTTCAATTGTCTGGAGCTGGCGGTCGTTGAGACTGATAAGGACGTCATCGGGTTCGATTTTCGCTTCAGCTGCCGGTGACTTTTCGGTGACCGAAAGCACCACGAGGCCGGCTTTGTCTAGCTTGAGGTGTTTCCGGAGCAGTTGCGGGGCTTCTTCACAGGCCACGCCGATCATCACACGCTCGCTCGCAGGGGCCGCATCCGATCCCTTTTTGCCAGCTTTGGGGGCCTGACCTTCCAGCACTTTCAGGGCGTCGGAGCCGCCATCCATCTGCAGGATGAGTGCTCGACCTTCGGGGGCGTTGAGGTCGTATTCCGTCTTCACACCGTCCGGACCAATCACAATGATGCGACCCTCTGTTTTTACTTCGGGGTCACCATCGCCAGACTGGCTGCTGCGGGACTCAACGCGCACTTCAACCCGCTGTTCCTGCCTGCTCGACTCCGGTCTGCCGGCCTGCTGCGAATCAGCAGCAGCAGGGGGCTGGGGCTGAGATTTTGCGGGCTCATCCGCAGCGATTGCCGCAGCGAACACCAGCGAAGAAGAGAAGGGCAGCAGCAGACCTGCCGCCGTGCGTGTCTGAATGCGTTTCATGGTTCAGGTTTCCTGTTTCAGGGGACCCAACTTGGGGTGTGGTACAGCAGTGGACGACGCTGCCGACAAGACTGGCTCAGAGCTGTTTTCAGGTGAATTTCACTGAATGCTTTGAAGTCGGGAATCATCGATGGGAACGGCAATTGTTCGGCCATCGGCCGCCTGCATAAGCAGTACTCGCAAGGGTCCCTGGCTGCCGGAGTTTTGCAGGAATGGGTGGTTTTCTGACGATCGTCGCAATTCGTCGATGTCTTCGTAAACCGGAATCCGATCGGACCCTTTGCCGCCCGGAAGTTGCACGCTGAACGCCGGTTTGCTGGCAATTGCCGCGGCAGTTTCGGCAGTACCGCCCGAACCGGCAAGACGCTGATCGGCGTCGCCGGACACGAGCATTCCGCCAACGAATGCGATGGCAGCACAGAGCGAGAGCGAAGTAACGGGGTGATTCCACCAGTGTCTCAGGCGAGCAGCCGGAAGCTGCGGGGAAGTGGGATATGCGGGAGCCGGCATTCCTTTGCCACCGCGGGACACTGAAGCGTGCGTGTGAATGCGGGGATCGCGGAGCGTTGGCAAATCGGAGGCTGGTGCAGAGATACTCGCGGGGAATTCTGCGGGGCCGAGGACCTGCCGCAGCTGGCGATCTTCGAGCAGTCCGCAGGCGAGACACTTCCAGCCGCCATTGATGGAATCGAGCTGTCGCAGCAGTTGCCGAGTTTCGGCAGCGGAAAGTTCGTCGTCAACACAGCGTTGAATGAGGAGTTCCATAGAGGAATTGCGAGTCATGTTCCGGCACTTTCTTCGGCAAACGTCCGCAGCTGTCTGCGCAGGTGATTTCGGGCCCGCGACAGCCGATATTCAATGGTGTCCTCCCTAACCCCCAGATGCTCCGCTATGCATCTGTAGCTCCAGCCTTCGGAGTACTTGAGCATCAGTACCTGGCGATCAATGTCGCTCAGTTGCGCCAGTGCCCGCTGGACGAGCTCTTTTGCTTCCAGCTTCAGCAGTGCCTGCAGGGGCTCGGCCACATCCGTCACCTCAGAGGTCTGCTGCTGCAGTCGATCATGAAATTTCCTGCGCCGACCAGTCGTGCGACGGTACATGAGCACCTGGCGGATGGCGATCTGGTACAGCCAGGCCCCCACGCGATTGACGTCCGCCAGCAACGATCGCTGGCGGACGATTGCGAGGGCGATGTTCTGCATCACGTCTTCCACAGCTTCCGCTTCCGGCAGCCGACTGCGCACGACCGTCCTCAGCCAGCCTTCGTGCTGGAGAAACAGGGCCTGAGGATTGAGCGATGCGGCTGTGGTCACAGGAACTGCGTCTTTTTTGGTGATTGGGGCACGTCTGCAGATTCAGTTGCCGCAGTCTGAGATTTCCCGGGTGAAAAGGTTTGTGTTTCCGCAGATTTTCAGAAAAATTGGGTTTTCGGCCAGAGCTGTTCTTTCGGAAGTCCACAACATGCCCGAACTCCCCGAAGTGGAAACCATGGTCCGCGGAATTCGCCCCCACTGCGAAAACCGCCGCATTGAGTCTATTGAGTTCCCTCCCTGCGACCGCAAACCCATCAGTATTTTTCCTGACCGAAACTCGATTAAACAGCTCGCCGGGCATACTCTGCAGCGTGTCGGAAGGCTCGGCAAACGCGTAATCCTCGAACTCGACAATCTCAGCGTGCTGGTTGTTGAACCACGCATGACGGGACTTCTGCTCGTAACCGCCCCCCCGACCCGGGACCACCTGCGAGTTGTCTGGCGGTTCGATCCGACATCCCGGCCGGAACTTGCCAGCCAAATGATGTTCTGGGATCGCCGCGGTCTCGGCACGCTGTCGCTGCTCAGCCCCGCCGAATTCGCCGCTCTCCGCCAGCGACTCGGCCCCGATGCGCTCGACATCACCCCCGCCGAATGGCCTTCGCGGCTGGCACACTCACGCAGGCCCATCAAAGTTGCTCTGCTCGACCAAACCGTCGCCGCCGGGATCGGGAATCTTTACGCCAGTGAAATCCTGCACCATGCAGGTATTTCCCCCAAACGCTCCGCCTGCAATCTCTCCCCTCAGCGGATCAAACGTCTCCATGAGGCCGTTCAGCACGTGCTTCACGAAGCCATCCGCTTTGAAGGCTCCACACTGAACGATGGCACCTACCGCAATGCCCTTAATCAGGACGGGAGTTTCCAGAACCACCATCGCGTGTATGACCGCGAAGGTGAGGTCTGCCCGAGCTGCGGACAATCACAGATCCGACGCATCGTTCAGGCACAGCGTTCAACCTTCTATTGCCCGCACTGCCAGAAGTGACTTCCCGCGAGATACCGGCCTTCCTGCACTATGCAAATGAGCAGTGCAGATGTACAAGTCCCCGCAGGCGATGAAATTCAACGTACCACCTGTCTGAGCCACGCATCGCCCCAGCGGGTCACGCTCACCAAAGGACTTCCATCAATGCTCAAAAAACTCGTGCTTCTGCTGGTGATTTTGTGCCTCACCGTGTCAATCGCACAGGCACGCACGTGGCGCGTCACCGATGGCCGCAAATTCAGCGGCGATTTTCAGGGGCTCGAAGGCAACCAGGTGGTCATTCGCACCACCAACGGTCGCATTGAAAAAGTCGCCTACCTGAAGCTCAGCAAATCCGATCGCACGTTCGTCAAAAGCACTCTGACTTCCATGGCGAAGCAGGATGACGTGCAACGCCTTGTCCAGCTCGAAAATCAGGGCACCGGCGGCGTTCCCGGACAGCCCGCAACACCGCCTGATGATCCGCCGACAGAACCCGCAAAAACCGATGGCAGCCCGGACGCAGCCCCACCTTCGCTCGACGATGCCAAACAAATGCGGGTCTGGACGGATGTCAACGGAAAACAGCTGGAAGCGCGCTTCATTTCTGCCACGACGCTCACCGTCATCCTGCAACTGGCCTCCGGAGAAAATCAGACCTTTCCAATTGCAGGTTTTCGCCAGGTGGATCAGCAACTCATCCAGCAACTCGCGTCTCAGGCCCCCGCTGCACCGCCGGGTCTGCCCGGCCAACCCGGGCTCCCGGGGCAGTTTCCAGGCGCTCCCGGAATTCCGGGAGGACCGGGATTTCCGGGTGTACCAGGTGTGCCCGGTCTCCCGGGCAGCCTGCCGGGTCCGGGGTTTCCCGGCGGAATTCCCGGCGGCGGCTCGACCTCTGAACCGAGTTTTCCAGGCGCGGGCTTTCCAGGAGCAGGCTCGGCAGGTGCAGGCTTTCCGGGCAGCGGCGGATTTCCAGGGGCTCCGGGAGTTCCGGGTGCCCCGGGGATGACGGGTGGCCCAGGCTTTCCTGGCGGTCCGAGCGTTGCGGGGGGTGTCAACTTTTCCGGGCAGCCAGGCATGCCTTCGGCCCCCCAGCCTCCAGCATTTCCAGGTCCCGGCGGGATTCCCGGCGATACTTCCAGCGGATCCGGGGAGCCATCGTCCGGTGCTGCGGCGTTCGGGCCTGGCGTGGGCTTCTCTGCAGGCCCGGGCGGCCCGGGGTCCGGGGCTTTCGGTCAGCAGCAACCACCGGCCGGGCCTCCTGGCAGCGGCGCCCCGGGCTTCCCCGGCGGACCGGCATCCGGACCTCCAGGCGGTTCAGATCCGCCGGAAATGGGCGGTTTTGAGTGGGTCTACAAATGCTCTGCCTGCGGCGCCGAATTTGCGGAGGGAGAAGGCGTGAAAGAAGGCGACGTCTGCCCGAAATGTCCGTGGTACAAGCGGGTTTCTGGTCGGTCCATCGGGCGTCTTGTAGGTTTTGGCATCTTTCTGATCGTGGGGGCCGTATCGTTCGTGGTCCGCAAGATGCGTGGCAGCTGAAGTCGGACAACCTGAGAGCGTTTCAGCCGTCCGACCTGCTGGATCCGTCAGACCTGCCGGGCCCTGCGAACCTAACCGGCCAATCGGTTCCGGAAAGGCTGCCTCGGCGGGATGTCAGGTGACCAGGAGATTTTTTGCCAACCGCTGCAAGTGTGCTTCAGCGTCTGCATACGGGAGCACTCGCGAGAGCAGTTCGTTACCGACGTTCAGCACTGAGACAGAACAGGTGGTTCTCGCCTCTGAGCAGCAGTCTGCCGTTGACCGGCACCGGTGAACCGATGATTGGTTCCTGCAGGTTGTTTTCCGAGAGCACCTGCAGGCCGTTATCAGCGATGGCGGCAACAAACACGACGCCGTCTTCGCGAGGAGCGTAGATTTTGCCATCTGCGATGACCGGGGATGCATAATAATTGGTGCGATGCTTGGGAAAGGCATGCTGCCAGACGGACCGCCCTGACGCAGGATCGATGCACTCGACCTCACCGCCATCGCGTACGAGATATACGCGGCCTCGATAAGCAACCGGGCTGGGAACAAAGGTCCCAACGTCATCTCTGAGCCATGCGTGACCGGAAGCGGTGACATCACCTGTACCAGCCAGCTTGATGCCGTGGAGCCGGGGCTTTCCGCGGTCGTTGCGTCCGAACGCAATCACCGCGGTATCATCGACGATGACTGGTGTGGAGATTGATGGCCAGAGTTTTTCTGCGTCGGGGTTGAAATTGCCGCAGGACCAGACGAGTTTGCCGGTTTCGGCGTCGTGCATGGTAAGGTGCTCAGCGCCCCAGGTCAGGATCGTTTCACGGCCGTTATGATTAATCACCAGTGGTGTTGCGTAGCCGTGGTCACCCTCCTGCGGCGTCTGGTAGTTGCGAGCGGTTTTCCAGGCAAGGTCACCGGTTTGTTTGTCAAACGCGGCTACCCACGATTCGCCGTTGTGCATCCGGGCAAGAATGACGTGGCGGGTTGTGAGCACAGGTGAAGTGCCGTGGTCCCAGTAGAGCGTATCGTTGCCGAATCGTTCCACGATATTGGTTTTCCAGCGAACTGAGCCATCGGGATCGACTGCAGCGAGGGTGCCGCTTTTGAAGTACACGAAAACGCCTTTGCCATCAGCAACGGCTGACGCATTGCAGCCGGACCCGTTGCGGTGGCGTCCCGCGTTTTCCTGATCGAAAACCGCCTGCCAGAGCTGCCTGCCGGACCAGTCAATTGCCAGCAGTGCATCGCGTCCGTCGACCGGTGCGGTGACGTAGATGGTTTGGTTAACCACGATCGGTGTGGAGCAGCCTTTTCCGGGGAGGACCGCCTTCCAGACCTGGAATTCCTCACTGAGTTTTTCCGGATATTTCCCCTGTTCGGTGCTGCCACTGTCGGCGGGCCCGCGCCAGCGCGGCCAGTCAGAACCTCGGGCGGAATGGACACAGAATCCGGCGAGGCACAGCCAGAGAAGACACGAGAAGGCGAAGGCACGGGATCTGGACATCGCGAAGGATCTCCGAGGTGACGGGAACGGACTGGTCGGGCGCTGGTTTTATAACAAGGTCAGCCAGACCGAGCGACTGAAAACGAGACGGAATTGAGGGGACTCGACAGGCACCCTCACGCCTGCGACACTGTGGTTCGCTGGATTGATCCGCAGAACACAGCCCAACGCCCCGCCACCAGGCACCATCTATGAAGCCCAAAGCCCCCGCGACCGAATCGTCAGCTCCGATGCTGCGTCAGCGGGAACAACTCGGACCGCGTCCATCCGAAACCATACCGGTGGTTCGTCTGAAATCGCGCAGCCTGCACCCTCTGATTTACCGTAAGCGGGTGGATTCGTCGGAGGGTGTGCGTCCGGGTGATCTGGCCGCCGTATATGCCCCCGGGGAATCCCAGCCTTTCGCCTACGGCATCTGCAATCCTCGGAGTGAGCTCTTTCTGCGAATTTTGTGGCAGGGTCCGCAGCTTCCTGACGAATCCGCGTGGCGGCGGAAGCTGCAGTCAGCCGTGGATCTCCGTCGCCAACTGCTGGGCCTTGATGCCACCGGCACAGCTCGGCGGTTGATTCACGCGGAATCGGACGGCCTCTCCGGCCTGGTTGTTGATGAGTTCAACGGCGTCCTGTCAGCTGAAGCGTTTTCTCTGGCCATGTACCAGCGGGGTTCCCGACTGCTGCAGATGCTCTGCGAACTCACCGGAGCCTCCCACTGGATACTCCGCGGCAGCCCGCAGTTTCTTGCTCAGGAGGGCGCCGAGCCTCCGGTCCTGACTTCCCCCGACTGCCCGGACAACGTAATTATCCACGAATATGGGACGCGTTTTCGCGTGCGTTTTGCCGGGGGGCACAAGACGGGATTCTTTTGTGATCAGCGGGAGAATCGTCGCCGCCTTGCGGAATTCTGTACCGGTCGCCATGTGCTGGATTTGTGCTGCTACACCGGGGGCTTTGCGGTGCAGGCCAAAACGCTTGGCCGTGCTGAAGACGTCATCGGCGTCGATCTGGACGAAGAACCGCTCAAAGTTGCCCGTGAAAACGCCAACCTCAACCAGGCGCGCATCCGCTTTGTGCAGGCGGACATCTTCAGCTACATGCGTGAAATGCTCAAAAATGGCCGACAATTTGATGTGGTTATCCTCGACCCTCCCAAACTGATTCGTTCACGGACCGAGATCGAAGATGGCACGCGAAAGCATTACGCCATGAATCGGCTGGCCATGCGACTGGTGCGTCCGGGAGGGCTGCTGCTGAGCTGTTCCTGCGCCGGGCTGCTCCCGGAACCCGAATTTATCCAGTTGCTGGCTGCCGCAGCTCGTTCATCCGGTGAAGATCTGGAAGGCTTCGGGCCGACCGCCTCCGGCCCCCGCTCCTTCCGTATCCTCGCCCGATCCGGCGCTGCTCCCGACCACCCGGTCTGGTCCAACTGCCTCGAAACGGACTACCTCAAGGCAGTCTGGATGGTGATGGACTGACGCGTCCGCGAAACGCGGGCCGCCTGGGCAGCGCGGCTTTTTGAAAAAGCATTTCCCGCGCCCGCCCCTGCACCTTCAAACCGTCAGGTAGCCTCCATCGACGGGCAGGATCACGCCCGTCAAAAAGCGAGCGGCCGGTGACAGCAGGAACTGAACCACACCGGCGACATCCTCCGGCTGGCCCCAGCGTCCCTGTGGCGTGCGCGAAAGAATTGCTGTGGAACGCTCTGGATCATCGACCAATGGCCGAGTCAGTTCTGTTTCGATCCAGCCGGGCGCAACAGCATTAACCCGAATTCCCTGCGACGCCCAGGCTGCAGCCAGGCTTTTCGTGAGCTGGGCAACACCGCCTTTGGACGCCGCATACGCCGGCACGTACGGAGAGCCGAAAAACGAAAGCATGGAGGCCGTGTTCACAATTGAGCCGGCTCCGCGCCCGAGTGCTTCCCGGGCGGCAAGGCACATACGCATGGTGCCCGTCAGATTCACGTCAACCGTTCGCTGAAAATGCTGAATGTCAAATTCCGCGCCGCCACGCTGCAGAATGCCGGCGCAATTGACGAGTCCTGTGAGCACCGGAAGGTTGGAACACAGGCGGTCCACCGACTCCTGACTGGTTACATCCAGCAGCGTCGTCTCGATCCCTCGCTGCGGACGAAAATCCGACAGCTCAATCTCCGAAAATCCGGCCGCTATCACTCGATATCCGGCAGACGCCAGCTGCCGCGCGATGCCCTCGCCAATTCCCCGAGTACCGCCGGTGACGATTACCGGACCATCTGTTGCCGTCTGCGCTGCTGACATAATCCCCGCCTGCTGCTTCAGCGAATAAACTGGTCAATGAAGTCCGTTCCAAGCCCGGCAGCGGTGTAATGTGCACGGCATTTGGCAATTCGAGTGAATACGTCGTCGTAGCCGGTGGTGTTGCCATCAGGATCGACATAGATCATGGCCCCGTTGACCTGAAAGAACGTGATCATTTCCTCCACGTGGGGATCAACAACCAGCGTGTGCGTCTCGCCGGGTGTTTCGTAGACATAGCTGCCTTCCCGAGCCACCCAGTTGTGTTCGAGGTATCGCCACTCCCCTTTGAGCACCAGTCCATGCACCGGGAGCGGATGCCGATGCCTTGAGAGAACTCCGGATTTTCGTACCCGCAGCAGGTTGCACCAGTAACCGCGGGAAACGCACATCAGCAGTGGTCGAAACCAGACATTCGGTTCCACGGGCACCCAGACGCGTTCGTCGTCGGGTATGACGGCGGGCACGACGAGTTCGGGCGGAGATTCAGCGGGCTGGGGACCTCGATAAGGAATCCATTGAGACGGATCAGACACAGCTGGTGACTCCGGAGTTTCAGGGTGCTTGAGCGAACAGGCGGTCAGTTTGACGACGACATGCGGTGGTGCGGAGTGTAGCGGAAGTTTCGAAAACTCGTCCACCGCCTCGGCGTCGGCATCCGGCTGCAGCCTGGTCTCAGCATTCCCGATCCCGCCTCGTTGTGGCTGGCCAATGTTGCGTGCACGGTGCTCACGCAGCTACGCTTTTCATCAGGCATCAACGGGTCGCATGACAGGCCACAGCACAGCGGGATTCGCGCGTCTTCCAATGTTCAGTTTCAAAACAATCACTGCAGTGGCTTCACCCCGCAGATTTCTGCATCGTCTGATATGGCTGCTGTCGTCCCCAGGCATCCGCCAGTGGCCCTCAGGCGGCGTTATCTTTCTGCTTATTTTTCTGGCGGATTCGCTCAGCCTCACGGCCTTATGTGGATGTGACGAGACTCCACATCACCTCGGAGATGCACCCGTGAACCGTCAAGGACGCAGACGCCAGGCAACTTCGATATGCAGCGGCTGTGAATCACTCGAACCCCGACTCCCGCTCGCAGTGGTCACAATTCAGTCCGCGGCCACCGGAAAGACTCCTGACGCCACGGGTTACAATCTTGGGCATTTCATGCCCGGCACCAATGCGGCAGACTGGTTCAGCTACAGCGGCGTCCGGGCGGCCCGGGCATTCATCAGTCCTTCGGACATCGAGCCATCTGACGACATTGCCGGAACCGGGGACGGAGTGGTGGATCAGGCAACATTCATGGCGCGGCGGTCTGCTCTTCGAGCCAACGCTGCCAACCCTTCCGTGCCGCTGGACAACAACTTCATCAACTGGCCGGCATTCCGGGATCGTTACGCCAACGCCCTCGGTGACACCAACCGGTTCACCATCGATTCGGCCTTCAGTCAGCTCCGCAGTCAGGGTGTCGAACTACTGGCCAATATTACTGCCAGTCCCAGCCGATTTCCGCTCGCCGGCGATTCCGACTGGTCCAACAAGTGGGAGCTCTGGCAGCACTATTACGCACAGGGCTTCTACCTCAGCAACAGCTATGCGGTGCAGCGATTTTCCATGTTCAACGAACCGAATAACTGGACAGGGATGACCCCGGGCGACTGGCAGCAGCGGCTGTCCATTGCCTCCGACGCGCTGCAAACAGCCGTGATGGACGTGAATGCCCGATACGGAAAATCTCTGACCGCCCGAATCTTCGCCCCCAACACCGCGAATGGATCGACAAAATACATCGAGTGGGGTCAGCAGGCCGTGCAGAATCGCCACGTTCGAGTCGATGGCACAACCGATCCCGACTGGTCAAACCTGCAGGTCTACAACTTTCAGAAGTACAGCATGTACGCCCGGGACACGGGTACCGCCAGCGGTTATGTCAATGACCTGCAGGAGCTCCGCACATTCCTCGCCCCCGATACCATCAACGAACCGCTCCCGCTGGCACTCACCGAATACAACGTCCGCACCGCTTCCAGCTATGACGGGCGGTCGGAAACCCTCGATTCCCCCTCCGATTACGCAGCACTGGGCGTTAACAGCATCGCACTCGCTCAACAGGACGTCCGTGAATTTTACCTATTCAAGTTCGCCCAGACGGAGCGTACCGGCGGAGCCTATCCGGTTACCAAAAATGGCACACACTATGTGCGGAACGGGACATCCGGACCGAACAACTACGGAGGTGCAACCAGGGCGGCTGAAGTCTACAGGCTGTTCAACAAAGCAGCCGCACCTGGCCGCGATCAACTGGCCTTCACCAGCGATGCCGGGACTGACGTCTGGACTCTTGTCACATGGGATCCTGCATCAAAGACCTACTACGCCTTCGTCACCAACAACGGCACAACAGCAGTCCCGCTGGACCTCGATGTGACGGCACTGGGAGTGCCTGCCGGAAATGCCGCGATCATCGAGGAAGTCAGTGAGAACTTCAGTGGCGGAGTTACTCGGGTGGCCGCAGTAGCTGGTGGCAAAGTCCCCGCAGGCACACTTCCGCCGCAAACGGTCTGGCTCGTTTCCATTCCATCGCAGGCCCAGTCAACAGCCACCATCAGCGCCTCTGCCGACACCGTGCTTGCCGACGGGATCTCACGCAACACCCCAGGCGGAACAGCAACCAGCCTGCTGGTTCGTGCCGACGGCACAGTCGATGGTCGTCGCGTGACGCTGCTTAAGTTCCCCACTTCCAGTCTGACCCCGGCAAATCTCCAGCGAGTACTGCTGAGCATCAATGTCAGTGCAGCCGCGCAAACGGGCACCGCGCAGGCCCATCTCTACGGACTGCAGGATGATGCGTGGAACGAAGCAACCACCTGGAGCGGCCTTGCATCGGCCCTGCAGCAAAACACTCCAGCCGGCAACCAGATCGGCAACAACGTCGTCACGGGGCAGGGCACCACAACCCGCATCCTCGGCCAGATCACAGCAGGAGCCTCAGCTGCCGAACGGCAATTCGATGTCACGGAATTTGTCCGTTCACAAACCGACGGCTTTGCTTCTTTTCTGATTGTTCAGGAACACCGCTGGGATGTGGCACTCCCCAGCCTCACCGCCGGGGATACCCAGGCCGATGGTCTCCGCATCTCATCCCGCGAAACCACATCCGGCCCACAACTCAAAGTCTTCAGTCGCCAGACCAATGCACCTCGAATTGTCACTCAGCCCGCAAATCAAACAGTGACTGAAGGACAGCCCGTGACGTTTTCCGTCTCAGCGACCGGCACCGGCGTGCTGACGTACAAATGGTCTCGAAACGGTGTGGAGATTCTCGGAGCCACCACAGCTTCATACACAACCACCGCCACAACACTCGCGGACTCCGGCAGTCGCTGGGCAGTAACCGTTACCAACGAGTTCGGGAGTGTCACCAGCAGCGATGCAGTGCTCACAGTCCAGGCAGCCACGAAGTTCTTTGTCGTCGACAACGCAGCGGACAGAACCTACCGCTACGGCTCCACAGGCACCTTCATCAGTTCTTCAGCTGCTGCCACCAATAATCTCAACGCCCTCGGTATTGCGTCCAACCCCGATGGTTCACGACTCTGGATCATCGACAGCAACAAAACCGTCTACGTCTACAACGCAGCCATGACACTGCTTGGTTCCTGGACTCCCGGAGGGCTCAGAACTCCCAATGGTATCTCGGTGGCCGGCAACGACGTCTGGATCGTGGATGCGGGCACCAAAAAGGCGTCTGTCTTCACTGGCGCAGCCAGCCGAATTTCGGGGACTCAGAATGCCGCTCGATCCGTAACGCTCGATAAGAACAATAATGCCCCCCAGGACATTGTTGCCGACAGCACAACTCTCTGGGTGACGCAATCAGGTACTGTGGATCGTGTATTCGTCTATCAGGCGGCCTCAGGCGCCGCACTTGGCAACTGGACCATTGATACTCGCAACACATCACCCGTCGGCATCACACTCGACCCCTCCGGCGTCAGTACCAGCCTGTGGATCGTTGATAACACCACAGATACGGTCTATGAGTACGCCAATGCTCGCTCCCGAAGATCAGGTTCGCAACCAGCCGTTCGCACATTTCCGCTGACAGCAGGCAACGGTAACCCGCAGGGAATTGCAGATCCACCCCCGCCGGCCCTGACTGCCCCCAATGATGGCGACAATTCCGATGGGCCGACAGGCAGATCGAAAGCCGTAACCTCTGCGGCGGTCGTCCCCCCGAACAAATCGTCCGCGTGGCCGTTCATCCGCGGCTCTGCTGACTCTACCGACGCTCCCATGACCGCCATGCTGTCGGCCCCCGAACACCGCGGAAACCTGCACCGGCGTACCCGTCAGGCTCAAAATGCCGCTCCGCTACGATCTGAGTTCAGCCGCATCGCGACCGCCGAAACATCTCCCCCCCAACCCGAC
>JBEAUF010000313.1:0-13889 GCA_041161565.1 Planctomycetota bacterium | reverse complement strand
GTAACCAGGATTCTTTACCCGAGGGCTGCTGCCCTGCGGCTCAGTGCGTCATCATCGCCTTTGCCGAGATCATGAGCGGGCGGGCGGAAGCCCCCGGTTGCGATTCGCACCCTGGTGCGTGACCCCGGCCCGCGGCGTTGGCAACGCGTAGCAGGGCTCTTTACCCGCGGGCTGCCGCCCTGCGGCTCAGCGCGTTTGCCGCCCTGCGGCTCAGTGCGTTTGCCGCCCTGCGGCTCAGTGCGTTTGCGGCCCTGCGGCACATTGGCGTGGTACCACCGCGATCAGGCGTGCGGGGGATGTAAATCCTCCGGTGACGGTACGTGCCCGCGCGGTCAATACCACGTCAGAAACGCGCCAGCGTTACACCGGCCGATTGACATCGGCCGCACGCCACACTGTGTTTTCGTGGCTCGATCCGGCCGCGGGATTTCAACTGGCTCGTGGAATCCGCTGTGCTTCGAGTCTGAAAAAGTTCCTGCGAGATGACGTGGGCTTAGGCTGCTCACCTGAAATCTGTTAGTCTTTCCCCACCGCTTCCATTTTTTAACACAGCGATGCCGGATTCATGTCAGCTGCGATTTGTCTTGAAGGTGTTCGCGTCAACAACCTGCAGAACCTCACTCTGCAGATTCCGCATCGCGCGCTCACGGTGGTTTGTGGGCTGAGTGGTTCGGGGAAGAGCAGCCTGGCTTTTGACACATTGTACGCGGAAGGTCAGCGGCGATATGTGGAGACTTTTTCCACTTCCGCCCGGCAGTTTCTGGATCGGCTCGAACGTCCCGACGCGGATCGCATCACGGGGTTGCCGCCGGCAGTCGCCATTCATCAGCAGGCGTTTGGCGGTGGTCCTCGCAGCACGGTTGGCACCCGCACGGAAATCATCGACGCGCTGCGGACGATCTTTGCGGCCTGCGGCGACCAGCACTGTCCGGATTGCGGAGTGCTGATTGAATCTGCCGACGCCGAGTCCGGGGCGTTGCGGGTGCTGCGGACTTTCCCCGGACAAAGGCTCCTGCTGGGCGTACCGCTGGCTGCCTGTCACGAGGGTGCTCAATCGCCCGCCGATTGGATTGCCGCCGGACTGACGCGGGTGGTGGCCCATGGGCAGCTGCGGCGTCTGGAAGACCTGTCCGGCTTTGATGATCCTCAGCAGACTCTGCTGATCATCGATCGGATTCGCGCGGAACAGGACCAGCAGGCACGTCTCGTGGAATCGCTCGCCACCGCCTTCGCCTTTGCCGACCGGTGTCTGGTGCTGGCGGAGCCGCCCGGCGGAGCCCCGCAGCAGACGGCTGCCTTGACGACAGTTGACGGTGCAGCGTGGAGCACGCTGGCATTGTCTCGTATTCGCCGCTGCAGCGGATGCGGCCTTGAATTTCCTGAGCTGCAGCCGGAGTCCCTGAGTTTCACTTCGCCTCTTGGCGCCTGTGGTGAGTGCCGGGGGACTGGGGAGCAGTCACCGGATCCGCGGCGTCGCTCTCGCGGCAGCGCGGCGCAGGCAACCGGCACATCCGAGGCCTGCTCTGCCTGCCGGGGTTCGCGGCTCAACCCTGCAGCGCGGGCTGTCCGCTGGAACGATCGAACATTTCCCGACGTCTGCAGCATGGAGCTTGCAGAATTCTCTGCGTGGCTCGAGCTTTGTCTGACGGCTGCGGACCCGCAGCTGCTCACGGCACTCACAGCGCCGCTGGGCCTGATCCGCCGACGCCTGCAGCTGATGCTCGACGTGGGGCTGGGCTACCTGTCCCTGGCTCGCGGCATGAGCAGCCTTTCCGGCGGAGAGGCTCGACGCACGCTGCTGGCCGCCGTTCTTGGATCCGGCCTGACGGGCACTCTCTACGTACTTGACGAACCAACTCAGGGTTTGCACCGGAGTGACACGCGGCTTGTCCTCGAAGTGCTCCGCCGCCTTCGTGACGCTGGTAACACTCTGGTGGTGGTGGAACATGATCTGGATGTGATATCGGCGGCGGACCACATTGTGGAGCTGGGGCCGGGTGCCGGTGCCGGAGGCGGTCGGATCGTTTGTTCGGGGACTCCAGCGGATCTGCGCGGCGCCGACAGTGCTACGGGCATAGCTCTCCGCAACTCAGCCGGCACTCCTGCAGCCAAATCTCCCCCGGACGTGCGCTCTGCCGATGATTCTCAGCCCACGCACTGGCTGCGGCTGAGCGACGTTTGCTGCCACAATCTTCAGCACCTTGACGTCGAGCTGCCGCTGGGGGTGTTGTGCGCGGTGACTGGCGTGAGCGGAAGTGGCAAGAGTTCGCTGATCGTTGACACTCTGGTTCCGGCGCTCAGAAAGCAACTGCAGCAGCCCCACTCTGGCGGGACTGGCGGGGCCGTCGTCGGCACGGTGAAGAAGATCACCGGGCACGAACATCTGGAAGGTGTGCTGTTGCTCGATCAGCAGCCGCTCAGACGCAGTCTGCGGAGCATTCCGGCGACGTGGCTGGGCATCTGGAACGACATCCGCGGACTGTTTGCCGAGACTCACGAAGCCCGCCGACGCAACTACACTGCGGCGATGTTCAGCTTCAACGCTGCCAGGGGCGGCCGCTGCCCGGTTTGCGAAGGACGCGGACAGGTGACGGTACCCATGCAGTTTCTCGCGGACATCGACACGCCGTGCAGCGAATGCAATGGCCACCGATTCCTCCCGGAAATCCTCGAAATCCGCTATCGCGATCGTGGAGTTCATGAAATTCTGCAGATGACCTGCGAAGACGCCTTTCGCTTTTTCCACGGACAATACCGCATTCAGCATCGGCTCAATGCCATGAAACAGGCGGGACTTGCATATCTGCCCCTCGGTCAGCCGCTCAGTACCGTCTCGGGTGGTGAGGCTCAGCGTCTGCGGATCGCCGCCGTGCTCGCGGGGGTCCCCTGTGACCTTGATCCGGCACCCGGCTCAGCGTCGCCCAGAACCACTCGCTCCGGCCGCACACTCTTTGTGCTCGACGAACCATCCTGCGGCCTGCACCCCGCCGATGTGGATCGACTGGCCGAATGCCTGCAGTTCCTGCTCCAGACCGGCCACTCCATCATCGTCATCGATCACGACCCGCGTTTGCTGCAGCACGCGCGATGGGAGATTCAGCTGGGGCCGGGACCGGGACGCTCAGGCGGACGGGTGATTTCCAGCGGTCCACCCCGCTGAGCGGTTCGGCGGAAGCCCCCGGTTGTGATTCGGCACCCTGGTGCCCGGCCGGGGCTGCGGCGTTGGTGTCGCGTTGCCAGGGCCTTTACCCGCGGGCTGCCGCCCTGCGGCTCATTGTTCGTTCCACCGCGTTCTCACTTCTCACTTCTCACTTCTCACTTCTCACTTCTCACTTCCCTCTCCTCTCCACTCTCTACCCTCTACTCTCTCGCGCAGCGCAGCGGAAGCCCCCGGTTGCGATTTCGGCACCCTGGTGCCCGCCCAATGGCATTGGCTTTCTGGTATTTCGCATGCTTTGGAGAACTCGCTCTCCGTTGAAGCGCCTCGACCCGATCATGCAAGGCGTGCGGTCGATGTCAATCGGCCGGTACCACCCTCGTGCGCTCCTGCTGCACCGCTGCCCGCGCGGTTACGGACCGTTACCGGGGGATTGACATCCCCCGCTCGCCTTTCCCAATTTTTTGCGGCGATTGAGAGAAAACCAAGGCCATTGGGCTGCCGCCCTGCGGCTCATTGTTCGTCCCCCCGCGTTCAGGGCGAGTCTGCCACATCCAGTCGGGCTTCCGCAAAAAACAGCTGACCCGCCGGTTCACAGCGGGCCGTGATCTTCAGCGGCATGTTCCATGGCCCCACAGTATCAGCGGCGAAGTGCAGCGTCAGCTCGCCGGCGGATGCATCCGCAGCCAGCCGCACCGGATCGCTGCTGATTCCGCGAATATGCCGCGGACATTCCAGCTGCACGACCAGCGGCCCCGTCACTCCACTGCCCCGCCGCACCTCAAATGGCAATCTGACCGTTGATCCCGGAACCGCCCGCAGCGAGGCCTGCGGCAAATGCAGACTCATTCGTTCCGGATCCACCAGCACGATAATCTGGTCGTTTTGTTCGAAGGACGTGTAACTGACCGGATGCTGCCTGCCGTCTTCCGTGGTAACCGTGCCCACAGCCATCAGGCAGGTGCGGCTGGTGCGGCCGATTTCCATCCACGGGGGCAGGAAAATCCTATAGTCGAATTCGGATGCGTCTGCCGGGACGACAATTTCCGGACCTGTGACTCCCTGCAAATGCCGGTTCTGACGCTCAGACAGCCGCACCCTGAGTGGCCCGGTGTAGCCGCCGCGATCAATTTTGTAGTGCCTGACAAACGTGGATCCGCGGGCCGCATAACGCGTTTCAAAAATGCCCGCCACCCTGAACGGAGTGGGGACAGAGACGGCCAGCCAGAATGTGTCACGCACGGGCGTTGATCCCAGTGCCATCGGCGGTGGCGAAATCATGGCCGTCCGCACCAGCTGACGATCACCGTCCGCACTCCGGCCAATAATGCTCAGGGCTGCCAGAGCCACCGGGGCCTCGGACGCAGCTTTGAACACCAGCGTGCCGTCCGCTCGACCTTTCTCAATGGTCACTGCATCACACGTCACACCAGCCGGGAGCCCTGCAGCTTCCAGCTGAATATCGCCCGCAAATCCATGCCTGCGAACGGCCGAGATTTTGAGCTTGAATTCGCCCCCCCGCAGCACTCGGGCAGCATCCACGGGCGATGTGATTTCAAAGTCCGGCTGCAGACGCGCCATCGACCGCACCCACAGGCGGTAGCCAAAGGCCGCACCGCCACGACCCGGGAAACGGTCGCTCACGGATACCGTATACATCCCCGCTGCAGGAGCAGTGAACAGCAGCGAAGAATCCGGCTGCCCCTGTGCGAGGTCATCCGCCTCGGCCAGTTTCGTTCCAGTCACATCGCTGATGCTGAGCACACTGTCGAGCGGTGAATTCAGACGAGCTGCCCGCAGATCCAGCTCCACCACCTGCCCCTGCTGCAGCTCCAGCTTCCAGCAGTCAATGTCGCCAGGCTGCTGAATACGACCATTCCAGACACCTTCCGCACGCACCAGCGTTGCACCAGCAGGCACATCGTTGGGTTCCGTTTCCCGCAACTCGTCCAGATCGGAAATCTCCAGCTGCACTTCCGGATGTCCGGGAACCGGCAGACGGGCAGGAGCATCCATGGGGATGGTGATATCCGCGGTAAAGCTCCCGCCGTGCTGACCGATAAATTCCAGGGGCAGCGTCTCACCGCGACGGGCACCAAGCGGATGGACGGACAACACATCGGCCCCCGATTTGATCGTCAGACGATAAATATAGTGCTGCAGTCCACCCAGATCCGCATCTTCAATTGACAGCTGGTAGCGGCCGGCAGCAGCCGCCCTGAAACTCATGCGGGAATCACGGCCGCAGGCATCGTCATTGATGGCGACCACGGAGCCGTCCGGAGCGAAGAGGGTCAGCCGGGAATCGAGCGGTGACTGAATCCGAGCGGCCGTGACTTCGCACGTGATGTCCTGTCCGGCCGCCACATCAAAACTCCACACATCCCGATCCTGCCGTGGGAATATTCGGCCATTGATCGTCAGCGGCAGCTGTACAGGTTCCGGAATCGGTTCACCCTCAATCTCCTGTTCCACTATTTCAGGCAGTTCACCGATCACAAATGGCAGAGCGGTGGTCACGCCCTGCGATGTGGCAACGCGCCACCAGCGAACCCCAGGCACGGCGTCGGCAGCGATCACCACCGAACCGTCGTGATCAATCGGGTAGTCTTCCTTCTGCTGCGAATCGGGCAGTGGCAGCACCGGACCTTCGAACCAGAGGGTGGAACCCGAGCGATTCAGCTGCGAGACCGGCTCGACTCCGGCACCCTCCATGCGGAATTCACAATTTTCATGCAGATAATGTCCGGCCACTTTGAACGCCACGGTGGTGCCGCGCTGTCCTCCGGCGGGGAAGATCGCGACGGCCGTGGGTTCGTCGGCCCGGCAGAGGCAGCCGAAAGCAAGACTGATGGTCGCAATGAACATCGGCAGCAGGTGAGGCAGGCGCATCTTCGGTGGCTCCTTCCACGTCACGCAAACAGCGGACTGATAACTCGCCCGCCACCCGGAACAATCGGCATCGGACGGCGTTCCGGCGTGTAGAACAGCGTGGCCGGATCGATACCGAGCGCGTGGTAGAGTGTGGCTGCGAGGTCTTCCGGTCCCCAGGGTTCGGTGGCAGGTTTTTCAGCACGCTCGCTGGACGCCCCCACCACAAGTCCTCCGTGAATCCCGCCCCCGCCTATCGCAATGGCAGTGCTGGGCCCCCAGTGATCACGGCCGGCATCCTTGTTGATGCGCGGAGTCCGACCGAATTCACCGGTCACCAGCACCATTGTGGAATCGAGCAGTCCGCGGTCATGCAGATCGCGGAAGAGTGTGCTCATGGCACTGTCCAGATGCGGCAGCAGGTCCTCTTTCAGGACGCTGAAGTTTGAGTAGTGTGTGTCCCAGTTGGTGTGATCGATGAGCACGCAGCGAACTCCGGCTTCCACCAGGCGACGGGCCAGCAGACAGGACTGTCCGAGCGAATGTCGGCCGTATTCGTCGCGCAGACCGTCCGCTTCACTGGCTATGTCAAATGCGGCCCGCGTGGCATCAGAAGTCATCAGCTCAATCGCACGCTGCTGCCAGGTGGTCATCGCCTGCGCGGACTGGCTGGCCGCTGCATCCGCTGAACGCTGGAAACGACTGACCGTGGAAAGCAGCTGCCGGCGCGAATCCAGACGATCGGCTCGCAGTGACACCGGGGGCATCAGGTCCGGAACGGTAAAGCCAGGGGCATTCGGATCGGCATCCACCACAAACGGTGATGCAGCTGATCCCAAATAAGAGGAACCGGCACTGTTGTGCATCTTTGGCAGACAAACATAGGGCGGCACTGAACCGCGCGGGCCGAGCTGCCTTGCGATCACGGCCCCGTGAGCAGGACGCTGATTGTTGGGCTTCAAACCACTGTTAAATCCCGGGCCGGGACGATGGCCCGTCAGTATGTAGTGGTCGGCCGGACCATGGTCGGAATTGGGATTGGTGAAGGAACGCACCAGCGCGAATTTGTCCATCTGCCGTGCCAGCCTCGGCAAATGTTCGCAAACCTGAGTCCCGGGAACACACGTGCTGATCGGATTGAATTCCCCACGAAACTCAGACGGCGCATCCGGCTTCATGTCCCACGTGTCGATCGTGGACAACCCGCCCTGCAGAAACACAATGATCAGTGATTTGGCTTTGGCCGAACGCCCCGCGGCAGCCCTGCCCGTATCTTCTGCCGCCAGCAGCTGCGGAAGTGAAACCCCACAACCCAGGATCCCCGCAGCACCAAAATGCAGCATGTCACGGCGGGGCAGACGGTCGCAGTATGGACGGTGGGACATGTGGAATTCCTTGTAGCGGTCAGCCCCGTCAATGATTGAACAAAAATTCAAGACTGTTCAGCATGCTCCACGTGAGATCCTCAACAGCTTCTCTGCGGCTGGGCGCAGCTTTCAGGTGCTGCAGAGCGACTGTCTGTTCCGCACCATCGGGCAGCCGTCCGAAGCAGGTGAGGTAGAGTTCGTGGATCAGCTGGGTATCGTCACTGTGGTTCCGGCAGAGAACTGCGAGGCGGCCATTGGCGTGACGCAGACGGGCGTCGATTTCAGGTGAGTTCTGCACGTGCAGCACCTGCCCCACCGATGGCTCGCTCACACGTTCGCATGCGCAGGCAGTCTCGCGAACCGGGCGACCGAAGAGCGTCAGGAAGGGATGGTTCAGGTGACTGTCCCACAACTGAATGGCACGGGATCCCACTGGCATCCCGCTGAATTGTTCGGACACTCCGGTGACGCTGCTGACGGCATCCAGCAGCACTTCGGCAGGCAGCTGTTTCAGGGGGAAACGAGCATAGTTCTGATTGTCGGCTGCGGCGGACGGCGGCGGGGTCGTGCTGCGCTGATAGGTTTCTGAGAGCACAATTCCGCGAACGAAGCGACGGAAATCAAAACCGGATGCGATCAGCTGGCTGGCAAGCATTTGCAGCAGTTCGGGGTTGCTGGGCGGATTTGTCAGCCGCAGATCATCGACGGGTTCCACCAGCCCCCTGCCGAGGAAATGGGCCCACGTGCGATTGGCGAGGTTCTGAGCAAACCATGGATTGGAACGGTCCGTCAGCCACGCGGCCAGCAGCTGTCGGCGGTCACCCGACGGCTGCTCAACAGGAGCAGGCTGATCAAGCGCGTGCGCGAAGACTTCACGGCCGGTGCGAGGATGCACAGTTCGGGCTGCGCCTGAGGCTGTCAATGATTCACCGCCGGGCACAGGTTTGAAGGCGGCCTGAGTGACGAACGCTTCCAACCCGTGATAATCGGTCTGGCCCCAGCGATCCCACGGGTGATGATGGCAGCGCGCACATTCGAGGCGGACGCCGAGGAACACCTGGGAAATCGTGTTCGTAAGCTCGTGCGGATTGGCGGATGCCTTGTAGAACCAGCCGGAAGGACTGTCGCTGAGCGGGCCGGAAGCGGTGATCAGACGAGCCGCAAACTGGTCCAGAGGCAAATTCTGTTCAAAGCAGGAACGGATCCATTCGTGATACGCGCGAGCGGCCTTACGTCCCAGCGTCCGCCGGTTGACTCGCAGCAGATCAGCCCATTTCAGCGCCCAGTAGTCGTTGAATTCAGTCCGCAACAGCAGCCGATCCACCAGCAGCTCACGGCGGTCCGGACGCGTGTCCGCGAGAAATTCGCGGGATTCAGCTGCCGTCGGCAGTGTGCCGATCAGGTCCAGGAACACGCGGCGATGAAAAACCGCGTCGTCGCAGCGTTCTGCAGCCGGCAGATTGAGCTGTTGCAGGCGGGCCGCCACCAGACGGTCGATGGGATTGCTGTCGGCGGTTGTCTGCTGCAGGAGCTGCAGGTGCTGAAGTTCGGCAGGCGTGAGTGGCTGCGGCTGGGGAATCAGTCCCTGAAACAAATCGACATGGCCAAGGTACGATGCCATGACAGCCACCGTGCCCGGAGTCTGACCCGCCGTGATCACTCCGTGTTCGTCCACCTGAGCCAGTGATTCGCTGTTGGTTTGCCATGTGGCCAGAGCCGTAACGTCCTCATGGCGCCCGTTGCTCCAGAATGCCGTCACCCGGAGTCGCTCCTGCTGGTTAAAGCTGAGCAGACCTGCGGAGGGCTGGACTTCGATCCGCTGCACCTGCGGGTCGTCGGGTGACCCGAAGGGCATGCCGGCGGCGATCCAGTTTTTCAGCCGCGCATATTCGGGGCGGGTGGGATCGAGTCGTACACCGCCACCATGGGGCACCTGACCGGCCGCCTTCAGCAGCAGCAGACTGTTGTCGGGAACACCCGGAAAAACCCGGCGGCCGAAGCCCTCCTGAACGATCGCCTGATAGTCAGCTTCCGGATCAAAGCCGAACACGGAAAGTTTAAACCCATTCTGGCCTTCAGCCTTGCCGTGACAGCCGGACATGTTGCAGCCGTAGCGAGTGAGCACTGGAATGATGTGGTTTTCAAAGTTCCAGTGATCAGGCGATGCAGCAGCCAGCGGTTCGTCGGCCCGGCAGCAGTCTTCGGGCAGGGTGCACAACAGCACGAGAAGCATCGCCCGGCAGATTGGACCAGACAACCGCCTAACACCGGCCAGCGGCGCAGCAGGCAAGAATAATCTGCGGGAGTTGGCAGGCACAGCAGCAGTTCCGGCGGGAGTTGAAGGCGGGGGTCTGCCTTCCGGAAGGACAGGCTGACCAGTCAACGCTAACGCAGCCAGCCAGCCGTTGTCAACATAAATGGGTGCGTTGGAAAGTGAATCGGGGCCAAAAAGTTCACCATTCCGGATGGGCACTTTCCTCGCCGCCAAACGCAGGAGCGGAGGGCGGCTCCAGATGAGCCGCAGGGCGGCAGCCCGCGGGTAAAGTGCCCTGGCTACGCGGTGGTGACACCGCTTGCAGGTGTGCGCACCAGGGTGCGAAATCGTAACCGTGGGCTTCCGCCCCACATGAGCCGCAGGGCGGCAGCCCAGTAACCCATTGCGACCTTCGAACCGCCACGCTGGCGAAAACCCCAAATCCCGTGATTCCCACCAAACACCCATTCCGCCTGTCCTGCCGAAAGTCCTGCTGAATTCATGTCTTTGTCGGTGAAACTCTGTGTCCTTCGGGGTTGAACACGAACCGCATCGCACCTGGCCGACCGACATCACACATCAGAATTGACATCTCAAACCTCGACCACGAGACTAAGGTCAGGTTCGACCCCAGTTTCGCTGGCGAATGCTCGCTCGGCACCTAAGGAAAGCATCATGGACTGCTATTCTTGTAAGGCTTCCGCCACGGGAGCATGCAGCAGGTGCGGAAGCTTTTACTGCGCCCGTCACGGAGGCGAGGACAGGGAGAAATTCCGCGCATTCTGCGCCTCCTGTTTTGACAGGATGCGTCCCACGATCACGTTTTCCGGCGTAGTGCTTGTCGTCCTCAGCCTCCTGCCTTTCGGCTTTGGATTTGCCGGCTTGCGTCAGGGAGCAGACGGAGTCGTCGCGGGCATCCTGATGCTGTTGCTGGGACTGGTTTGCGGAGGAGTTGGTGTCTGGCGACTTTTTCGGTCCCTATCCCAATTCCCGCCAGGAACCAAATGACAGTTTTGTCCTGCGGACACCGCCGGAGCCAACCAGACTGGCACGGCCTTTTCACGGCCCGCAGTCCCTGCAGTGAACCGGGGGCGACGGATTCAGAAGTGCCGAAACAAACCATGACGTGAAACAAAAATGGCACCGCGAGTTAAAGAATCCATCAGCGATTTGCTCCGCAATCCCGCCGCACCCGCGTCGCACGGTGCAAACATCAGAAACCGAGCGGAAATACTCAGGGAGTCCCGCTGACTTCCCTGGATTTCTCTGTGAAACTCTGTGTACTCTGTGGTTGAAAACGCCCCCCATCCGCACCGTTTCGGCATCCCGGCACCAATGGCACACACAGGCCCACTTGTTTGCTCGTCAGCCGATCAGCCAGTTGACATCAACCGCCGATACCGGTGTATCATCCGCAGGTCACTTCGGTCCATGTCCCCAGTGCGAGATACCGTCATGCGACGCCTGCTGCCACTGCTGTTGCTGCCATTCCTCCTCAACCAGTCCGCCACCTGCCTCGCGCAGGCTGGCAGTTCGCTCGAACGCCTCACCGGCACCCGTGCAGCTCCGGGGTCCCAGGTGACTTTCCGGGATGCTTCCGGTCGCGCCATTGGCACAGCCACAACAAACCGCAACGGGCAGACCACATTCCGCGACCGCAGCGGTCGCGTGACGGGAACCGCCACCCATTCTTCAAGCGGCCGTACAACTTTCCGCGACGCAGCCGGACGCACCACGGGGACTGCCGACCAGCGGTCCCAGGGTCAGACCACATTTCGCGACCGCAGTGGTCGCACGACGGAAACCGCATCCACCAGTCGCGGCGGCGTCACAACCTTTCGCGACGCAGCGGGCCGCACCGCAGGTACCGCCACCGCCGGTCGCAATGGCAACACCACCTTCCGCAACCGCAGTGGTCGCACGGCCGGCACCGCCTCCGCCCGATGATTCTTCCCGGCTCAACACAAACCTGCTTCGGAAACCGGCCATGCTCAACCGCACTGCGGCCTCAATTGCCCTCTGCACCTGCATCGTCAGCCTCAGCGTCGCCACCGCTGACGACACGCTGTTTGTCGCCCGGCCGCTGACAAAGCCCGGCGAATTCACTCCGGGTATCGAAGGTCCGGCCTGCGACTCCGCAGGTAATGTCCTCGCCGTGAACTTCGCTCGCCAGGGAACCATCGGTCGAGTCACTCCGGGGGGCGTGGGCGAGGTCTTTGTGGAGCTGTCCGGGGGCAGTATCGGCAACGGTATTCGTTTCGACGCCACCGGCCGCATGTTCATCGCAGACTACGTCAATCACAATGTGCTGGTCGTGGAAGCGGGCCAGCGGACTGCAGCCGTATTCGCCCATGAAGCTTCCATGAGTCAGCCCAATGACCTTGCCATCACTGCCACCGGCACGCTCTACGCCAGCGACCCTGCGTGGGATCAAAACACCGGCCGAATCTGGCGGATCGACCCCAGCGGCAAAGTGACGCTCGTGGCAAAGGACCTGGGGACAACCAATGGCATCGAAGTCAGCCCCGACGGAAAGACGCTCTACGTCAACGAAAGCGTCCAGCGCGGCGTCTGGGCGTTTGCAATTGCGACGGACGGATCACTGAACGACCGACGGCTGGTGAAACAGTTCCCCGATCACGGCTTCGACGGCATGCGCTGCGATGTCGACGGTAACCTGTACATCACACGCTACGGCAAGGGCACCGTCGTCAAATTGTCACCGGCTGGTGAAATTCTGCAGGAGATCGATGTGCTGGGAAAAAGCCCCAGCAATCTGTGCTTTGGCGGTCCGGACGGCAGAACGGTCTACGTCACCGAAGTGGAACACACGCGACTGGTCCAGTTCCGCGTGGACCGGCCTGGCCTCGAATGGCAGCGGGGGCAGCGGAAGTAGCCACGATGCAGCGGGCAGCCACAACCGCCGGCGAATGGCCTTCCCCCGCTGGTCCGCATGGTGAACCGCCACTGTCGAATATCAGTCCCGAGCAGCTCACAACTCAGTCCCCTTCGACCACACCGCTCACGCGATCGAAGTACTCCCGAGGATGCAAAGACTGACAATTCAGCTCAGATGCTTTCCCCGCAGGAAACAAAGTGGGGGAAGCAGACTGTTGCCGTCACCAGGGCCTGATGCAGGATCTGTTCGCCAGCCACAAGGCTTTTCGAGAAGCCATTGTTGTCGGCCTTGAGCCACGGATGCACGGGTGATCGAGATCATCAAGCCCAAAGCCCGTCAGGATCTCGCAATCAGCAGGCTGATCAGCCTGGTAGGCCAGCATCCGCACCACTTCTTCCCGACTGCATAGATAGTCCCCAGCGTTTTGTTGACGATATGTTCCTGCGAGCGGATTCTGACCAGCAAAGACGGGGGCTCAGTCGGCGATTCGCGCGTGCCCGTGGACATCAACTTCGCCATTCGACTCTTTGACGTCCAGCACAACCACACCGCCCTCGGTGTGGGCCACGGCGCTGGACGGTTGCCAAAGGCTTCCCGGCAGTTCCCATTTGGCAGATTTGAAGCTCAGTCCCTGTCTTCACCGGCGTTCACTGCCGCCAGGATTTCGCTGGCGTTCATGTTGTCCTCTGACCAGCCATGGCCAGCTGCCTGATCTTCGCAATGTAATCCCCAGGCAATTGATGCTCATTCGCCCCGGTAAGAATGCAATCCAGATACTCCTTCGACGGACTTTGCTCTTCGACAACGTATCTCTCGCCGGCAACGTACACTTCGGCGTTACAGGGTGAGCCATCTTCCAGTTCAACAGTGATCGCTGTCCGATCGTAATGGCCACCCATGACACCTTCCCACAAATCCAGTTCCGCCATTGCGTTTGAATCACAGAGGTAAACGACACCCCAAACGACTTCACCGGGCTCACGTCTGATATTCGCGTAAACGCCTCCAGCGGCGCCCTGTTTATTAAAGACCAGACGATAATCCGGCAATTTCGCTCGAACGGCTCGACGAATCAATCCCGTCCGATTCTGCTTGCGGCCTTTGGAAAGGTTGCTTCCGTAGGCGAAGTACCACACATCACTCATCGGTTGCTGCCTTTCTCAAACAGGCCTTGCCACTTCTTCAATCCCGTGACATCAGCCCACATCGCTGCTGCCTTCCCGCCCCCAAACCACGTCCCTCGCCCCGCGTTCCCTGCCCCTTCTTCCCTGCCAGTGCACCGCCAGCAGATCGAGGCGATCCCGTACCGTCGCCGACAACGGCACCTCCTTGCCAAACGAA
>JBEAUF010000271.1:0-8087 GCA_041161565.1 Planctomycetota bacterium | reverse complement strand
GCCGTCGAGTGATTCGCGGTTGGAAGTGTGTTCTTCGAGCGAGGAATGCGGGTGGAGTGGCGCGGGGGATGGGTGGTTCCTGTGATCCAGTTCCCGGATTACGGACCCCAGTGTCCAGCGGGGTTCGGCGGCTGCAGCGGCGTTCTCGGCTGCCGACTCCGCTGCCTGCTCGTCCGGTATGTACACCGCGATTTCCCGATTCCGCAACTGTTGATTCAGCTGCTGGCGGCGGGACGTACTGAGCGGTTCCGTGACGGCGACTGGTTCGTGGCGGAAAAAGAGCGCAGCGACCACCCCGATCAGGAGGATGCCCATCGCAAATCCGATTTTCCGATCCGAATGCATCTGCAGGACCGCAGAGGAGGAGAGACAGGAGAGTGTGTCACCTCCAATCTACCCCAAATCCAGGGGCAGTTTCGGAAAAACGACAGAAACTGAGCGGACAGGTTCAAGTTTCCCGTCGCTGTTGTCGGGAGACAGCGACTGTGCGTGGCTGGAACGTGCATGGCGGCCGGAGAATCGTTGTTTTCCAGAGAGTCGCTGGAATGGGTGCAGGGTGCGCCGGCTGCACAACCGGTCGTTGCATAGGGGGGGCCGGACGTAAGAAGTGAGAACGCAAGATGAGCCGCCTGGCGGCAGCCTGCGGGTAAAGGGGCCCGTGCCGCGATGCTGACGCCGCGCGCACCAGGGTGCTAGGGCGTAACCGGGGGCTTCCGCCACGCTTGAGCCGCAGGGCGGGAGCCCGCGGGTAAAGAGCCCTGGTTACGCCGCTGGTTACGCCGCTGGCAGGGATGCGCACCAGGGTGCGAATCGCAACCGGGGGCTGCGCTGGAGAGTGGAGAGTGGAGAGGAAACGGAAGTAAGAAGTAGGAAGTGAGAAGTGAGAAGTGAGAAGTTAGAAGTGAGATGTGACACGAGGGAGAACGCGGTGGGAAGAACAATGAGCCGCCTGGCGGCAGCCTGCGGGTAAAGGGGCCCGGGCCGCGATGCTGACGCCGCGCGCACCAGGGTGCGAAATCGCAACCGGGGGCTTCCGCCCGTCCGCTCAGGCGTGGGCAGGGGTGCGCACCAAGGTGCGAGGGCGTAACCGGGGGCTTCCGCCCGTCCGCTCAGGCGTGGGCAGGGGTGCGCACCAGGGTGCGAGGGCGTAACCGGGGGCTTCCGCCCGTCCGCTCAGGGGTTTCGCAAACGCACCGACTCAGGGATCCTCGATCACTTCCACGTCGACCTCCATCTCGACGGGCTCCTGAAGCAGCTGATGCTCGACAGCCGGAGCGGTGGCAAGGACTGTGCGGTCTTCTTCCGCAACGGCGATCCGTGGCATGGCTGCAGGCGGCAGGGCTGGCCGAGGGTTCTCGTCGATCGTCTTTTCGAGTTCTGCAGAGGCGCGAACGGATCCATCGACAGCGGGTGAGGTTGCTGTCACAGAACCTGCCGGGTTTGCCGTGAAGGGCACAGCAGGTGCCAGAGCGACGTTTTCGAGGAACAGAAACCGGACATCACCGATGCAGATTTCCACCCCGTCCTGCAGCCGCTGTTCGCGAGTGATTTTCTGTCCGGCGACCCAGACACCGTTCATACTGCCGAGGTCGCGGAGGTAGTAGTCTCTGTCGACCTGTACAATAGCGCAGTGGATGCGGGAGATTTTTGAGCTGCAATCCAGCACGGCATCGCAGTCGGCACCGCGCCCGACCAGCACGACGGCGCGGTCGACCGGGATCTGGCGTCCGCCGCCTAACTGGTGCAACAGGGCTGTCATGCGGGATTCCGTGAAAAGTGCCAACTTCCGATGGCCAACCATTCGCCGGAAATTGGCCCCGTCAAGCGCAAACGGCGATGGCGGCAGCGGATTATTTGACTTTTTACGGGGCTTGCCGAGCAATTCGGGATTTGACGGAGGGCGGGCAGAGCGGGCTTCAGTTGGCTGTTTCGGAGCGTACGGTGAGTTCATCCCGTTCGCTGAACAGTGCCCGCAGACGTTCGCGGGAATACAGTCTGATCACCGTCTTCTTATAGCGCAGCCGGCCCTGCTCGTCATAGTCCAGGTGTTCCGCGATTTTCGGCGTTGCCAGGTCCGCGTACAGGGCGGCGAAGGTTTCGGGGTCAACCCCTCGGCCTTCTTCCAGGTCGAGTTCAGCATTGACGCCGCCCACCGACAGGCCGAAGTAGTTGGCGGCAGTGGTGACTGAGGTCAGGTTTCCACCGGCGGTGAGGAGGCTGCTGAGTTCCCGGCCGGCTTTGTTGAGCTGTCGGTAGGCCTGCAGTACATCAAGGCCGTACTTTGAGGGTTCATCCTGCTGTGCGCTGAGCAGTTGAGTGTGCCCGGCCGTGAGCTGGCCTGCAAGGAACCCGCCGCCCGCAAGGAGCAGCCCGGCCATCAGTTTCTGCAATCGCTTCATGGTTCCTGGTCCTGCTCTCAAATCCCCGAACAACAACTCCCACCTCTTCACGAGCTCACGCGGCCCGGCGATCAGCAGTCGACTGCGGGCGGGCTGCCGGCTGCTGCGAACCTGCTGAGCGTGATGCTGACTGCTGTTTTCCGGCAGCCCCGAAATGATAGCTCAAGGCCATCAGTATTCCACAAAACGCCAGCGCAGCAAAGCTTCCCAGAATCGCGATCTGATCGTCTGACATCCCCATCACTTCACTCCAGCACAGAGCCTGGCTGCTGACCAGCCTGGTCCAGAATCGGCAAAACCTGCCTCCGTCTTCGGCCGTCGGGAGGAGGATTCTTCAGCGTCGAAGCCCGGAACAACCCCACTCACGGCGAATTCCGCGGCGTCCACCGATTCCTCGGGCGTTTCCCCCCCGAATTCCGTGGCAGACTCTACCGCCCTGGAAAACTCTGCCGCGTCTGCAAGCCCTGCGGATTTCAGCGAACGGCACCGATCCCGAAGACTCTGCCGCATGCAGCAGTGTGCTCAGGGAAAAACACGGAATCGCAGCTGGGCAAGGTCGGAAGCTGCGCGGACTGTCTGCCGATCAAGCCCGGAAAGCGGTGATTCCAGAATTCAATGTTATTCCCGGAGGCGGACGCCACCATGCTCCCTGCACTCGCGAACCACCGCGGCGTTCTGCTGCTCGCTGTCGTTTCCCTTCTGAGCCTTGCAAACTCCGGGTGCAGCGATCAGAAACGCCGTGCAGAGGATCTTGTGCGGTCCGGCACTGCGGAGGCGCGGCGGGGTGATCATGCGGCTGCCGTGCAGTCTTTTTCTCAGGCACTGGCGCTGAATACAAGGCTGGCTGAAGCCCACTACGGCCGCGGCGTCAGTCAAACGGCGCTCGGTCTGCATTCCGCAGCCATCGAATCCCTGCAGACGGCCGTGAAGATTCGACCGGCGTGGGCTGAAGCATGGTTTGCCCTCGCCACCGCGCAGCGCGCTTCCGGCGAAACAGCGCTCGCCGTGCAGTCGCTTGGCGAGGCGATTCAGCACAAGCCCGACTTTGCCGCTGCACGCTACGACCGTGCCTGTGCACTGCTGCAGCTTCAGGATCCCGCGTCAGCTGTCGCGGATCTCGATATCCTCATCGCCAGCTCCCCCAGACATCTCGACGCCCGCCTGCAGCGTGCCCGCTGCGTGCGCACAACATCTCCGGAGCAGGCGATCGAGGATCTCACGGTTGTTCTGGGAGCAGAGCCGAAGCATGCCGCTGCTCTGCTGCTGCGAGGTGCTGCGTATGGCAGTGCCGGCCGTTTCGAACAGGCCATCGAAGACCTCAATCAGGCCTGTGTGCTGCAGCCAAAGAATGCGGAAGCCTGGCTGGCTCGAGGTCGCGTGCTGAGACTGGCCGGCAGACTTGCTGAAGCCATGTCCGACCTCAATACCGCCGCCACACTCGATCCCCGAAGTGCTGATGCCCTCTGTGAACTGGCGCTTGCGGCTCAGGGCAAAGGCCAGACGGAACAGTCGCTCCAGCTGCTCCGGGAAGCTCTGCAAATCCAGCCCACCCATGCCCAGGCCCGGCTTGCCATCGCCGATGCCGCAGCTACTGACGGCAATCACGCTGCCGCCATTGCAGAACTGCAGATCCTGCTTGATCAGCCTGAAATCGGATTGCCTGCCAACGCTGAACTGCTGACCCGCATCCGTCTGCGGCGCGCTGACTGGCTGCAGTCCACCGGGCAGCTGCCCGCCGCGCTCGCGGAACTTCGTGCCGTGCTGCAGTCCGAACCGCATAATGAACAGGCACGCCTGCTGCACGCACGGCTGCTGCAGCAGATGCAGCGGCACGAAGAGGCGATTGCAGACCTGACCCAGCTGATTTCCCGTCGCCGCTCCGACCCCGAACTGCTGCTGGCACGTGCGTCCAGCAATGTGGCCATCAAACAGGGTTCAGCGGCACTTCAGGACCTCAACGACCTGCTGAATGCCTCGCCCCGATCCCTGCCGGCTCTGGCACTACGAGCAAGTCTGCTGGCCGACACCGGACGCAGCGAAGCCGCCCTGAAGGATCTCGAGACCGCCATCGCCGCCGCTCCTCCAGCCGAACGTGAAGCATTCCAGTGGCAGCGACTGCAGCTGCTCGACGCTCCGGAACATGCCGCGCGAGCAGAGTCTGCACGGCGACAGCTGGCGGACGCTGCTTTCGGTGATGCCGAACGGCTCACACGGATTGCTGAAGAATTCCGCAGGACAGGTGCCCATGCCGACCTGATTGCAATACTCAGCCGCGCGGCCACCCAGTGCCCGGAAGCACTGACCCCCGAACTGGTGCTGATCCACGCTGAGCTGCTGGCTGATCGTGCGGAGTGGGAGTCTGCTCTCGACGTTCTTCAGCGGCTTCCGGAAGAGCACCGCGGCAATACTCGGTTTCTGCTGCTGCAAACTCGCGCGGCGATCGCCGGAAATCGCCATGCCGAGGCAGCGGATTTTCTGAGTCGAGTGCCGTCCGCGGATCAGCCGGAAGAACTCCGCAACAGCCTGACCACGCTGCTCGTCGATGCAGGTCTGTATGACAAGGCGGCTGCGTTTATTCCGGATTCCCCCAGCCATCCCGACGCTCTGCTGGTCAGGGCCGTTAACCTTGCTGCGGCCGGACAGATCCATGAAGCGATTGACGCCCTGCAGTCTCCCACATCGTTGTCGGCTCCGCGCCCCGCGGCGCTCTGGACACTCGCACAATGTCACGCCGCTCTCGAACACCGCAGCGAAGCCCGCGATGTGCTGACCCGACTGTTGCTGGTGCAGCCACAACATATTCAGGCGCGACTCCTGCGTGCCCGGCTTGCACTGGAGCAGGAGGATTTCGAGGGTGCGGCAGCCGACCTTTCACTGTTGCTGAAGCAGGAACCTGAAAACACCCAGGCTCTGCTGCTGCAGGGAACAATTCGTCTGAACACCGGTCGCCTGCTGGATGCCCTGCGAGACTTCACCCGCCTGCTTCGCACGCAACCCCAGAACGCGGAGGCCCTTTACCTGCGTGCCTACGCTCTTCGCGGGCTTGACCGCGACGCCGAAGCCATCGCAGATCTGAATCTGGCACTGGATATCAAACCATCCTGCCCTGAAGCACTGCTGCTGCTGGCAGCCCTCAACGCCGATGAAGGGAAAACGGCGGAGGCCCTGCGGCTGATCGATCGGGCAATCGCCATTCAGCCGCGTTTGTTCCGCGCGTGGTATGACCGCGGCAACCTGCTCTACAAGCATGGCCGCTTCGAGCAGGCGGTGTCTTCATGGAGCCGCGCACTGGAATGCAAGCCCGATGATATTCGCACCCGCATCAACCGCGCGGCTGCCCTGAGAAAACTGAATGATGATTCCGCCGCACTGAATGAGTACCGGGACGTCCTGCGGATCGACCCGGTCAACAATACCGCCACGCTGAACGCCGCCCTGCTGCTGACCTCCAGCAGCAACCCTGAGGTTCGGAATCCCGAGGCTGCTGAAAAACTGGCCAGGATCGCCTGCGAACAAACCGGCTTCACGGATCCGCGAAGTCTGCGAGTGCTGGCGCAAACCTGCCGAACCAATCAGCGGCCGGACGAGGCTGCCCGGTGGATTGCCGCAGCCCAGCGTGTCTCCCCGGCTAACACTCCGGCTGCCAACGTGCGAGCCACAGCCAAAGCCACCAACGACCGCAAACCCACTCGCGAAGCTCGGATGGAACCTTCAGCCAGCCGCAACTGATGCACGCGGCCGCTCAGCAACTGCCGCTGCTCACTTCCACGAAAACACCTGCACATCGCACCCCACCGGAACCGTTGGCCAGACCCGCCCGGTGGGTTCGATCCTGACAGCAATCCGCGTCTCGGTGCTGCTGCCCGCTGCTTTGGTCATTGGAGAAATCGACGCAACCCGGCCCTGGTAACCCCGAGCTCCCGGGAAGTTGATTTCCACAGTCTCGCCCACACTGAGTTCCGGCAGACGCTGGCCTGGCAACTGCACAACCACACTCCGCCGATCCAGGTGAAGGATTCGCACGATCGTGTTGCCCGACTTCAGCTGATCGCCCACACTGGCGTCCACAGTCCCCACAAGTCCATAAGCAGGCGCTGCAATTTGCAGCTCGGCCTGTTCCGCCTGCAGTCGCTGCAGCTCCTCAGTGGCCTCCCGCAGCGACTCACGCGCCTGAGTAAGTCCAATGGCTGCGGCAACGTGCTGAGTCAACTCCTGCTGGAGACTCTCCAGACGCGTCAGTTCAGCACGCAGACCTTCGCCTTCTGCCCCATCGGCCACAGCCGCACTTCCCCGGCCTGCAGGCTCGGCAGACTTACGGCCGGGTGTTCCCATCGCAATCGGACTGACCGCAGCAAGGATTCCGGAGGGACGTTCCGCGGCGGCTTCCGAAGCATTGCGAAACGCGCCGCCCTGCGGTGTTGCTGCCTGTGAAATGCCCGATAACCCTGTGGCGGCCGCAGGAGCAGGAGCAAGTTTGGACGAACCCGAAAAGAACAGCATTCCGGAACCGCCACCGGCATTGCCACGGGCCAGACTTCGGTTCCCGCGCTGCCGCAGCAGTTCCTGCTGCACACGCATCGTCGCCGCCGCCAGTCCGGCCCGATGAGACTCCTGCTCCAGCAGGGCTCTGGCTTCGAGTCGCTGCACGACCCGTTCCGCATCACGTACCACCTGCTGCTGTCTGGTTCGCGCAGACAGCAGGGATGAATTCTCCACCGTCAGCAGTTTCTGCCCCGTGAAAACTTCGTCCCCCGGACGTACGTGCACACTCTGCACCACCACATTTGCAGGCATCTTCACCGAGGTTACGTCGGCAATCAGAATGCCAGCCAGCGGGGCATGCTGCCGGCTGGCGAGAATCCACACCAACAGCACTCCAATCAGGAATGCACTGACAAGCGTCACCAGCGTGCGGAACATGCCCGACGGAAAAAAACTGAAGGTCGCTGAACGCTGCCGACACAGGTCCCGCGCCTGACTCACCCAGCCTTCGTCGACAATCCGCGAAAACGGGATCTGCAGAACTTCCGCGAAACGTACCTGCTCACGATGCCGCCAAAGGGCAATCTGACCGAAACAGAAGACGCCCTGAGTATTCAAATGCGCAGCTTCACGCGGATGAAGCCCGCTGATCTGCGTCAAATCATCCGTCCGCGCCGGGACCCGGTCGTAAATCAGCCCATACTGGCGGTCCATCTGATAGCCGGCCGGCAACGTCGAGATAATTGGTGAATCCATCTTTCAGTCCAGCTCTTCGAGGACCAGGCGATAACCTCGATTATCCACAAAATACGCAGAATCCGCATAAGTCACGCAGTTTTCCCGCTCGTCTTGTTTCGGCCCACGAACGTCCTCCACATCAGACTTTCCGGCGGTAAACCCTGCGGATTTGCCGCAAATCCCCCAAACCTACCTTTCCAGTTTTGCGTGGAATACCCCGAGCGATCGCAGCCGCAGGCCGCCGCCCGGCGGCTTATGCGTCGTGCATCATATGCGGCAAACACACCATGCGTGTGGCCGGAATCGCCCGACGCTGCGCGAGAGAGGAGAGGTTGGAAAGTAGAGAGGAGAGGAGAACGTGAAAGTAAGAACGGATGAGCGGACGGGCGGAAGCCCCCGGTAACGCCTTCGCACCCTGGTGCGCGCCCCTGCCCGCTCCTGAGCGGACGGGCGGAAGCCCCCGGTGAC
>JBEAUF010000252.1:0-37805 GCA_041161565.1 Planctomycetota bacterium | reverse complement strand
AGCCCCGGGCATGACGCCTGGGGGCATCATGGGCTGCGGCATCATGCCCGGCATCATTGGAGGCTGCATCATGGGCTGCGGCATCATGGTGGGCATCATCGGAGGCATCATGGGCTGTGGGTACATCATTGGTTGCGGCATCATCGGGGGCATCATGCCTGGCATCATACCGGGCATGCCGAATGGCATCTGGGGCACAGGTTGAGCGGCGGGCTGAGCAGCGGGAGCACCCTGTTTTCGGGGGGCTTCGAGTTCACCAATGGGGGCTGTTGTGCGACCGGATTTTTTAGGTTTGACCGGTGTCGCGATCCCGCGTGCCACGCGGTCAGCGTCGGCACGGCTGTCGAGTCGTTTGTCAACGCTCAGGCTTTCGTTGGCTTTGGCCTCGCGGATTTTTCGTTCGTGGAGCTCGATCGGGTCTTCGATAAAGAACTTGCAGTTGCGGAAGAGCGACATGACCTCCCGCATTTCCTTCGGGCGATCCTTTGGTTTTTTCGCAAGCATCTTCAGGAGCATTATTTCGAGTTCCGGAGAGATGTTCTTGTTGACGGCCGTTGGTGGAGCCGGATCTTCACTGAGATGTTTTTTGAGCAGGTCATTGGGGCTGAGACCGGCAAACGGCGGTGCTCCGGTGGCAATTTCGTAGAGCGTGACCCCGAGGCTGTAAATATCTGACTGGGTTGTTGGTGGTCTGCGAAGAATGATTTCCGGTGCAATGTAGGTGCGCGTGCCCATGATGGCTTTTTGTTTACCAGCCAGCAGTTTCATGACCCCGGTGGCATTGCGGCAGGCCAGGCTGAAGTCGATGACCCGGACTTCGCCGGTTTTGTTGACAAGGATGTTATCTGGCTTGATATCGCGGTGCAGCCAGCCCTTTTCGTGGAGATAGACGTAGGCCTGACAGATGGCTTCGACGATCTTTTTCATCCTCGCCTGCGTTTCCGGAAGGTTGGATGAGATCTGCACTTTGAGGCTGGGAGCCCGGAAGTAGTCCATGATGAAAAAACCGTGATCCCGCGTGAATTCCATGCGGTGAAAGCGGACGAATCCGGGGTGTTCGAGCCCCTGTCCGACTTTGTATTCGTGCTTCAGGACAGCCTTGGCTTCGGCGTCCTTGAGTGCTTCGGGGAGCAGCAGTTTCATGGCGAAGGGCACGGTCGCGCCCTGCTCGACAACCTCCCAGATTTGGGTGGAACTACCGGAGGCGATGCAGTTTTTGAGTTCGAAGCCGCCGACAAGATTGGTGTTTTCAGCCACGCGTCTGGTCCGAATCAGGAGAAATCGAGCACTCCGGCACCCGGCTTTGCGGCAGGGGCCGCCAGGCCCCGAACGGCCCGGACGTGGGAAATCATAAGTTTTTCCGGGTGTCGTGGCGACTTCATTTCCTGCAGAGCACCGTGGAGAATGGAAAAAAATGCCCGCCAGTTCCAAAAAGTCCGGGGCCCCCAATCTTCATTTTCTGATCGCTTCAGAATTGTCCCGGTTGTCAGGATCTGACATAGTGCTGGCCGTCAAACGGTTCCTCGGTTATTTCGCAGCCCATTCCAAAGCCAACCCCATGCGTCCATCCCTGCAGGCAACGGCCCTGTTTCTGCTGTTTTTTAGTCTTTCGGCCGGGACCGCACCTGCCCTCCCGCCTGCCGATCCGGCGCTCCACACCGAATTCGCCGGGGCACTCGTTCAGCCTGGTCAGGGAGAAGGCGAGATTTTGCGACGCTTTGAAGTGCAGCTGCTGAGTCTGCCGGCCGGGCTCTTCTTCCATGTCTCCGATGACCTTCGCCAGGGTTGCCCGTGGCCGGACTGCTATGGCATCACCTCTGCCAATCCCTCCCAGGACACCGTCCAGCCGCATCTGATCTACCCGTTTGACGGCACCCGCTATTTTCTGCCGTTGCCCCCGCTCGTGCTGGCACTCCCCGAAAAACCCGAACCCGGCGCCGCCTGGGCACAACAGGGCTGGCAGATGACGGTGCTCGCACAGAAGAACGTCAGTGGTGTGGTGGCGTGGGAGATTGAAGCCCGTGAACCCCGCGGTCGCCGCCAGACGCTCGTCGCCGACGCCGCCTCCGGATTCCTCCTGCGAGCCGAAACGGATGTCTTCATGGGGCAGGGCGACCAGTTCGTGATGACGCTCGCACGGTCCGAAAGCCGTCCGCTCCCGGAAACTCAGCAGGCGGGTGTTGAAGCCACCACTCGGGAACTGCTCGCCCTCCAGTCAAAGCTCAAACGCCGCCCCGACTCCCAACTCGCCGAACTCTCGGCCCGCCAGGTCCGCGATGCCCTCGACGCACTCCCACAACTCACCAAACTCTCTGCCGCTACACCACTCGAACGGCTCGTTCGACAGATTCAGGCAGACGTTGACCAGCAGCAGCAGAGACTGGACAGCGCCGCCAGCCGTTCGCAGGCAATCATGAATTCCCAGGTGCCCGATTTCTCTCTCTCACTCGTATCCGGCCAGTCCCTCACGGCTGCATCACTCAGGGGACGCACTACGGTGCTGCACTTCTGGGACTATCGCGACGCACCACTGGCGGAACCCTACGGTCAAACCGGCTACCTCGAATTTCTCTACAACCGCCGCCGACAGGAAAATCTGCAGGTTGTTGGCGTCAGCACCAACGCGGATCTGCAAAATCCTGAAAACCTTGGTAAAGGACGCCGAGCGGCCCGCAAGCTTGCTGAATTCATGAATCTCACATACCCCATCGGGTACGATGATGGTTCACTTTTGAAAGCTCTCGGTGATCCCCGCGACCAGCGCGGACAACTGCCGCTGTGGGTCGTCATCGGCCCGGATGGACGCGTGCTGCACTACCACGCCGGCTTTTACGAAATCGACGTTGCCCAGGGATTGAAGGAACTTGAAGCTGTGCTGTCCAAAATTCCCGCGGTAAAGTAGGGCATCCGAGCGATGTTGCTGCCCGGCTTTCGCTGGTGTCGCTAGAAGTTGTAATCCGGATTCGCCACGTCGAAATCACGGTCCGTCAGACTGACTTCGGTGTTGAGCTCCGTGTAGGTATAGTCTTCGACAATCGGGGCAGTTCCGCCGGGTTTCTTTGGGAATGCAAACTGCTGCAGCCGCACCGGGTAGCCCGTTTTTGCATCGATCCACAGTCGAGTTTTCTGGAAGGCAAACTGCCTCCGTGGCTCTGGATGACTGCTCTCAATCACCCTGCAGGATACTTCACCGACCTTCGCATCCTGCAAATACTTCACGCTCACCTCGCCGTACTTCAACTCCGATTCCCAAATGGCAATCAGGGCCTCCAGCGTCCGCACAATTCCAGCCTTGGTAATCGGATGTCTGTTCTCTGCCCGGACCCGCGGGTCTTCAGGAGACAGCGAAAGGGTGCCGATAAGCGATGCCAGTCCGGTTTCGTGCACCTGCAGTTTGTTGTCGTTCTGACCCTCGACAAAGATCACTTCGCGTCCGGCCTTCGGTTCTTCAAAGTACATGTAAACGCTGAATGGCTTGTGGCGAATCTTCAAACGTATTTTTTGCTCGACCAGGTGGTTCTCAACCACCTCTTTCTTGGCGAAAATGCAGGAATAGCCCGCCAGCGTCGCCATCTGGCCGACACATTCGCGAGCAATGCGGATGGCGGGTACCAGTGGGTGCTGGCCACTGTTTTCATCCGCCGAAACCGTCCGCATGCAGCCTGTCAACAGACCTGCGGAAATGCCTCGAACAAATCCGCGGCGGTCGATTCCCCCGCGGAATCCCATCGAAACCAATGCCTGAGCATCCATGTGAATTCTCCCGGGCTGCCATTGCCCAGTTGCAAACATCGCCGATCCAAACAACGCAGGATCACTGCCTTAACAGTCAATCCTGCAAAATTTTACCAATTCCTCTCCGGATGGCGGAAGCCAAAAACTGCAATTGTGGGAATCCAGACCATTTCCTAAACTCCGGCAATATCTGCCAGATCGCTGCGCAGAAGGTTTGACCCCCAGGAGTCGCGGGAATGGATTCCTCTCGAAGCGGCTTGCTCTCCACCTTCCTGATGACACTGCCGCTCATCATTGTGCCGGCCATGGCGCTCCTGCGCCCCCCAAATCCCTCCGCTTCCGTCTCCTCGCAGACTCTCGCTGCGGAAGAATCGGATCCATCTGAAGAGGACCTCGGTTTTCCCGATGACTTTTCAGGAACACCCACTGCCGACAACCCCTCTCAGGATGCTTCTGACGCCGATATTGACGTGCTTCTCGGCGCTGTAAAGACGCCGTCTGATACTGCCCCCAAACCCAACAGTGCTGAACAAACCGCCCGCAGCCCCGCAGACCCCGATGCTGGCTCGGATCCCTTTCAACAGGATGAGATCCCCGAAAACAGCACGAAGGGCTCCCCCAAAGAGGCTGGAGCCCCCGCCCCCAACGCTCCAAATCCACGTTTGCCTCGCGATCCCGCAGGCCCGCAAGCCCCCGAATCTGCTGACGCAGATCGCTCCTCCACACAGCGACTCGTCCAGCAACTCAATGCGCTGGGAGCCATTCGTACCCTCTGGTTCGACGCAGGCGATCGCACACCGGTGGGCTTCGCGGCCTTCTTTCGTGGCCAGACTGAACTCACCGTGTATCGATTTGAAGCTGTCGGGCAGACCCGTGCCGAATGTGCCCAGGACGTGCTCGACCAGGTAACCGCCTGGAGACGGCAGTCTGCCAACATCCCCTGACTGCCGCATCGTCATGCAAACTCGTCGTCAACACCCTCTGACAGCACCGCAGGCATGCTGGCCGGGATTCTCTCCGCATGCTGATACCCATTCAGAATGGGACCGTTGGCACCAGCGACGCGCGCCCCTTCAGGCTCCCGCAGGTACTCGATCGCTTCCCGATGGCGGACTGCTGCGGACTGAGCGCATGGCCCGTCTGGAAGCTGCACTGCTCATCGCTGAGGGGCCAGCGTCGGCAAAAAAACTCGTGCACGCGGCCAACCTCGCTGACCCGGCCGAAGCGCGGCAGCTGGCGACAATGCTCAACGATTCCTACGACCGCAGCCGATCTGCGTTCCGAATTGAGGAGACAGCGGCGGGCTACGTGCTCATGACCCGTGCCGCCCTCGCACCCTGGCTCGACAGACTCCATCAGCGACAGGCTCGCCTGAGACTCTCACCACCGATGCTCGAAACACTCACGATCATCGCCTACCAGCAGCCGGTGACGCGAGCTGATGTTGAGGCCATTCGCGGTGTGCAGTCGGCTGAGATGATTCGCCAGCTGCTTGATCGCCAGCTGATTCGCATCGCCGGCGAAGATGACTCGCTCGGCCGTCCCTTCCTGTATGAAACCACCCGCCAGTTCCTCGCCGCCTACGGTTTAAGACAGCTGGCTGACCTGCCTGCCTGGGAAAGCCTGCGTCGCCAGCGTACACTGCCAGCCATCGCCGATATCCCGGCTGATGACGATGCCGAGGCCGAAGACGCCTCTGCCGCCTGACAGTCCGGGAATCGATCGCATCAGCTCCAGCCCGATTCCAACGACACTTTCCTCGGAGCGCGCTCCAGGTGACCGGCGTTTCCCAATTCCAGCCAGCCACACTCCGCATCGGCTGCCCCGTATGGGCGTGCGAGCACTGGCGCGGCAGCTTGTACCGTGCAAACGCGCCTCGTGATGCCTGGCTCCCGCAGTACTCAGCGGTCTTCAAAACGGTCGAATGCAACAGCACCTTCTATGCGCTGCCGCCCGAGGATACCATTCGTCGCTGGGCTGGAGCTGTCGCGAAGGGATTTCGATTCAGTCTCAAGGTACCGCGGCAGATCACACACGATCTGCGTCTGGTGCATGCTCACAAACCGCTGCAGACATTCATCCGCGCAGCTGAAATACTGCTTGAACAGGATGCCCTCGGTCCGTCTTTCCTGCAGTTGCCGCCAAATTTTTCTGCAGCCGAAACTGAAGCTCTGGAAAATGCCCTGCGAAACCTGCCGCGGCACCTCCCCTGGGCACTCGAAGTGCGACATTCCGACTGGTTTGACTCCGGACCCCGCGAACGCTGGCTGAACCAACTGCTCACAGAGCTCGCCATCGACTGGGTGATCTTCGACAGCCGTCCGCTGTATTCCAAACCGCCGGCAGATGAGATCGAGGCGATTTCTCAGACTCGCAAGCCTCGCACACCGCTTCGCCGCACCGTGACCGCTCGCCATCCGTTCCTCCGGCTCATCGGCCGCAACCAGCTCGATGATGTTCAGCCATGGATGGAGGAATGGGCCCCGATCATCGCCGGCTGGATCAGGCAGGGGCTGCAACCATTTATTTTCACGCACGCGCCCGATGATCGCTTTGCCCCCGAATTTGCCCGCCGACTGCACCGCCTCGTTACAACCCATTTCAGCAATCCTGAACCGCTCCCGGCCTTCGCCGGCGAACTTGAGGCCGCAGCCGCCTCCCGCCAGCGATCCCTGTTCTGACGCCGTCAGCCCGAAGAAGGAATTCAGCGATGTCAAATCCCTTCGCAACGCCCGCAGGACAGGAGCGGTCATCACCTCCGCCCCCGCCTCCCGGCGGCCGCGTTCGCTGGCTCGTACTCACCTGGCTCTGTGCACTTTCGGGCATCCTCTATATCGACCGCATCTGCATCTCGGCCGCCATTTCTCCCATGCAGGCCGAACTGGGACTCACCAATACCCAGATCAGCTACGTGCTCATGGCCTTCACGCTCGCATACGGGTTGTTTGAGATCCCCACCGGACGCTGGGGGGATCGAATTGGGCCCCGCCGAGTGCTTACTCGCATTTCGATCTGGTGGTCCGCATTCACTGTACTCACCGGACTCTGCACCGGACTCTACTCCCTGATCCTCGTGCGATTCCTGTTCGGTGCCGGTGAGGCCGGAGCCTTTCCAAATGCTGCCCGAGTTGTTTCGCGGTGGTTTCCAACGCAGGAACGCGGCCGTGTACAGGGCATCCTGCTGGCCGCCTCGCAGGCCGGCGGAGCACTCTCACCCTTCCTCGCTTCCTGGCTGATTCTTACCGTGGGCTGGCGTTCCGCGTTTGCTGTCTTTGGAGTTCTCGGATTTCTCTGGGCGCTGGGATTCTATGCCTGGTTTCGTGATGAACCTGACGAACATCGCAGCGTCACCCCGGAAGAACTCCGGCATATCCGCCGCAGCACCGCCGCAGCCAGCAGTCAGCATGCGGCTATCCCGTGGACAAAAGTTTTCAGCAGCATCAGTGTGATTCTGCTGAGCCTGATCATGGTCTGCGCATCCTTCAACAGCTATATCTACTTTTCGTGGTTCCTCAGGTACCTCCAGGCAGCTCGCAGCCTGGGGCAGTCCGAGGCTGGCCTGATGTCCTCCGTAGTACTCGCCTGTGCTGCCCTCGGAACCCTGGCGGGTGGCTGGAGCCTCGATATCACCGGAGCTGCGAAATCTCCGGGTGGTCAGCGGGCACACGGGAGTTTCTGTTTTTTGGCCGCCGCCGCACTGCTCTACGCTGCACTGCAGCAGGAGGATGTGCATCGGTCCGTGGTATTCACCGGGCTCTCCTGCTTCTTTACACAGGCCACACAGGCACTCTGGTGGTCCTGCGCTATCCAGATCAGCGGTCGCCATGTCGGTGCCCTCTTCGGACTGATGAATTCCGTTGGGGTTTTCGGTGCCCTGTCGTCGCAGTACCTTGTTGGTGCACTGGCTGACTACCTCGCCGGTTGGGGACTCTCGGGACGTGATCAGTGGGATCCGATTTTTCTGATCAACTGTGGTGTGCTGATCACTGCTGCTGTGCTGTGGGCTTTGTTCGTGCAGCGACCGGTCGAAGAGACTTCTGAAGCGGAGTGAACGCTGGCAGACGTCTCCGCAGCACACCACCTTTGACACATCGCAACACAACAGAAATAACCGTCGAACATCAGGCAAGGATGCAAATATGAGAGAACTGATTTTCCTGACCCTCGCCAATAACCTGCCGCGACTGAAGGTCTTCGAGCGCATCAAATTTGTGCTCTATCGTCTGGCAGGCCTGAAAATCAGGGGCCGCTGCACGATCTGGGGACCCCTCACCATCCGGCCGATTGGTGCGGCAGGGAACATCGAAATTGGCAAAGGGTCCTTTCTCAACACGGAAACCCGGTTTGGCGTGCCCGGCGACAAAGTCATCATCGGTGAAAACGTTCTCATTGGTCCGCGGGTCATGTTCGAGACGGTAAATCACGGTCTGCAATACATCCCCGGCAAGGGAAGGGGGTTCTGGACAAAACCCATCACTGTTGGAGATGAAGTCTGGATTGGTGGCGGAGCAATTATCACTCAGGGTGTCACTATTGGACGCGGTGCTGTCGTCGCCGCAGGTGCCGTGGTTACGAAAGACGTCGAAGCCAACACACTTGTTGGCGGCGTCCCAGCCAGACTCATACGAAAAATCGATCACGCTGCCGATGCCACAGTCGAAGACGCCGATTCGTCGCAGTAAGCGGATCGGCGAGAAAATCCCGCTGCCAGCGTCGCCATGGCAGATGCTCCCTGAGCCCGCAGCCAGCTTCAACTGCACTCAGCTGACTGCTGTTTGCTCTTTGCGTTCCAGAAACGTCGCCAGAGTGCTCTCCAGAACAAGGCAGCCGAGTCCGGCCAGCAGGAACCATCTCCAGAGTTTCTGGCGAGCCTCGAGCTCAGCGGAGTCCTGCTGGGTTTCGCTGTGACTTTCATCCTGTTGCGATACCGCACCCTTTACTGCAGCCAGTTCTGCAGGCAATCCCAACGCCTGCAGCTGACCGGACGGGAGCGGTTCTGTGCGGCTCTCAGCTGCTGAAACTGTTACCAGCAGACTGGTGGAGACCTGACCATTCTGAGTTTGTCCGGTCAGCACCCAGCGACCTGGCGTATCGAGTTCCACCGACATCAGGGGCACGCCGGCTGCGGCCTGGTCTGCAGGCGAGATGACCGTGCCGTCAGGCCTCTTCAGGGTCCAGGTTTCGCTTCCGGCGAGAGTCGCGGGGGTGATCTGAGTACCCGCTTCAAACACCTGACTGCCTGCCTGACGCGGCCACGCCAGCTGTACCAGACGCAGCAGCAGCGGCGGGAATCGGCTGGATAACGCCAGCTGACTGTCGGCGGGCTGCCAGCCGGCTGCCAGCAAATAAATGGCGCCGCCATTGTTTGCGGGCAGTTGCAGAATTGCCGGATCTCCGGTGTCCATGGTGGCAAGGACTTTCCACGGTGCAGCCGGGCCGGAATGACTGAGCTTCCGATAATGCCAGAAGCGGATCGATGAGAAGTCGCTGAACTGAGCGGCTGCGAAGGGGGCCAGCCATGGTGCAGTCAGATCGGGGGCGGTGAGGATGGCGTAGTCGCTGACGGCAGCCTCTTCCACGGAAATGCCTTCAGGAAAGAGCGGCCGCAGTGATTCTGCCATGGCAGTTGAATTGAGGGCCGCAAGCACAATTCCGCCGCTGTCGGCCAGCTCCCGCAGTCGGGCGGCGAGCTGCTCAGGGACTCTGTCGGTGACGACAGCCAGACGGATATCGGCAGCAGGTGGCAGAGCGGTCCCGTCGGCGGATAACAGATCAAGGACCTCCAGTGGTTCAGATTCGTTTCCATCGAGGACTCGCTGGAGGTAGTAACGCATGGCTTCGGAGTCATTGACGTCGATTGATCCGGCGTGAGCGATGCGGCGGGTGAGTGGTGCATTCAGCGGCAGATCAGCAACGTTGTCGAATGGATGGGGGTCGCCGGCCAGTTCCACACCGGCCGGACGGGGCTGATCAGCCGGGACGTCGGGGAGTGTGAATGTTCGCCGCTGGCCCGGGGCCACTTCAGCGGAAATCAGGTCTCCAAGCGGCTGGCCGGCTTCGTCAAAGATCTGCAGCCCGTATTGACTGGAAGGAGCATCACCGGAGGCTGTCAGCCGCACTCGGATACGCCCCGTTTTCTGATCCTCGAGCAGACTCAGGCCGGCGTTTCCGGATTGCTCGGGCGTCAGAATTCGCAGATCCAGTCGCACATTGTCCGGCCATGTGCTGCTCCGCAGAGCCGTGAGGTCGCTGCCTTCCTGAAAGTCGGTAATCAGAATCACTCTGCGTTCACTCTCTGCGGAGGCACCCACCGTCTGCCCCGAAAGTTCTGTAGCTGTCTCCAGCAGCGCAGGACCGGTTGCCGTGGAACGCCAGTCCGGTGCCCACGCCTCGGCCGCGCGAGTCATCAGCGCGGGCCTGGATTCAACAGCGGTCTGTTGCCATTCCTCTGCTGATATCAACCGCTGCGTACCCTCGGAGAACTGAGCAACGCTGAGCACATCTTCCGGCTGCAGATCCGCAGCGACTGCCTGCAACTCTGCCAGCAGCTTTTCGCGAAGGCCGTCGCGGCGCATGCTGGCGCTGTGATCGAGCAGCACTGCGATGCGACGACCTGGACCATTGTTGTCGGGGCGGAGCATTGAAAGTCGCTGAAACGGGCGGGCAAAAGCGATCGCGATCAGGGCGATGGCCAGCATTCGCAGGAGCATGAGTGGCCAGTGCTGAGGGGTGGCACGGCGTGTGGTTTTGGGGAGCGATGCCGGGAGAAATCGCACCAGACTGAACGGTAAGCGTTGTGCGGGCGTTCGCCGCAGCATGTGGAGCAGCAACGGAATGCCTGCCAGCGCTGCTCCCGCAATCGCAAACCCCTGTGCCAGAAGTTCCAGCATTACCTGGCTCCCCGCTGCCGGCTGTGGGACCGCCGACGAGCCTCGAGAAACTCACTGAGTACGAATTCAAGCGGTTCATCGGTGAGCAGCAGCCGATGGGTTGCGCCGACTGCGTCACATTCCGACCGAACCAGCTGATTGTGATCGTCCAGACGACGACAATATTCCTCCCGAACCTGTTCCGGGTCGGCGTACACCTTCTGATCCGTTTCCAGATCCTCAAACAGGTGGGGACCGCTGAACTCAAGTCGTTTTTCGGCGGGATCGAGCACCTGCAGGACGACGACATCGTGGTGACAGCCCCGCAGCACTCGCAGGCCATCGCCGATTTCCTGCACAGGAGCCAGCAGGTCGGAGATGAGCACCACAAGACCACGCTTGCGAAGACGCTGCGCGGCGTCCTCCAGGGCTGCCGCAGGACGCGTCCGGCGACCCGGCTGAGCACCATCGAGAGTGACCATCAGACGCCGCAGCTGTCCCGGGCGATAACGTGCCGGCACCACACTCTGCACGCTGTCGTCAAACAACGTCAAACCTGCCGCATCACCCTGGCGGTTAAGCAGCCAGCAGAGGGACGCAGCACAGGTTTTGGCGTATTCCAGCTTGGTCCAGCCGGGTGTTCCGAAGGACATCGAACGACTGATGTCCAGAACTACGTAACACCGCAGATTCGTTTCGTCTTCAAACAGGCGGATGTAACTGCGATCCGATCGCGCGAACAGCTTCCAGTCCAGAAATCGCGGGTCATCCCCCTGGGAGTACTGGCGGTATTCAGAAAACTCCACAGAAAAACCGTGTCGAGGACTGCGATTAAGCCCGGTGCGGAAACCTTCGACCACCAGCCGGGCGCGCAGTTCCAGCGACCGAATGCCCATAATGACCGCCGGGTTCATCAGCTCTGCCGGCATGCCCGTTCCCTTGTGATTACTGGACTCAGTACCGCAGGTTGTTTGAAAACCAGCCTCCCCGGGCGTTGCAAAGTCAATGCCATGAATTACTGGCCTTCCTTCGGATGCTGCACCACTTTCAGCAGCCGCTCAATCAGGGAATCCACGGTCACCCCCTGAGCTTCCGCGCGGTAGTTGGCCAGAATTCGATGACGCAGGACCGGGTGGGCAAGCTGCTGAATGTCTTTCGCCGATACGTAACTGCGGCCGTCCAGAAGTGCGACCGCCTTGCCTCCCAGTACCAGAAACTGGCCGGCCCGCAGACCAGCACCCCACGAAACGTACTCGTTGATAAAATCCGGACTGCCCGGCTGACCCGGCCGCGATGCCGCTGCCAGCCGCACCGCGTAACGCACGACGTCGTCCGCGATCGGTACCCGCCGCACCACCTCGTGAAATTCACGCACCGTCTCACCGCTGAATAATGGAGAAATCGGCTCGGCAGAACGTGATGTCGTCCGCCGTACCACCGTTACCTCGTCGTCTTCCGGGAGGTAATCGATGAGCACATTGAACATGAATCGGTCGAGCTGGGCTTCCGGGAGCGGATAAGTGCCCTCCATTTCAATGGGATTCTGAGTGGCGAGGACGAAGAAGGGTTCCGCCAGTTCGTAACGCCGACCGGCTGCCGTCACCTGATGCTCCTGCATCGCCTCCAGAAGTGCTGACTGAGTCTTCGGAGGTGTGCGGTTGATCTCGTCCGCCAGCAGCACATTGGTGAAAATCGGTCCGGGAATAAACCGCATGGAACGGTTGCCCGCACCGTCTTCTTCGAGCACCTCTGTGCCGGTGATGTCGGCAGGCATCAGGTCCGGAGTGAACTGGATGCGGCTGAACTTCAGATCGAAAATCTGCGCAATGGTTTTCACCAGCAGCGTCTTGGCCAGACCGGGAGCGCCGGTGATCAGGCAGTTGCCTCCGGCCAGCAGCGCGATGAGCAGTTGCTTCACCACATCCTGCTGGCCGACAATCACACGCGACAGCTCACTGTCGATTCGGCTGCGAAACTGACGCAGCTGACTGATGAGTTCTCGTTCGCGGTCGGGAGTGAGTTCCGGAGCTGTCATGTTGGGGCTTCAAACGTGGATTGTGTCTGATTGGATTGATGGGTCAGTGTGTCATGGCGTGGAAAATGACATTGATGCCGAGTGGGTAGGCTTTCTTTTCGGAAAACTCGCGGAAGTACCACGGGTCCTCACCCTCCCGCTCCCAGCCATCTCCGAGATCCGTGTTATGGCCAATGAAGATCATCATGCGGCCGTTGTCGTCGTAGACCGCACGGTAATGCACTTCTTCGGTGCCGTAACCCTGCGCCGAATAGACTTCTCCGTTTGCGAGCTGCCGTGCGTAGCCGATCGCCGGTATCTGCGGACGCTCCTGCAAATCATACACGCAATGAAAAATCGGATGATCAAGCGGGATGTCGATGGGCTCGCGGTCCGGGAAAATCTGCTTTAACTCTCTGTAGAAACCCTCCCACTCCTCGTCACCCCAGAAATCGTCAACCATCAGGAATCCACCATTGAGCAAATATGCGCGGAGCGCTGCACGCTCGTCCTCGTCGAGATAGATATAGCCGGGCTCAATGATGTAGATAAACGGATAGTCAAACAGCCGGGGGTCGGTGAGTTCCAGAATGACGCCGTCGGGGTCGGTGTGGAGCGATGTGAGCTGCTGCAGGCGGTAGGAAAAATTCAGGTCGGCGTCCGGATAGTCGGTCTGCCAGCCCCAGCGACCGAGGGATCGATAGCGAATACGGGCGAAGGTGAATACGTCCTGAGAAAAGTTCTCGTCAACCTTCCAGTCGGGGACACCGTTGCGTTCCACACGGCCGTCCGGGCCCGTGAAGCTGCGGTAACGACCACGCTGCCCGCCGAATTGTGCCAGCACCACAGCGGAACAGCCCAGCATCAGCAGGGCTGCGAGGACTGTCAGGCGGCGTCGGTGCATATTTTGAACCCCCGTGGCGCTGAGTCGTTTACCTGCGGGAGCGTGGCTGGTGCTGAGCCGCATCCCCTGCCGAGCCATCAACCTCGGCCCGTCGGAGATTTTCTCACAATCAGCGGGCAAAAGCCACTGCCAACTCGTCCAGCATTCGCAGAATCTCGTCGAGAATCGGGCCGTCACTGTCCGGACGGCAGGGACTGTTCGGGTGTGTCAGGCTCGTTCGGATCCAGCCGCGGCGCTGCAGAAACATGGCCGCCGAATGGCGGTACGCCGGAACCGGCGCTCGAAAAGTGAAGAAACCAAGATACTGCAGGACATCATTCAGCTGGTAAAAGGCGGCGTCTCCGGACTCCCAAAAGGCATCCCGGCGGGCAAACAGGTCCGGTGCGAAGCTGCTTAACCCCAGCAGATAGTCGCTGCCGTACATCACCATGTCAATCGCCAGATCGTTTCCGGTGAGTACCAAAAACTCCGGACGCAACTCGTCCCGCCATTGCAGCCGCTGCCATTCCAGCAGCCGATCCAGTGACGAATGCTTGGCCCCCAGACATTGTGGTATACCCAGCAGTCCCCGGTATACGGTCTCGCTGTAAATGCAGCCAAAAGGCGCAAACATCCGCCCCAGCTCGAACCCGATAAATCGTCCACTCAATTCACCCAGACGCTGGTAGCTGCAAACAATCTCATCGTCGGCCTGCTGCGTCAGACCGTAGGACTGGATGATCACAGGCGTCCCACCCGCACTCTGGATCTCCGCAATCCGATTCGCGTAAGCATCCCTGTTGAAAAGTGAGCCAGGTGTGTCGCCCACGAAGGCCCCGGCAACAAACAGCCCCCCGGAGGCGATCGAACGGGTGCGTCTGAGCACTTCGAGGCGAGTGGCAGTGTCGAGCAGGGCAATGTAGCCCGTGTCCATGTTCACCGCCGGAATCAGGCCCGCCGCACAGGTCCGCTCCACGTGCCTGTCAAAGGACTCCCAGTCCACTTCGGCCGGTGAAAGGAATGGCAGCAGCACCGCAGACATACCCGTGATGCGGCGGCGGGGACGGAGCAGGGCAGGGGGGTGCAGGACAGTCGCCATCGCGGAAACCCTCAATTCATGACACAGCTGCTGAAGTCACAGACAGGAGTTCTCAGATGCCAGTCTCCGCGGTGCTGAAGCACAGCGGCCGCATGGAACAAGTCCTGCTCCTGCAGGATACGCGACTGCAGCTGCAGGCCGATAGGCCGACCGTCTCCAGTAAAACCGCACGGCACCGAAATCGCCGGCAAACCCGCCAGATTGGTGCTGATCGTGCAAATGTCGCTGAGATACATGGCGAGCGGATCGGAGAGTTTTTCGCCGAGCGGAAAGGCGGCCGATGGAGCTACCGGACCTGCAATCACATCCACCTGCTCAAAAGCCTTCGTAAAGTCTTCCTGGATCCGACGACGTACACGGAGCGCCCGCAGGTAGTAGGCGTCGTAGTAGCCGGCTGATAAAGCGTAGGTTCCCAGCATCACCCGTCGCCGCACCTCCGCCCCAAAACCCTCCGCACGGCTCTGACAATATAAATCCGTCAGGTCCGCAAACTCCTCCGCTCGATGTCCGTAGTGAATCCCGTCGTAGCGCGCCAAATTGCTGGATGCTTCACTGCAGGCAATCAGGTAGTAAGCAGCGACCGCGTAGCGGGAATGCGGGAGCGAGATCGGGGTTACCTGAGCACCAGCGTGGCGAAGCTCGTCAATCGCCGCTCGCACAGCCGTTGCCACCTCCCCGTCCAGACCCTCCCCGAAATACTCCTCCGCCACTCCTACCCGCAGTGGCTGACCCGATCGCGATGAATCGCCCGGCCAGCAGGCCGGCTGCTCGGGCAGAGATGTGGAATCTCGTAAATCATGACCACCCATGCACTCCAGCAACAACGCACAGCCCGCGGCGTCCACCGCCAAAGGTCCGATCTGATCCAGAGAACTTGCGTAGGCAATCAAGCCGTATCGGGACACACGCCCGTAGGTTGGCTTGAGCCCCGTTACGCCGCAGAAGGATGCGGGCTGCCGAATCGAACCACCTGTGTCGGAACCAAGCGCCAGCGGAACCATGCCAGCGGCCACTGCAGCCGCCGATCCGCCACTCGAACCGCCCGCCGTAAGCTGCGGATTCCAGGGATTGCGAACCGGACCGGTGAATCCGGTTTCGGAGGATGAACCCATCGCAAACTCGTCCAGATTGAGCTTCCCGATGAGCACCCCGTCCTCCGCCTCGATCCGCTCCACCACGTGCGCGGAATATGGGGGAATAAAGTTCTGCAGCATGCGGCTGCCGGCCGTGGTGGGCATGCCACGCACGCAGAGGTTGTCCTTCACGGCGACCGGGAGCCCTCCCAGACGGCCGACGGGCAGCCCCTGCCGCCGCCGGGCATCGATCTCCTCCGCCCGCCGCAGTGCACCCTCCGCGTCGACATGCACAAACGCATTGAGCGTGCTGTTGAGTGCTGCGATGCGGTCCAGACAGCGCTGAGTCAGCGCTACAGAAGTGAGACTGCCGGAGTTGAGCTGATCCAGCAGTGTGAGAGTTGGTGTGTGCGGCATGAGGCGTGGAATTTGGATGAGATTTGGGGCCGATTGGAAAGGCGTGAGCATAGAGAAAATCAGGACAAATGGCGAACTCAGGCAACGCCGCAACGCATGGTTCTCTGGAAAATCCGTACCCCGCCTGATGTTCTGCAAAACGCTCGCAGCTCTGAGACCACCTCAGAGGGCACGTGGGCTGTCCCGCGACCCGCCCAACGTCGAAGCGAAAAGCCAACCGGGGCGACACCGACCGGGTGACATCCACCGCCCGCCACAGGACTTTATTGTGACGTGAGCGGGGCGAAAAAAGTGACCATCAGGGCTGATCGGACCCCCCAAACACCTGCGCTTTCGCCCCCTCGCTCCCGGCACCAAACATCGCCGGAAAGGCTGGAAGATTGGACGCTGCTTTGATTTTCAACGCGGCGCAGGAAGGGCGATTGCTGGTTTCATTCGGTGGCCACGTGTGCCTGTGCTGTGCAAAGCAGACTTCCTCGGAAATCAATCCGTCCGCGGGTCACCGGGAACTCTCGCAGACATTTCCATGCTGCAACAGTCCCATCGACTCAGTCTGAGCCCCCGTCTGGGGCAGCACATTGGCTTCGCTGCCAAACCTGTTTTTCCCCGTTTCCATTTGGGTTCCTCTCAGCCCGTCGCTAAAATCCGACGCCGCGCACCTTCATCCCCACCTCTGACAAAGCTCCCGCCCATGCTCCGCCTCAGCCTGCTGCTGGCCTGCACCAGCACTCTGATCCTCGCCGCTGTCGGTCGCGCCGACGAAGCTGCCAAACCGGCCGCGCCCGTCGCCAGACCCGCTCAGGTTCCCCCGGACCATCCGGAACGTGCCAAAAAAGGCCTCGAACTGTTCCGCTCGTCCGTTCGACAGATCCTCACCGAACGCTGCCTCAACTGTCATGGTGGCAACTCCACCAAAGCCGACTTCGATCTGTCCACCCGCGAAGCTCTGCTCTCCAGCGGATTCGTCGGTCAGTCGGCGGACGAAAGTCAGCTCGTGGACCTCATCACCCACGCTGTCGAACCCCACATGCCGTGGAAGGAACCCAAACTCTCCGACGAACAAATTGCTCGCATTCGCACATGGATCGACCTCGGTGCACCCTATGATGCACCGCTCGGAAATCGCCCTCGCCAGCCCGCAGCAGAACTCACCATTACCGATCAGGATCGCCGGTTCTGGTCCTTCAGGCCGCTGCAGAACACTCCTGTCCCCCCAGTTGCAGATGCTGCGTGGTGCCGCAACCCCATCGACCACTTCATTCGCGATCGCCAGGCAGCCGCCGGGCTCAATCCCAACCCCGCTGCCGACCGCCGCATACTCATTCGCCGCGCCTCCTTCGACCTGCTGGGACTGCCACCGACACCGGAAGACATCGAGGCCTTCGTCAATGATCCGGATCCCGATGCATGGCCTGAACTCGTTGACCGATTGCTCGCACAGCCCCAGTACGGCGAACGCTGGGCCAGACACTGGATGGACGTTGCACGCTTTGCGGAATCACACGGCTACGAACAGGATTACGACCGACCCCACGCATGGCACTACCGCGACTTTCTGATCCGCGCTTTCAACGAGGATATGCCGTGGAATCAACTGGTCCAGTGGCAGCTGGCAGGCGATGAACTGGCTCCCGGTAATCCCAACGCCATGATGGCCACCGGTTTTCTCGGCGCAGGCGCTTTCCCCACGCAGCTGACAGAGGCGGAATTTGAATCTGCCCGTTATGACGAGCTGGATGATATGGTCATGACTACCGGTGTCGCCTTCCTCGGGTTGTCGGTAGGTTGTGCTCGCTGTCATGATCACAAATTCGACCCCATCCCGGCTCGCGATTACTACTCACTCGCCGCAACCTTCACCACAACCATCCGCTCTGAAACGCAGCTTGATCTTGCTCCCGAAGTCAACCTCCGAAGAAAAACGGACTTCGAAAATCACCTGCAGTCGCTCAGGCAGGCCGCCGCCGAATACCGCCGCACACAGCTTCCTGCAAAGCTCCAGGCATGGCTGGTTGATCACCCCGCCGAAGACTCTGCCGGGCCGTGGGAACTGCTGCACATCGAATCGGTCAAATCTTCCGCCGGTACAACCTTCCGGATGCTCCCCGATGGATCAGCGCTGGCTGAATCAGAGGTACCGGCCCAGGAAGTCATCACCATTATCGCTCAGTCACGCCGCGCAGCCCCCGCCGCTCTTCGCCTCGAAACACTCACCCACGACAGTCTTCCCCGACGCGGACCTGGCCGCGCTCCCAATGGCAACTTCGCCCTTGGCAACATCCAGCTGCAGCTGCTGCCGGAAGCCGGTAACGATAACCCCGTCAGCGTTCCATTCACGGCTGCCCGCGCGACTCATCAACAGGACACCGGAAATCTCTCTGTGGCTGCCTCCATCGATAACGATCCCGTCTCCGGATGGGCCGTGGATGTCGGCGGGATTGGCAATGATCAGGCTGCCGTCTTCGACTTTGGTTCTCCTCAGAACACCGACAAGCCCGGCCCCCATCGCTGGGCTGTCACTCTGACCTTCAATCACCCCAACGCACGCCACTCTGCCGGACGCTTCCGCTTGTCGCTCACCAGCCAGCTCGGCGCCACCCCCCAGGTTGGCACGGCCGGCCCCGACAGCCGCGTCCTTGCCGCACTCCAGTCACTCCGCGATGGCAATACCAACATTGACTCGCCCGAATACAGCACCGCCCTCGACTGGTTTGCCACCCAGGATCCACAAATGCTCAAATTGCAGCAGGAGGTGGCTGAAGCTGAACGCAAAGGTCCGCAGCTGGAAATGGCGACTGTGATGGTTACCAGCGAAGGCCTGCCGCATATGCGTCATCATGCCGATGATCGCGGATTCCCGCACTTCTACCCCGACACCTATCTGCTCAAGCGCGGTGATGTCCACCAGAAACAGGAACGAGTTGAAGCCGGCTTCCTGCAGGTGCTCACACCCGCAAATGCCGATCGCAGCCGCTGGAACGTCACCCCGCCGGAAGGCTGGACGCGCACCAGCTTCCGCAGGGCTGCTCTGGCAAACTGGATCACCGACAGCCGCGACGGTGGCGGGGCACTGCTCGCCCGCGTCATCGTCAATCGACTCTGGCAGCACCACTTCGGTCGCGGCATCGTCGCCACTCCCAACGACTTTGGCATTTCCGGTGAACGACCTACCCACCCCGAACTCCTGGAATGGCTGGCACAGGAACTCATCCGCAACAACTACAGCCTCAAATCCATGCACCGCCTGATACTCACCAGCAGCACATGGATGCAGTCGGGCCAGTTCGATGAAACCCGCGCGGCCATCGATCGTGATAACATGCTCCACTGGCGTCGCGCTCCGCAGCGACTCGAGGCCGAAGCGATCCGTGATTCAATGCTGACCGTCGCCGGACTGCTTGACAAAACACAGTACGGTCCAGGTACACTTGATCAGAACATGACGCGTCGCAGTATCTACTTCTTCATCAAACGCAGTCAGCTGATTCCCATCATGATGCTCTTCGACTGGCCGGAACACCTCGTCAGTATCGGCCAGCGCCCGGTGACCACGATTGCCCCCCAGGCTCTCATGTTCATGAACAGCCCCCAGGGAAGACGCTACGCCAGCGCTTTCGCTGACAGGCTCGGACAGGGAACCGCTGTGGAAATCTCCGAGAAGGCCTGGCTGCTGGCCTTCGGACGCCGACCCACCGACGCCGAACGCGAAGCAGCCCTCCAGTTTCTCGCGGGAACCGACCCTGCTGCCCCACCCAGCCGCGAAACACTCGTGAACTTCTGCCAGACACTCTGCAGCATGAATGAGTTTGTGTACGTGGATTGATCGACAGCCAGCGGTCAAGTGGCAGACATTGGCTGCGATGATGCGGTCGGCATAAGCTGGCAAAGCGTACCCGGTCCGCGTTCAGTGCTCCTGGGCCGCGGGCTGTTTCCGGACGGCTGCTGCGAGTCCTGCCCGCGCCACGGCCGCCTCCAGCTCCCGCTGAATCTCTTCCACCGGCCGTAATGGCTGATCACTCTGCTCCACCGCCCGCACTTCGTTACGCTCCGCGTCCCAGTGTACCGGTCCGTACTTAGCCTCTCCCGGAGTTCCCGTCAGAATGTGCCACAACGCGTCACCCTTGTTGTAGTGCCAGAATTCATACGGGAAATGCATGAACCCGTGAGCTTCAAGGATCTCCGTGATTGCCAGCCGATTCGCCAGAAACTCAGGCTCCACAAACGGTGAACGCATCGGCGTACGCTCACTCATTTCCAGATATGGATTACCGCGCCAGACTTCAGCACCATCGCTGCAGCGAAAGACAGAGATGTCGATCGCTGATGCGGACATGTGGGTGCCCACTTTGGGAACAATAGCCACCAGCACTGAGCAGCGACGGAAGAGCAGCTCCGGGTCCGGCAGCTGGCCACCAGTTTCCCATAGACATTTTTGCAGTATTGCATCGAATATTTCGGGGCGACTGCCAAGCGTCCGCTGCATGGAGAGTGTGCGGTAGCAGTCTTCGATTTTGAGTATCCAGCCGCGGCGGCTGACGGCACGGGCGATCTGCAGCACGTCCTGAGCAAGTCCTGCACGGATCCAGTGAATGCGCTGCAAACCCGGACCAATCGGACTGTCACTGAACAACAGTGGTACGCCTTCCCGCGCTGCCAGCGCCGGCAGGTTCTCAAAAGGCTCGCCACATTCCCGCACTGGCCATGCCGCAATTTGCCGCACGAGGTCATAGCCCAGTTCGAGCTGTTGCCGCCAGTATTCCCGGCGATCTGAATCCGATGCTGTCATGGAATGCTTCCTGTGTTTTTCCCCGCCGTCGCGCAGTCCTCGAAACAGGCCTCGATCACACCTTGACAGGTTCCACGTCGAGTTCCTCAAGCAGGTCGGGGTTGCGTCGACTGCGGCCGCTGGACTCGGCCAGCTGCCTTGCGGCAGCAATGCTGGTATCAATTACCAGTCGGAGTTCCACCATCCAGACGCCCGATTCCGGCATTGCGAATTCCCAGTGAGGCACCACGCAGACGCTCTGGTGCACCGATTCAAAGCCATCCTCCGACTGGCTGATGGTTTCGATGGGAAAAGCCCAGATGCCGCAGCGATGGGTTGATTCCAGACTGGCATCGATCCCGAGCCACTCATCCACCAGACTCAGACGGTCGCTTTCACGCAGATCAAGGGGCGTGTCAAGCGTACCAAGGCGCGAGCCGTTCTGGTCGTAGAAGTAGCGGTCATCAAGTCCGCCAGGCATGGCAGCGAAATTGAGCTCCACTCCGAGGTGCAGGGGGAGGTGCGCAGGGAAGCCGGACACGTGGTACTGGATGAGAATTTCATTGGGGCGGTCAGACGAGAGCATCACCAGCTTGCGAATGGTTCCAGTCAGATCACTCACCGTTCCCGTTCGTGTCAGATCGACGGCAATCCGCTTTTCGCCCCTGCGCAGACTCGCCTTGTAGTCCCCGGTGGCGAAGTCCCCGATCACGCCACGACCCTGCCGGAATTCCTCAAACGACAGTCGCGGCTGTAAAAACAGATCCACCAGACTTTTTCGCGGCCATTCGTCGTACTGGATCTTCAGATGCAGGTCCGGCTGCCGAAAGCGAATGTCCTTTGAAATCGCCGCCAGCTCCGTGCTGTCCGGATTGCTGCGGCTGGCGGCGTGGTCCAGGATTCGCTGATGATAAGGTTCTGGGCGACGATTCAGAGTGGCCAGCAGGTTCACCGCGTTTGTGCGAATATCCAGTTCGTACATGTGACCGCCACAGGCTGGAGCGAAAGACGCTGACAGCCGGTGATTGCTGACTCGCACCTCATTACGGCCGTCCAGATTCAAATCCGCCACATCGGCTTCCACCCACGCGCTGTCTCCCCGCACCACTTCGTTCAGCAGATTCTCGGCGCGAATCAGTTCCGCATACACAGCGTTTCGCAGATGCGGCAGGTAAAGCCCTCCGAAGGCGCCGTGCCAGTACGAGCAGTTGCACTGGCTGCGGTAAAGGTGCGTCCGGGCGCGGTCGAGCAGCTCGGCGGTGTTCAGTCCCGAGGCTGCGGTGTCGGTAACCAGACCAGCCGACGCCGACATAGCGGCCAGACGGTTGCTGATGCCGATCATTCGCGCGTACATCTCGTTGCTCTCGGAATACCGCGTACGGAAATTCCGCCAGAATCCGCCGCGGGTGTAACGCATCAGCTTCTGCCAGTCGGGGTCGTCAGAATGCATGCGGCCCAAAGAAACAAACTCTCGCTGAGATTCCGGTGGCAACACCCATTCCGTCATCTCGCGATAGCTGGCGTCCGGCAGGTAGCAGCGACCAAAGGGCGATACCTCCCGCAGAACCTGCGCCGGAGTGCACAGCTGGATCCATGACTGGTTCTCACGGAGCAGATCGAAGAAGTCCCGCAGCCAGCGGTCTTCGTAAACATGCTTTGCAGTCTCAGGCCACGAACCAAACTTCTCGCCATCATCGCCAAACACCAGCACGGGATTGTCGTGAGCTGCTGCCGTGTCCCGGAGATATTCAATCACCTCCGCCGGCTTCGAAAACGGAATCAAATACCGCAGCCGCTCGCTGTCGGGAAATACCGAGAGCACCCGCCCCTCATCCTCGGTCACGTAGTAACCAAATAAATCCTGCTGAGGAATTCCGGCGCAGCGGAAGTGATAATCGTCAATGATCGTGTACTGCATCCCCGCGGCGGCGATGTCACCCGCAAATGTCTGCTCCCAGACACGCTCCGGAAGCCACATCCCCCGGATCTCCACTCCAAACAGCCGCTGCAAATGCTCCGCGTAACCGCGAATCTGACCAATTCGGTCCCGCCTCGGAATGTTTGACAGAATCGGCTCGTACCACGCCCCGCCAATCACTTCCATGCGACCTGACTGCGCCAGCTCTCGCAGCCGTGCAATGTACTCCGGACGGTGCCGCTCCAGCCACTCCAGCAGACTTCCTGACGTGTGCAGCGCAAAGGGAATTTCAGGGTAATCCGCAAGCACCTCCAGAAATGGCTGGTAGGCGTCCCGATAGGCCTGCGCGAAAACCCCGTCGAAATTGCCCACGGGCTGATGATTGTGAAAGCTGAGCACCAGCCGAACTGTCCCGGTCATCTACCGATACTCCCTGTGCAGGTCCAACCCAGGTGACCAAACTCCAGCCCGGTGCACCCGATTCCACCCACCGCGAACAATAACGTTCTACCGTGAAAAAATGCCAGATCTCGGGCATTTACCGGACATTTTCCCCTCGACACCCCAGGCTCAAAACCGCAGAAACCGCCGCAAAGTGCCCAGTTATCCAAACCGCCGGTGCCCGACGCCCCATCGTCCCCCAAACAACCCGACGGACTGCCGGGATGTCAATCCCCCGGTAACGGCCCGTGTGCGCGGGACAAGTAACGCAACACCAGCGAACCACGGCCGCACCTGCTGCACCTGCCGCTGGACGTCGACCACCTGCTGCAGAGCGAGTTTTTTCTGACGGATTCGGGGCGTGGTTGTCAATGGGCTGGTGGCGCTGTCCACATCCGAGACCTACCTGTTTCACATCGTGTCACCATCCCGCGAAGCAGCTCCGTTTCTTAATGCGTTTCTGAAAACTTCAAGTCCATGCACCACCCGCCGGGCAAAACACCCCCGCCCCCATCCGCCGTACTCAAGGCACACTCGACAGCCCGCGCACCCGTGATGCGAAACATAGCCCCGAATTCCGCCTATCAGCCCATTCCCCCCGCCGGCCTTTTTCGCCGAAACTCACTGTCCCGCCCGCCCACAAACTCAGATCGATCGATCGGGTATCACGAAAATCCATTCCCCACGAACCCCCTTCAGCTCTAAACTTCAGCGTGTCCGGAAACAGCCGCGCAGTCTGCCGGCCATGGGCTTTCGCCAGTCACAGAGAACCTGCCATGGTGCACTTGCCTTCTCGAAACACTCTCCTCGCGCTCTTCGTCGCCCCCCTGCTGCTCAGCCAGATCGGATGCGGAAAATTCCTGCACAACCTCAAACCGCACCGACTCCGCATGCTGAACTACAACAGCTCGTCCTCCGGACGCGATGATGTGTACTTCAGCGTCCCGGATCCACTGGAACCGGTTCCACAGAACAGCCTCGCCGCACCACCGGTCCCAGGGCAATGACACCGTCGCTCAGCGTTGACTGCGCCAGCGAAGCCGACACACAACGACTTGCGGACAACCTCGCCCCGCACCTGTCGGCCGGTCTGACCATCGCTCTCGACGGCGAACTTGGAGCCGGCAAGACGCACTTTACTCGCGCCCTCTGCCGAGCCCTCGGTGTTGATGACAGTCAGGTCAACAGTCCCACCTTCGTGCTGCTGCAACTGTACACCGACGGCCGCATCCCCGTTGCCCACTTCGACACCTGGCGACTCGGTGGCCCCGATGAATTCCTGGCCATCGGCAGCGAAGAATACCTTCATAGCCCCCACTGGCTGTGCCTGGTGGAATGGGCCTGCCGCGTGAATGAGTGCCTGCCCGAAGATCATCTGCAGATCACCATCGAGCACACCGGGCCCGAATCCCGCGAATTCACGATCGCTGCCACGGGCCCCCGGTCCCTTCAAATCCTGCACGCCCTTGCAAAACAGTCGTGAAGAAATGGGGCGAAACTCTTCTGCCACATCGGTCTTCGTCAACCACAGGTCATCAACAGGTCATCTGGCCGGCCTGTCCTGCAAGACCCGCAGCAACTGCTGAACGCGACACTCAAGCTCGTCAGGACTTAGCAGCAGGAGTTCCTCTTTCGAGGCAACCGGTTGCTGCAGGATTTCCTCGAGAGTGCGGATCCGGCCGATGATAACGCCTTTTTCAATTCCCTGCTCAATCCCCTGTTCAATTCCCTGCCTGATTCCCTTCTCCACTCCCCGTTCAATCAGTGCTTCATAGATGGTGGGCATTTGCATCTCCGATTCGATCTGCAGTCCGATTCTGATCGCCCGTTCAAACCATTCCAGCCTGCGGGCACCAAACACCCTGCTCAGGTAAATGATGATATCATTCAGTGCTTCCGTTTGGGAATGGATTTCCCGCCAGGCCCGCAGAAGACGAAAAATGGCCACGATGGATGCAAACTCTGGCTCTGATCGCCGCACCAGCTGCAGGGTGCGAATGCGAGCGATCAGTTCCGGAACGTCCGAAAGCGATTCAGCAGGCAGCTGACTGAGGTCCGCAAGAATCACCTGCATGTCCGGAACAAATGCAGTCAAATGTTCGCTGGTGCTGATCTTGTCCCGGAGCGATGTGGGTTCATCCCAGGGTTCGTCGCCGTGGTAGATGACGATCGGAATCACCACACAGGGCGACCGTCCGTTGCGTTTGCGCCATTCCAGAATCTTCAGGACATAACCGAGCAGTTGCAGGGCGATGTGGCGGTCAATGAAGCTTTTGTGTTCCAGCAGCAGGTAGATGAGCACCTGGGTGTCATCGTGAAACCGGGCTGAGTACAGCAGATCGAGCCGCTTTTCGTGTTCGTTGGAACCGAGGAATGTTTCCCTGCATGGTTCCAGCGTCTCCAGTCGGAGGTTGTCGAGAATTGGGGAGGGCAGGTAAGTTTTGAGCAGTGAGCGGGTGTGATTGACCACATCAAATGTGCGGCGAACGAAATGATCGTGGGGGTTTGTAGGGAGTGACTCATTCATGCCATGCAATACTCTTGTGATCCGCCCCTCTGTCAACGGAATTCGCCTGGTGCAGCGACGGAAAATGGACGTCTGGTTGCCGAATCGGCCGGTTGTAAGGCCTCCCCGGGCACGGCCTGCCGCACCTCGATGCCTCGAAAAAGATGCCCTCCCGCGGCTGATCGGCTTTTTCACAGTGTGTCAGAGAACTTCGGCGCCAATCGTCGGCAACCCGCGGGCAAAGGACACTGCCAGCGCACAGCCAACGTCGATGCCGGCGCATGCAGGACACTTGCCGAGGCCTGCCGCCCAGGGGCATTGGCTTTCTGGTGTTTCGCATGCTTTGGAGGACTCGCTCTCCGTTGAAACGCCTCGCCCCGATCATGCAAGGCGTGCGGTCGATGTCAATCGGCCGGTAAGACACTGGTCTGCGCCTGCTGCGCCGCTGCCCGCGCGATTACGGACCGTTACCGGGGATTGACATCCCCCGCTCGCCTTTCCCGCTTCTTTACGTTGATTGAGAGAATGCCAATGCCATTGGCCTGCCGCCCTCCGCTGATCCGAAACCGCCACTCGCCCCTGGTGCTTTTTAAAATTTTCTTCTGAATTCTTTCCGGAGATTTCCAGGCCCATTCGTGAATATTCCAGAACGCGATCCCCGACAGCGGGGCGGTGCGACTGCGTCTGCGACGGATTTCACACTTCTCCCTGGAGTTTTCCCATGAAAAAATTACTGCTCGCAAGTCTCTCTGTCTCTGCCGGTCTTGTCCTGCTGGTGGCCATCTCCAGTCGCCCTCTGCGTGACCTGTTCGGCTACGCGAGGGCCACCGCCGATACCACCGTTGCGGAGCTGGAAACCAGTCTGCCGGATGCGGTCCGGGATCAGAAGGTGCGCAACCAGCTGGAGGATGCCCGCGGGGAACTCATTGATCGCCGGGTGAGTCTCTCGCTGGCTGCCGGCCAGATTCAGGATCTTGCCGACGAAATTGCCCGGCTCAAATCCGCCATCGCCCGCCGTGAAACCATCCTTGCTGATGCCTGGCCGGCCATGGAAGCGGCTGCCGCAGATCGGGCTCAGCCTGTGTCGTTTGCGGGCACCATGTGGCAGCCCGAGGATCTCTCTGCCGAGGTGGATCGACTGCTGTCCGAACAGGACCGCGACGAAGTGCAGCTTCAGGTTCGCTCAGAAGCCCTCGAACGCCTCAAGGCCTCCGTCAGCGAAAGTCAGCTGGCTGTCAGTGAAATGGAATCGCGGCTGCAGAAGGCCGAGAGTGATTTTGATCTGCTGAAAGTTCGTCGCGAACAGGCAGAATCCGAAAGCGACCTGCTCAATCTTCTCGCCGCCGCCGGCAGCGAAGGTACCACCAGCACCGCCCAACTGGCAAAAGACCTCACCGACATGGAACAGCAGGTTCGCGAACAAGAAGCCCGCAACACCGCTCGCCGCGACACAGTCCCACCCTCCGAAGCCCGACCCAGCCGACTCACCCAGTCCTATGAACGCCTCGAACGCCTGAAGAGACTTCACGAACGACGCAGTGGTGAAACTGCAGCCACAACCCCGGACGCTGCACCGGCAGCGACCGCACCCGCTGATGGCAGGACGAACGTGACCATCGTGATTCAGAGTTCGCCCGAGACAACGGAGAAGGCCGCTGAGCCAGCCCCTGCCGAGCCCGCACCAAATACTTCAGATGTTGCTCCGATGTAACCAGCGTACCGCGGTCACCACACGGGCCTTAAAGTGGCCCGGTGGCACCGCCGGTTTTCTTTCGCACTGTCAGCTGGCATGGCGGTGTGGGAAGGGCGGGGCCGGGATGGCGAAACGGTGAGCGGCTGGAGATTGTTCTTAACCACAGAGTACACCGAGTTTCACAGAGAAAATCGCGGAATTCAGCACTCGAGTCAACAGGACAGTTGGCAGGAATATCCGGTGTAATTCACTCGGGTTTTTGTTGTTTGCTTCATCCCAGCCTCGCCCGTCCGCGGTGCAACTGCTCTTTCACTGTGTATCGGAGAACTTCAAGGCCTTTAAATGTGAATCCCCCGGTATCTGTGACGCCGGGGTTCCACCGTCTGCCTGCGGCTGAGCCCCCCAGCCCACAACCCCTGGAATTTCTCTGGGTAGCAGGCTTCCCATGATCATTGAACGTGGTATGCTGAAACTTCCAGCTCAGGAGCCAATCTGATGAACGATTCCCACTTCAGCCGCGAAGAAAAAGAAATCCTTGCCGGCCTCACTGCGTGGCAACAGCAATATCCGAACGGTGACGGGCCGCGGGATCCTCATCTGGAAGGCCGGATCTACAGGTTCCTGTATCAGAAGCTGCGGGGTCTCGCCTGTGTGCTGCCTGGAATGGGACCGGCCGCCGTTAACCCGCGGCAGGACGTTACCTGTCGCTTCACCAGTGTTCTGAATGACGCGTTTACCAGGATCCTTGAAAAGTGCCCCACAGCCATGCTCAGGTCAAAAACCCTCGAGCAACTCAGGAACTTTGTCTCCACAATAATGGTCAACATGCTGGTGGATCATCGGCGTCGCGAAGGCGTGTGGGCAAAGGTTGCCGCTGAACTCAAGGCCACCGCTGCCGAAGATCACTCCATCCGCGATATCCTCTCACACCTCTACGACGAATTTCGCCCGTACTTCGAAGAACGCACCGGCGTAAACTTCGACCGCGGACTCCGTGAGATCCAGGCGTGGGACAACTCCACCGACCCAGACGAACAGCAATTTGCCGAAATCCTCCGTAAACGTTACGTCGATCGGCTGGGCTACGATGACATCGGCCTCGAAATGGGACTCTCCCGGGAACAGGTCGAAAATACCCTCGAACGCGCCAAATATCGGCTGCGGAAACTGAAACCAGTCGGGAGATCATAATGGCCGCACAACGCACAACCTCGCCTGCCGATCGATCCGACAGCGGCCCTCCGGGCAAGGGCTATCGCACAGCACTGGGACTCGATGATCCGATCCTGCTGATGGATCTGATCCAGCCGGAAACGCTGAACGCCATCACCGCCGAAGGTCTCGCTGACATCACCGCCGTCGACCGTGGCGGATACGGCGTGATTCTCAAAGCCGCAGACCACGTCACGGGCAATCCCAGAGCCGTTAAAGTGGTGCTCGAACCCGAAGATAAGCATCGGCTGCAGATCTTTCGCCGTGAATGTCGAGTGCTGGACTCCAGAGAACTCCCGCCCGGCATCGCCCCAAAATTCCACGCCGCCCGCGAACCAGGCGGTGCTCAGCCATTCCTGATTCAGGAATGGATCGAAGGCAAAAAACTCAGTGCCTGGCTTGACGCCAACCCGTCGCTCTCCATCGCCCATCGCGAGTCCGTTTGTCGCGCCCTCTTCGCCACCTATGCAAAGCTGCATGCGGCCAACCTGATTCATCGCGATGTCTCACTGGGGAACATCATGATTTCCGGCCGCACTGTTCGGCTTATCGACTTCGGCGGGGCCGGTCGCGCGGCTGCAGGGTATCGCAGTCAGAACACCCACTCCAAAGTGCCCACCACAGATGCCTTCGCCAGCGGCCCGGTGCGCAAACAGGAACGCAAACCCAGCATCGCTGACGAAGTGCATGCCGTGGCCAAAGTCTGCTTCACGGTGCTCACGGGACAGTATGCCTTTGAGCTGAATTCCGCAGACCAGCGTCGGGTGGTCATGCAACGCGCCGGTTGTACCAGCGATCTCATCAGGATCCTGCTGCCCAAAATGGAAGATCCCCCACTGCAGCTGGCGCTGCAGACAGCACCACTGGAGTTTGGCGATGAATAAATCCACACAACCCTCCACAGCCTCCGACACCAACTGGTCCGCCGCTGGCATGGTGGATCTGCTCGATGACATGCATCGTCGCCGCGCCCGCTGGCGATTATGGATTACGGTGGCCGTGCTGGTGCTGACTTTCGCAGTGCCCGTCCTGTTCCTGTACAATCGCCTCGCAGACGCTCAGCGACAGGCCCTGCTCGATGAATACGATGTGCAGCGGGCTCGGCTGCAACGTCTGCCTGCCGGCAACCCTGCGGTGGATGCCGCCCGCAACGAAGCACAGACACTCCGCACTGAATCCGCTCAGAAAACAGCCCGCGTCGGCATTCAGGATCTGCAGAAAGCCATCGACCTGATCTACCGCGCCGAACAACTCTCACGCGACGAACAGCGGCTGCGCAAACTTCTGAATCCCGTCGGTGAAGCTGTCGAACGCACCCCATGGCACGACTCGTCCACCGTTATCGCCGACAGCAAAACGGCCTGTCAGCAACAACACAAGGCCGTCACTGCCCTGCTGGATCAGGGCAAGGTCGCTGACGCCGAAGTCCAGTTGGCTGCGCTGCTGGTGAACCTCGGTGACGTCCAGCGTCAAAACGTCGAAGCTCTGCAGACCGACACCTGCCGCAGTGACTGGCTGCGACTCTCCGGCCAGATCCCCGAACGGCTGCTGCAGAACACCGCCATCACGGCAATTCGCAATCGAGCAGAGCAGGGGGATGCCGGGTGGAAACAGGGCGACTGGATTAACGCCCGACTGTGCTACACCGGCGCAGCCAGCGATCTGCAGAAATTCCTCGATCAGGAACTCACCACCGAAGAAAAATCCCGCGTTCAGCAGGCGGATGCGGAACGGATTTCCAGGCTGGAAAAGGAAAAGTCGGATCTCGCGGCGAAGCTGAACGCTGCGGAAACGCAGCTGGACACCCTGGAAAAGCAGATTGTCCAGGCGTCACTGGAACGCAGCAACGCTCTGGAACAGGTCGGCAAACTTACCGCCGATCTGGCCGCCCTGCAGCCGCTGGCCGATGCCGGAAAGCAGCTGCCCGAGGTGCAGGCCACCCTGCAGACACGCACCGCGGAACTGGCCACCGCCAATCAGACCCTCGCAAAACTGACCGCCAGCGAAAAAAGTCTGCTGGAGACAAAGGCGGTTCTGGAAAGGCAACTGGCCGAAAGCCGCGTTCAGGTGCAGGAACTGGAACGCGGAATTCTCAACCGCCGCTCCACAACGCCTGCACCGTCCACCGGCAGCAGCAAAGTTACCGGTACAGCCATGGCCGCTGGCATGCAGATGGTGCGAATTCAACCCGGCAGGTTCATGATGGGATCGGAGAAAGGCTACAGCGACGAGAAACCCATCCACGAAGTGGAAATCACAAAGCCGTTTTACATGGGCATTCACGAGGTCACCATTGGCCAGATCCTGCTGTGGCTGAATTCACCCGGCATGGTGTTGCAGTCGAACTGGATTGACTTCAGTGACTCTGACTGTCCAGTCCGCAAAAACGGATCCCGTTATGAGCTGAACACGGCAACCGAGTTCGGCCGGTCAGAACAGCAACCGATGGTCTGCATCTCCCAGTTGGGGGCAAAAGCATTCTGCGTCTGGTGTTCACAGCAGGACCCGCAGCACAAATACCGCCTGCCGTGGGAGGCGGAATGGGAGTACGCAGCACGCGCGGGTACTCGCACGGAATTCCCATGGGGCGACAGTTGCAACGGGACCGAAGCGAATATCAACGGGAATAATCCGTTTGGAACCGACGAAGCAGGGCCGTATCTGGGGGTCACGCGCGACGTTGGTTCCTATCGCCCCAACGCGTGGGGGCTGTACGATACCGTTGGAAATGTCTACGAATGGTGTGGTGACTGGTATGACTCAGGCTATTATCAGGCAAGTCCGAAACAGGACCCTCAGGGCCCATCGACCGGTAGTCGGGTGTTGTGCCGCTCGGGTTCCTGGCACTACTTCGGCTCCGACGCGCGGTCGGGCCTCCGCGGCGACTACAATCCCGATAGCACCAACGTCTTCATCGGTTTTCGTGTGGTGGCCGAGTGAATTCCTTCCCAGTCATTCCTCTGCGATTCGGTCTCTGTTCCTCTGCCCTCTGTCCTCTGACTTCTGCCCTCTGTCCTCTCTGAAACGCGGGGACGCAGTCCCCGTGCCGGGAATTCGATGCAACTGCCTGACACGCCATTATTTGTGAAGACGCACGATTTCGTCTTGTGGCTGCTGCGTCACACGCAGCGGTTTCCCAAAAACCTGCGGCACAGTTACACGAATCGTGTGGAGGGTGCGGCGTTTGAATTTGAGGAATTGCTGTTGATGGCGAACGCCCACCGTGGGCGAGAGCGACTGCAGCTTTTGACCCGGGCGGACGGGCGACTGGTTTGCCTGCGGGCGTTATTGCGGTACAGTTATGAGATGCGCTTGCTGGGTGCTCATCAGATTCAGCATGCTGCGGATCAGTTCGATCAGATCGGGCGTCTTCTGGGCGCCTGGCTGAAGGGAACAGACCGATAGGGTCCCGGTAGTCGGGTGTTGTGCCGCTCGGGTTCCTGGAACAACAACGGAACCAACGCGCGGTCGAGCAACCGCAACAACAACAATCCCGATAACACCAACACCAACATCGGTTTTCGTGTGGTGGCCGAGTGAATTCCTTCCCAATCATCAATCAATCGCGATGTCGGTTCTGCAGTGCGCTCGATGGCACGGGGCACGACCGGCCGGTGACAAGAGGATGACACGGTTTGTTTCCTGGTGACGGTCCTGCGGGACTGAAGCCGAATCCGAGGCGGCAGGCCGGGGCTGGTAGCTCAGCGAACGTCCCGGCCTGCCATTTCCCGGCGTCTATATGGCGAAGACCTTTCGAAATCTCTGGCCGGACCTTGTCAGCTGGCCGAATCTGCTGCAGGCGTATCGCCGGTGCCGTCGCCGAAAACGATACCGCCCGCCAGCGACTGCGTTCGACTTCGCCTGGGAAGTCGAACTGCTGCAACTGCAGCGGGAATTGATGTCCGGAGAATACATTCCCGGCGCCTACAGTCATTTTCGCATCAGTGACCCCAAGCCGCGGCTGATCAGTGCCGCACCGTTTCGTGACCGCGTGGTGCACCACGCAATTGTGGCGGTGGTGGAACCAATTTTTGAGCGATCGTTTATCGACGACAGCTATGCCTGCCGTCGGGGTCGCGGGACGCACCTGGCGATTCGTCGTGCACAACATTACCAGCGTCGTTTCAGCTGGTGCCTCAAGACAGATATCGTGCAATTCTTCCCCAGCATCGATCACGAGATTCTGATACAGGTCATCGGCCGAAGAATTGCCGACCCCTGCGTGATGCGGCTGATTCGAAGGATTCTCGACAGTGACATCGACACGACCGCGGTCCAATCTGAACCGGTGTGGTTCCCTGGTGATGATTTACTGAGTCCGCTGCGACCGCGCGGACTGCCGATTGGAAATCTGACCAGCCAGTTTTTTGCGAATGTACTGCTCAATCCGATCGATCACTTCATCAGGGAAACCTTGCGGATCCCTGGTTATGTTCGCTATGCGGACGACCTGCTCCTGTTTAGTGACGGTCGCGATCAATTGTGGGAAGCAGTGGCGGCCATCCGGCAGCAACTTGCCGCCATGCGACTCCGGCTCCATCCACGAAAAACACACGTTCAGCCCACGTCCGAATGGCTGACATGGCTTGGCATGCGCATTCAGGGCCATCGCTGCCGCTTGTCACAACAGGGGATTTGTCGCTTTATCAAACGCATGCGGCGGCAACGCAAACTCTTTGCCGGTGGCAGGCTGGATGGCGATGCCATCCGCAAATCGCTCCATGCCTGGCTGGGGCACGTGGATTTGGTGACGGAGCAGCAGGTGATCGGCAAACTGATGGCTCAACACTGCGTGTTCCGGCGATTGCACTGAACTGGACATGCATGCGCTCCTTGCGGACCTCAGTCGGTGGTCCGCAGAATCACTTCCGGACGCTCCGGAACTGGAAGCCCAAATTCGCACCCTGCAGCTTGTCCGTGGTTCGGAAGTGGAATTCGAGTCGGTCGTGGCGATTTTCCGTCTTCTGCGAGCGTGGCAGGAAATTCATTCACATTTGGACGATCTGAATGATATCATTTTCCATCCTTGCAGGGTGTTCGACGCCCGAAGGCTGGATTGGTTTGAACGGGCCATCAGAATCGGACTGCAGATCGAATCGGAGGTGCAAATGCCCACCATCGATGAAGCGCTGATTGAACGGGGAGTGGAAAAGGGGATCGAAAAAGGCGTCGTGATTGGAAGCATACGCACTCTGCAGAAAGTCCTTCGGCAACCGGTTGCCTCGGAGTAGGAACTTCTGTTGTTGTCTCCTGAAGACTTGCAGCGTCGTGCACAGCAGTTGCAGGGGGTGTTCCAGGACGGGCCGGTTTGACCAGCACAGAGCGAAATGCGACTCTGTCATCCCCATTCCCCGCTTTCTCCCGCTTCGCAGGGGATTTTTTTTTCGGCACCGCTAGAATAACGCAGCCGAAAACTCGTCCATCGCTGCTGCCGCTTCCCAAAGGTTGCTGCCACCCATGTCGCCCATTGCCGCTCCTGCTGCTCCTGCCGAATCCCCCATCAGTGCCGTCCCGGATGCTCGGGGACGTTTTGGTGAATATGGCCGTCGCTATGTTCCCGAAACCCTGATGTACGCCCTCGAACAGCTCACCGAAGCCTGGGAACAGGCCAAAGCGGACCCTGAATTCCACCGCCAGCTCAATGATCTGCTCACCCACTTCGTCGGCCGCCCCAATCCGCTCTACTTCGCTGAACGGCTCACCGAAAAATGCGGCGGGGCGCGGATCTACTTCAAACGCGAAGACCTGAACCTCACCGGCGCCCACAAAATCAACAACACCATGGGCCAGGTGCTGCTCACACGCCGCATGGGAAAAACCCGCGTCATCGCTGAAACCGGTGCCGGGCAGCACGGTGTCGCCACCGCCACCGCTTGTGCCCGCTTTGGCCTCCCCTGCGTAGTCTACATGGGCGAAGAAGACGTCCGCCGCCAAAAGCTCAATGTGTTCATCATGCGCACCATGGGCGCCGAAGTGCGCCCCGTAACCACCGGCTCCCGCACGCTCCGCGATGCCATCAACGAAGCCATGCGGGACTGGATGGCGTCCGTTCGCGATACGCACTACATCATCGGCAGCGTTGTCGGGCCGCACCCGTTCCCGATGATGGTCCGCGACTTCCAGTCGATCATCGGACGCGAAGCCCGCCAGCAGTGTCTGGCCCAAACCGGGCGGCTCCCTGACGAAGTCATCGCCTGCGTCGGTGGCGGCTCCAACTCCGCCGGCATGTTCTACCCCTTCGTCGATGACTCCACTGTGCAGCTCACCGGCGTCGAAGCCGGCGGCCGCGGGGCCGCCCCTGGGGACCACGCCAGCACCCTCAGTCATGGCAAACCCGGTATCCTCCACGGCAGCTACAGCTACGTGCTCCAGGATGACGACGGCCAAACTTCCGATGTCCACTCCATCTCCGCCGGACTCGATTACCCCGGCGTCGGTCCCGAACACAGCTACTGGAAAGACCTCGGACGCGTCAACTACGTGAACGTACTCGACGACGAAGCACTCGCTGCCTTCAGCACCATGGCCCGCACCGAAGGCATCCTTCCGGCCATCGAAACCTCACACGCCATCGCCTGGGCCATGCAGTCCGCCGCTAAACGCTCCCCCGACGAAATCGTCCTCGTCTGCCTCTCCGGCCGCGGTGACAAAGACGTCAACGAAGTCGCCAGACTCACCGGCCAGCAGATGTGACCCCCGTGTTTGTCCACGAATTCCCGCCGCGAATCGGCGATCGGTTTGTCCACGGATTACACGAATCAGACGAATAATCGCAAATTACATTTGAATTGTCATTGTGTTCAAGTCGTCTGGATTCGTGAAAATTCGTGAAATCCGTGGACTTGAATCTCAGGTGCGGCTCAGTGGCGTGTTTGTCCACGGATTACACGGATCAGACGAATAAACGCAAATTACATTTGAATTGTATTTGTGTTCAAGTCGTCTGGATTCGTGTAAATTCGTGAAATTGTCAGTGGGCGCGTTAAAACCAGCCACTTGTGGGCGCGTTCAAAACCAGCAGGTGAACGGAAGATCAGTTAAGGTTTACTCTGCCGTGGGAGATGCTGGACTGCCATCTCCTCCCTGAAAACACACTTCTAGGCCGAATCATGCGGTCAGTTTTGCAGGCTGAAAATGCTAACGCCGGTGGGCGCGTTTGGCGGGTTTTGGCCGTTGAGGCTTCTTTTGACTCAGCTGCACTCGCAGGTTGAGATCCAGCGGCAGACTCCCGAATAACCATGTCGTGGTGGCCACACTGAGGAGAGCTGGCTCCAGACTCTTCCAGACTTTTCGTCCTGCCTTGCCGGCGTTTGCCCTGCTGTCGACAACTCCTCACACCAGTGACCTTTTGCTTGCCACTGTTGACGAACGTGGCCAGCCTCCCGCCTGCCTCAATTGGCTTCACCGGATTCTGCGGACGACTCTCCCGCCACCGCCTGACGTGTCTTTAATCGGTAACTGCGTCCCTTAAATTCAATGATCTCGGCGGACTGCAGAAAGCGATCGAGAATCGCAGTGGCAGCTGGCGTGTCGCCCATCAGTTTTCCCCAATCCTCCAGCGGCCGATTGCTCGTCATCAGCGTACTGCGCAACTCATGCCGCCGCATGATGATCTCAAACAGAAATTCACCAGATCGCTTCGGCAGCGATTTGATGCCCATGTCATCAAGGATCAGCAGGTCTGGCTTCAGGTACTTCGACATGACCTTGTCGTGGTTGTCAATCGACTCATCGTGCAGCAGATCCCGGACCGCATCAAAGATGCTGCGATAATAGACCGAGAATCCAGCACGAATGAGGCTGTGGCCGATGGCCTGCGCACAGTGACTCTTCCCCGTGCCGGGAGGACCGTAGAACAGGACATCCGTGTGGCGTCGCACGAACTCGCCCGAAGCGAGATCAAAGATCGACTTTCTGCGGATCCCACGGTTGAAGTCCCAGTCAAAGTCTGACAGCGACTTCTGATCGCGAAACTGCGCGGCGCGAGTGCGACGGTCGACGGCTCGATCACCACGGACGCTGAGTTCGTCCTGCACGAGTAACTCGAGGAACTCGGCATGAGACAACCGATTGGCAGTGGCCTCCTGCAACCTCACATTGAGTGATTGCAGGACGCCACTCAGTCGCAGTCTGCGGAGGGACTCAGAGAGATTCGAATTCATCGTTGCGTTCCTTGTTCTGATCATAGAGTGCCCCTATCGCGTAGGTGCTCAGGGGGCGAATGACGGGGTGTTCATCGAGGAAGTCGAACTGCTGCTGCGTCTCCCCGCCGCCACGAATCAGCAGTTCACGAATCGTTCTCAGCCTCAGCACACCACTGCTGAGTGCGGTGTTGCAGGCCGCGTTCAGTGCGGCCGCTGAATTGCTCCGAGCCAGTGATCTGAGCCCCAGAATGACGCGTACCCCTTCGATGCCTCGTGACTGAATGACGGCGTTTGCCCAGTCTCCAACGGCCTTCCCGATTGTTGCGACTTCATTCAGCAGTGACTTCGCATTTCGCTCTATGACTGTCTGACGACGTCTGGGGATATGATTGGGATCTGTTTGGAACTGTCCGTCGGCAGTCCGTGAGTGAATCGCGATCTGACGCCACTTGTCATCGAATACGCGAACGACGCGTGCCTCCCAGCGCACCCAAACGTCTCGCCCGATGTACTCCGGTGGCATTGAGTAGTACGCCTTCGCCACTTCAATGTGGCCATCACGGCAGACCTTGCGACGAGCTTCGTGAAAAAATGGAAACCGACTTAGCGGCAGAGGCTGGAGCGCGGGTCTCTCCACGTCTTCAAATTGCTGTCTGACCTGACGCTTCGTTGTGCCGTGAATCCGCATGTCGGCAATCCGATGTTCCCAGTCAAGCAACGCCTCGCACTGAGCTTCAAGGCTCATGTAGGCCTTGCCGGCGAGAGCATTGTTCTTGACATACTTTACCCCTGACTCAACCTTCCCCTTGTGTTGCGGTGTGTATGGCCGGGTTGGCAGAAAGACAGTTCCGTAATGAGCCGCAAATGACTGAATACGCGGATGGATCTCCGGGTCATACCAGTCTGCCTGCTTGACTGCTGCGCGAAGGTTGTCAATCACCAGAGCTCGGGGCACGCCTCCGAAGTAGTGGAACGCGTTCTCAAGGACCTTGATGAACTCCTCGGTCGTTTGCCGGTAGACGGCTTCGCTGTATGC